>CAYGZA010000005.1:0-55516 GCA_964354135.1 uncultured Planctomycetaceae bacterium
TACGACCATGTGGTTGCCAGACTCCGGTTAGCCTGAGTTTGCAAAACTCCAGTTAAGAACCGAGAATTGCTTCGTCATGTGGCCGGACATCCGAGTGGTGGGCTAACGGTGTTCTTGCCGCACTGACTGTCAACAGGAAGGGTTAGTATGCGCAGGCAGGACCCCAGGGCAGTTCTGCTATGCTCAGGGAACCGATTCTATGCCTTTCAGGATAGCCAAACAACCTTTGCCGGCGCGTCTCGCTCATGCGTCCCCGTGAAGCCCGAAGGGCTTCGATTCGACAGCCCAGGGCAACGCCCTGGGGAACGGTTGGGTGGCATGCCCTCACACGGCGAAGCCGTGGGTGGGCATGGGCGGCGGGACATGCTCACCCGCCGCTTGTGCGGCGTGAGAGCATGCCACCCATCGCGGCGTGAGAGCATGCCGCGCGTCGCGGTATAGGAGCATGCCACCCGGCGCGGAAGGAGCCCGGAGATGCGGATTGCTCGTAACATCTGGCCCCTGCTGGACTTCGGTCGCCGGCCCTTTACGCATCCCCCGCCGGGCTTACAATGAGGTCATGCCGACGAAAACCTTGACCGCCCTGCCCGTCTACAACGAGGCCAGCCAGGTGGCGCCGGTCCTGGACGAGGCCCGGCGCTACAGCGAGGAAGTGCTGGTCGTGGACGACGGCTCGACCGACGGCACCTCCGACATTCTGTCCGCACGGCGCGACGTCCGCATGGTCCGCCACCCGACGAACCGCGGCTACGGGGCGGCCCTGGTCTCGGCGTTCGATTTTGCCCTCCGCGGCGGGTACGACGTGCTGGTGACAATCGACTGCGACGGTCAGCACGAGCCGCGGCGGATCCCGCAATTCGTCCGAGCCCTCCTCGACGCAGAGGCCGACGTGGTCTCCGGCAGCCGCTACCTGGAACGCTTCCCCAGCGACAGCCGGCCGCCGGTGGAGCGCTATCGCATCAACCGCATGATCACGGCCGAAGTGAACCACCGGCTCGGCCTCCACCTGACCGACGCCTTCTGCGGCTTCAAGGCCTACCGCGTGCCGATGCTCGCCAAGATCGAGATCACCGAGCCGGGCTACGCCATGCCGCTGGAGTTCTGGGTCCAGGCCGCGGACCTGGGCCTGAAGATCGTTGAGCTGCCCGTGCCGCTTATCTACCTCGACGAGGCCCGGTCGTTCGGCGGGGCCCTGGACGACGCGGCGGTCCGCCTGGCCGTTTACCGCGAGGTCTTCAATCGCAGCCTGGCCCGCAGCAGGCGTTTCTCTGCCGGAGTCCCGCTGGATGAGGTAGGACGGATTTCCAATCCGTCCTACGAGCCGAGCCGAGAGCAGGTGGCATGACATCCGGTCCCAGCCCCCTTCACTACCGCCGGCTCCGCGCGCCCCAAGAGAACCGCACCGCCCTGGTGGAACCTCCGTTCGGCGAAGTCGCCGCCCTGACAGCGGCCAACCGGGAAGACCGGCGCCGGCTCTCCTACGACTTCCACGGCGTCTCTTGGTCCGAACTGGCCGCACAAGCCCGCGAGGAGCTGCTCTCTGAGGCGATCCGGTATACCTCGACGTACCGGGACGTTTCCTCGGGTGGCGCAGCCTTGTCGGGTGGCATGCCCTCGCGAAGCGTGGGCATGTCCTCTGACGCACATGGCGACGCAAGCGACGCCATGCCACCCAAGGCGAAGGTCTTTCTCGCCGGGCACCAGCCGCAATTGTTTCACCCGGGCGTGTGGCTGAAGAACTTCGCCCTGGGGTCCGTTGCCCGAGAGCACGGCGCCGTGGCCGTCAACCTCGTGGTCGACAGCGACACGATGAAGACCCACGCGCTGCGTGTTCCCGGCGGATCGGCCGCCGAGCCGCAGACCGCCCCGGAGCCGCTGGACGAGCCGGGGCCGGTGCTGCCGTACGAGGAGCGGCGAATTCTCGACCCGGCGACCTTCTCCACCTTCGGCGAGCGGGTCGCGGCCCAGATCGCCCCGCTGGTGCCGGAGCCGATCATCCGCCGGTGGTGGCCGCTGGCGGTGGCGCGGATGGCCGAGACCGACAACCTGGGGACCTGCCTGGCGCAGTCGCGGCACGAGCTGGAGGGCCGCTTCGGGCTCGATACCCTGGAAATACCCCAAAGCCACGTCTGCCGGATGCGGGCATTCGCCCACTTTACGGCCTGCTTGCTGGCCGAGCTGCCGCGGTTCCTGGCGATTCACAACGAGACGCTTCACGAGTACCGGCGGCTGCACCGCATCCGCTCGACGGCGCACCCGATGCCCGACTTGGCGGTTGAGGGGCCGTGGCACGAGGCCCCGTACTGGGTCTGGACCCGAGAAGACCCGCGGCGGCGGCGCCTCTTCGTGCGGCGTGACGGCCGGCAACTCGTCCTCTCCGACCGCGAGGCGGTGGAGATTCGGCTACCGCTGGCCGGCGAGGGCGACGTGCGCGCGGCGGCCGACCGGCTCGTCGAGTTGGCTGGCGGCCCGGTGCGGATCCGCTCCCGGGCGTTGATCACGACCCTCTTTGCCCGGCTGCTGCTCGGAGACTTGTTCATCCACGGAATCGGGGGGGCAAAGTACGACCAGGTGACCGACGCCGTGGTCGAGCGGTTCTTCGGCGTGCGGCCGCCGGGGTACCTCGTCGTCTCGGCGACGCTGCACCTCCCGGTCGCGCATCAGCCCGGGAAACCCGAGGACTTGCAGGCCATTGCCCGGCGCCTGCGGGAGTTGACCTGGCATCCCGAGAAGGCGGCGGTGCAGGCCGCGCGCAGCGGCCGCTGCGAGGACCTCGCCGGATTGATCGCGGCGAAGCGACACTGGATCGAAACGCCCCAAACGCCCGAGAACGCCAGGACCCGCTGGATTGAGTTTCGCCGCATCAATCGCGAGCTTCAGCCATGGGTCGCTCAGGAGCGGGAACGCCTGCTCCTCGATCATGCCCGGATCTCGCAGGCCATCCAGGCGGAAAAGGTCCTCTCGTGGCGCGAATACGCCTTCTGCCTGTTCCCGGAGGCCACGCTGCGGGAGTTCATTGACGAGCTGCTTGCGGATTGACCGCTCAAACGACTTGGGCTGCGTCAGGAGGGTGCAGGCTCGAACGAGGGGAGCGAGCCCCACCTCAGCGGAGATTTAGAGCAAACGCGGCTCGTCGTGCGTTCTATCTGTGGCTAGCGATCGAAGCTTCGAGGCTGCGCGAGACGTAAATGCACAGGGATAAGCGGCTTGCGGCACGGTGCCGGCGCGGCGACCGCCGGGCGTTCTGCCAGGTCTACGAGACCTACCTCGATGACCTCCTGACCCTGGCGGCCAGTTTGCTGGGGGACGTCGGCCTGGCGGAAGACGTGGTCCAGGACGTGTTTGTCAACTTCGCTCTTAGCGCGGCAACGTTCCGCCTGACGGGTAGTCTCAAGTCCTACTTGGCCACGTGTACGGCGAACCGTGCCCGCGACGTGATCCGTCGCCGCCAGTGCCGCGCGACCGCGGCCTTGCCCGACTGCGACGCCTTGGACGACCGCGATAAGGGACCGTTGGAGACCGCGATCGAAAAGGAGCAGCAACGGCAACTGCAACTGGCGCTCGACAAGCTGCCTTACGAGCAGCGCGAGGTGATCGTCCTGCGCCTGCACGGGGACATCAAGTTTAGGGAGATCGCCGGCGTGCAGAGCGTGTCGCTCAAGACGGTCCAAAGCCGCTACCGCTACGGCCTGGACAAACTTCGGACATTGTTGCACGGCGAGGTGTCTCATGAAACCCGTTGATGACATGGAACAGCTCGTCAAACAACTGAATCACCGCGCCAGCCCCGAGTTCAGAACCGCGGCGCGCGAGAAGATGCTCGCGGAGCTGGACCGGGCCGGCGCCCTGAAACCGCGATCCTTATGGAGGACAGTCATGACCAGCAAAGCAGCTCGCTACGCGGCCGCCGGCTCGATTGCCGTCGCTGTCGTGGCCGCCGCGGTACTCCTATTCGGCCCGTCACTCGGCAACCACGGCGTCGTCTTGGCCGAGGTGGTCGAGAAGACGCAGGCTTTCAAGTCGTTGGTTCATCGCGAAAAGCGAGTCTTCTACCCGCAGGGCGAAGACCAGCCGTCGCTGGCCGGCGACGCCGTCAAGTACATCTCCGCCGGGCTTGGGTCGGTAGAGAAACACTACAACGCCAACGGGGAACTCCTGTATGCCGCCTATTTTCTCAAGAAGGAAAAACGCGTTGTGGTGGTGTTCCCCGCCCTCAAGAGATACCTGGATCTGCCCTTGAACGACGACCTGGCCGCCTTGAGCGACGACCTTAGCCCGCAAGGACTCGTCAAGCTGCTCACCCACAAGGGCTGCACCCACCTCGGCCGCTCTGAACGGGACGGCCGCGAGGTGGAGGGTTTCGAGATGTCGCGAGACTCGATCTGGGACGTGGTGTCCCGCTTCCGACAGGGGTTTCCCTTGTTTCCCGTCAAGAGCGCCGCCGCGCGTCTCTGGATCGACGTTGAGACTTCGCTCCCGGTGGGGGTCGAAGCGGAACTTGAGGCCGGGCGCGGCCTGCTGACCGGCTTTCAAGAAGGAACGGCTCACTTTAGGGCTTACGATTTCCAGTGGGGCGTTGACATCGACCCCAAGGTCTTCGTCCCCGACATCCCGGCCGACTGCGAGCGCATGGACCCGAAGTAGCGACGCCGCAATCACGCGGCCCCGTTCAACTCCACCACCTCCTGGTACTCCGGCACGGAGACCTGCCAGCCGAGGGTCTTCCGGATCTCCTCGGCGAAGCCCAGCGAGGTCTCCTCTTCGCCGTGCGTGATGAACAGGCGCCGCGGCGGGGTCGCCAGCGCCCCCAGCCAGCGGAGCAGGGTGGTGTGGTCCGCGTGGCCCGATAGCCCGTGCAGCTCTTCAATCCGGGCGCGGACCCGCCACTCGCGCCCATGGATCCGCACGTGGGGATTGCCCTCGAGAATTTGGCGGCCGAGCGTGCCGCGGGCCTGGTAGCCGGGAAAGAGGATGGTACACTCCGGCCGCGTGATGTTGTGGACCAGGTGGTGCTTGATCCGCCCGTGCGTACACATCCCCGATCCGGCCATGATGATCGCCGGCTTGCGCAGGTCGTTGATCTCCTTGGATTCCGCCACGGAGCGGACCATCCTGAGGCCGGGAAAGCGGAGCGGCTGCCGGCCGGAGTCGAGGAGCTGCCGGGTCTCGTCGTCGTAGCACTCGCGGTGCCGCTCGAAGATGGCGGTCGCTTCGACGGCCATCGGGCTGTCGAGGAAGACCGGCACGTGGGGAATCCGCTCCCCTTCCATGAGCCGGCTGATGTGGTAGATGAGTTCCTGGGCCCGCTCGACGGCGAAAGTGGGGATCACCACGTTCCCGCCCGCGGCGACGGTGCGGCGGACCACGTCGGCCAACTGCGACTCGGCGGCCTCGCGGTGGTCGTGCTCGCGGTCGCCGTAGGTCGACTCGACGACGACGAAGTCGGCCTGCTCCACGAGCGTGGGATCGCGAAGGATCGGCCTCCCCCACTGGCCCAGGTCGCCGGAGAAGAGCAAGCGGCGAGGCTCGTCCCCCTCGCGGACCGCCAGATCCACGATCGACGAGCCGAGGATGTGCCCGGCGTCGTGGAAAGTAAGCTGGACGCCGCCATCGACGCCGATCGCCTGCCCGTAGGCCACCCTCTCGAAAAGCGGCAGGCTGCGCTCGACGTCCTTGGGGGTGAAGAGGGGAGTTTCCGGGTGCTTTCCGCGGCGGCCTTCCTTGCGGTGCCGCTTCTGCTTGAAGGCCACGTCTTCCATCTGGATTTCCGCCGCGTCGCGGAGGACCAGCTCCGCCAGGTCGGCCGACGCGGGGGTCGCGTAAATCGGGCCGCGAAAACCCTCGCCGACCAGCCGCGGAACCAGGCCGCAGTGGTCCAGGTGGGCATGGGTGAGCACCAGGGCGTCGATTTCCTTGGCCGGGATCGGGCTGGGCTCCCAGTTGCGGTCCAGGTAGTCCCGCTCCTGGAACATCCCGCAATCGATGAGGATCTTGGCGTTCCCGGCCTCCAGGTAGTATCGCGATCCGGTGACCTGGCGATTGGCCCCGAGAAATTGCAGCTTCACGCGGTAATCCTTCCTAGCGCGGCCCCGCTTCGCACGGCCAGATCGAAAGCTATCGGCTTTCAGCTATCAGCTATCAGCGGTCGAGTGCAACCTCCCAGCGATAGCCAACAGTGAATACGTCCCTGCTCCTTCATCCTTCATCGGCCAAGTGTCAGTAATACGAGGTCGGCCCTATACTGCCAGAATGCGTATGCGTGCTGTCATCAGAGGTAGTCAGCGTTTTTCGCGTCGAAAGCTCCTTCACCCGGTTCTGAGGAGGTTTCGAGGCGAAAAACGCGGTCCGGCAACCCACGAAATACGGCTTCAAACACCAAACGGGGGTGACCTCGTATTACTGACACTTGGCCCTTCATCCCTCATCCCTCATCCTTTCCCCCAGACAGATCCGGCACCACGTAGGGCTCCCGATAAAACCCCTTGACGATCTTGTTCGCCTCGTCGTTGTTCTTGATGCACTCCCGCTCGGAGTCGATCTCCAGGACCCGGCCGAGCGTCGAAGTGTTCGGGTCTTCCCCGATGTCGTCGAGGTACTTGAGGTACCGCTCGAACATGTCCTTCCAGCATGGGAGGTCGCCGACCAGCTTGCGCTGCGACTCGACCGGGGCCGCCGCTCCCACGCGGTAGGAGATGTTCCCCACGTGGCAGATCGAGGTGGAGATGTGCCCCTCCAGCACGTCGGCGTTGAGGTCCTCCTGCTTGCCGCTCCGCAGGGCCTTGATGAAGTTGGCGAAATGGTTCTCCGCGCGGCCGAACGACTTGACCTGCTTGCCGCTCTTGTCGTAGGCGGTCGTGGCCAGCGTATAGCCCCCCTCGCACTGCACGGAGACGCCGGTCGCCATGCCGCGGTGGTTGGGCATGTTCCTGCTTGCGTACTTTGTGGAATCGCTGGGAACGAGGAACTCCTTGGCCTTCGGCAGGTTGTGGAGCTCGTAGAGGATCGGCACCTCGGGATAGTCGTAATAGATGATCTGCGTGTTGGGCACGTTGCCCGCGTCATTGACGAAGAACCGCCCGCCGATGCTCATCGTCCGCCGCGGCAGGGTGTTATAACCGAGAATCCACCGGGCCACGTCCACCTCGTGGACGCCCTGGTTGCACGATTCGCCGTCGCCCATGTTCCAGTCGAAGCTGCAATCGTACTGAAACTGGTTGCGATAAACGGGCACCTTGACCGCCGGTCCGCACCACAGGTCGTAGTCCAGCGTATCCGGAACCGGCAACGGCTCACTCCGCTTTCCGATCGGCGCACGGAGCTTGTTGGCCACGCAGGTGACGAACTGGATGCGGCCGAGGTTGCCGTCTTTGAGCCAACTGGCCATGTCTTCGTAGCCTTTGACGGAGCGGTACTGCGTGCCGACCTGCACCAGCCGCTTGTACTTCCGCGCGGCGTTGACCATCTGACGGCCTTCCCAGATGTAGTGCGAGAGGGGCTTTTCGACGTACACGTGCTTGCCCCGCTGGCAGGCCCAGATGGTGCTCAGGGCGTGCCAGTAGTTCATCGTGGCGTTCGAGATGGCGTCGAGTTCCTTGCGGTCGAACATGTGCCGCATGTCCTGGTGCTGGCCCACCTTGCGGCCGAGCTTCTTCTCCAGTTGGCTGGCCACGGGGCCGAGCCGGGCCTTGTCGGGGTCGCTGACCGCTACGATGCTCACCCCCTTCATCGCGGAGAACTCGGGGATGTGGGAGCCCGAACCGCGGACGCCCAGCCCCACCACGCCCATGCGGATCTCGTCGTTGGCCCCCAAAACCTTCGACGAGGCGACCATCGGCAGCCCGATCGCCGCCGCAGCGGCCGTCGTATGCCTGATGAATTCCCTACGCGTTATCGACATGATGAATGCTCCTGGTGGTTGCCATTGCCCCGTGGTACCCGGAGACTGTCCCAGTTTTCGCGCGGCGATAAGGGGGCTGTCCCCATCCGGAATCCCTCCCGATTACCCTGACGGCCTACCGGTGTCAAGCCCTCGGCGTGCCGACCCATACCTTTGGGCGCGCTGGGCCCATGCTTCCGAATTGAGGTGGCAGACGTTGTGCGACCACCACTCAAGGGGGGCGGCGTGCCACTGCTTGCCGCAAGGCAGACGGTATCCGGGAATTCAGTGGGACCGGCGTCCCGCCGCTCCCGCCGGTTGTAGCGAACTTCGTGGACGGGGCGTGACGCCCGTCCTACTGGCTCGCGATTCGGCCCTTTCATGCCGGGCCGGATTTCCGGACACACTCTGCCGTAAGGCAAGCAGTGCCAAGGATTTGCCGCCGGCGCTGCTTCGTGCGAAGCAGTGGCACACCACACCCGGGACTTCCCGAATCACGGTGGCACTAACGACCGCCGCGTCCGGCGCCTGGCAGTCGCACCGTGCCTGGCCGCGGAGTCGGCAGCCCCCGGCCCGGGAGGCGTTGCACTCCGTAAACACCGGGCCGCGCCGGCCGCCGGGGCCGCGGCCTCGGCCCGGGCGAAAAAGCTAAGCTTTTCTGCACCAGACTCTTGCTGGGGCCCGCAAAGCGGATTATATTAACCCGGCGCTGCTGTGTGCGTGACGGTGGCGTGTTTTTGCTGTCTCGTGTCTCGGTTTCGCTCGCGCGGAGAAGTGAGATTTACCCCGACCCCACAGGGGGGAGGGTCAAGATCGCGGGGTTTAGTCCATCGATGCCCATCTGGGGGAATTGTTTATGCACTCGTACCGTAGGCATGGTTTCACCCTTGTAGAGCTTCTCGTCGTCATCGCGATCATCGGCATCCTGATCGCCCTGCTGTTGCCCGCCGTGCAGGCCGCGCGGGAGGCGGCCCGCCGCTCCCAGTGCTCCAACAGCCTGCACCAGATTATCATTGGTCTGCAGACGTACCACGACGCGGTGAAGACCTTCCCGCCCGGCAACATTACCCTGGGGAACTGCTGCGGCACGCTGAGTTTCACCAACTGGGCCATTGCCATCCTGCCCCAGCTCGACTTGCAGCCACTGTTCATGCAGTACAACCCGAACCTCTTCAACGAGGACACCGGGACCGTGCAGAGCAACTTCCGCAGGCAGATCGTGGCGATCTACAACTGCCCCTCGGACCCCAACCGGCTGCGTGCCGAGGTTCCGGCGAGCGGACCGGGCAATGACCGCGGCCTCATCTACCAGCACAGCTCCTACCGCGGCGTGGCGGGCGCGCAGCGCGTTCACCCTGAGAACTTCGACAACTCCGAATGGTGTGCCATTCCTGCCGCCAGTCGTCCCAGCGAACGTCAGAAGGGGCTCCTGCACACCATCGACACGCCGGTCACCGGGCTGGGGGTGTCCGGCACCTGCGGCCTCAGGGACCCGGAGACCATGGGGACCATCTGGGACGGGACCTCCAATACCTTCGCCGTCGGCGAGTATGCCACGGTCACGACTTCGCGTCGAGGGACCTTCTGGGCGTACTCCTACACGACTTATGTGCTCGGCCACACGAACCGGGAATCGCGGACGATGCTCCCGGACTATGACCTGTGTGCATCGCTACCCGGCAACAACGCCGACCAGCCCTGCAAGCGGGGCTTTGCCAGCATGCACCCGAACGGGATGAACTTTGCTATGTGCGACGGGGCCGTGAAGTTCGTCACCCGCAACATCAATACGGTCATTTACTTCGGCCTGGGCACGGTCGGCGGCAAGGAGCAGGTGCAGGTACCGTAAGGAAGGGTTCAGGGTTCAGGGTTCAGAGCCGGGCCGTGTCGGCCCGGTCTGGGTTCAGAAGAAGCTTTCAGCAGTCAGTTATCAGCTTTGGAGACTTGTTTCGCTGATGGCTGATAGCTGAAAGCTGATATCTCACGAACCGGTGGGTCTTCGCTCCGCTCGACCCGCTTTACCATTGGGAGGAAGTCAGGATGATTGCTAGAAAGACGCGGCAACGCAGGGCGAGGATCGCCACCTTCTGTGCCGTCTTGGCATTGGGTTGCCTCGTGGTGGCCGGCTGCGGCAAGGGAGGAGGAGGTTTCAAGGTTGTTCCCGTTTCCGGCAAGGTCACGCTGGACGGCAAGGCCCTGCCCGAGATCGCCGTCACGTTCCAGCCGGTCGCCGCCGGCACAAAGGCCGATCCGGGCCCGGGTTCTACCGGCAAGACCGACAGCGAGGGGAAGTATACCCTCATGCTCGTCGATGTCTCGAGGAAGGCAGGGGCCGTCGTTGGGAAGCACGAGGTCCGGTTCGCCCCCATCGGGCCACCGTCGGACCCCTCCAGCGACATCGCTCCCAAGATTGCCAATCCCATTCCTCCGAAGTATCAACAGAACCCGCCGGAGGTTGAAGTCACGGGCGACAAGACCAAAGACGGCAACTTGGACTTCAACCTGACGTCGAAGTAGGGCAGGCATCTTGCCTGCTTCAGAGCCAAAGAGACTTCCGAAGTCTTTAAGACTTCGGAAGTCCAGACGCGGTCTTGACGGGGAATTCCTGCTCGAAGACCGATGAAGGTTGAGTCGCTGCGGCTCAGCAGGAGCTTCACCCTCCCGGCTCGGTCCCTCGGTTTGCCCTCCCGGCTCGCTCTCGCGGTTCGCCTTTCCGGGCGTCCCGAACCCCGATCGGCCGTTCAGTACAGGAGCCGCCCGAGGATTGCCCCGCCGAGCACGATCCACACGGCCGGAAGCCGCCGGCCGAAGAACGCCGCCGCGGCCAAGAGGGCGATCAGGCAGCCCCGCCCGTCGATCAGCCACGGCTGCCCGGTGCAATAGATCGGCAGGTCGAAGAGCCACGGCCGTCCATCTTGAAGCACCAGCGCGGTTTGCGCGAGTCTCACGGTGACCGCAGCGGTGAGCCCCACGGAGGCGGCGTTCACGGCGTCCAGGAAGCGCGCCGCCCAAGGCCAGCGGCGGAGCCTGGGAATGAGCGGGTTGACGGCCGCCACCAGAACGAGTCCCGGCAGGATGATCGCCGCGGTGGCCGCCGCTGCCCCCAGCCCGCCGCCCGGCCCGCGCTCGTGGCCGACGATGTAGCCGGCGAACGTGGCGGTGGAGATAAGCGGCCCGGGGGTCACCTGGCCCGCGGCGACCGCGTCGATCAACTGCCGCTGGGTGAGCCATCCGAGGCCGTCCACCAGCCCGCCTTGCAGGTACGCGACCAGCACGTACCCGCTCCCGTAGAGCACCGCGCCGATCTGGAGGAAGTAGAGGGCAAGCTGCCAGAGCGGGACCGCAACCGGGGCGGCGGCGCAAAGGGCCCAGGGCACCGCCGCGAGGACCGGCGCCGCGGCCGCACCCTTGCAGGCGCCCGTTGCGGTCAATCCGGCCAGGAGCCCGGCCGCCACGCCGCCCGGCGGGTTGTCGGCCCGCTGCGACCAGCGGAGGAAGACGGCGCCCAGGAGGCTGCCGACCAGGAGCGTGCCGATCTCGTGGAGCCCCGCCAGCGAGGCCGCCGCCACGCCCACCCCGATGGCCGCAAGCTGCCAGTTCCGGATCGCCGTGGCTGCCAGGCGGCAGACGGCGGCAAAGATGATCGCCAGGACCGCCGGCTTGATCCCCCGCAAGAAAGGCTCGACCTCGGCCAGCGCCCCGTAGGTCACGTAGGCCCAGGCCAGGGCGGCGGTGATGATTGCGGCGGGGAGCGTGAAGGCCGCGCCCGCCACCACAAGCCCCGCCAACCCCGCCCGCAAGTACCCCACGTGCGCCGCCATCTCCACGGCGTTCGGTCCGGGAATGAGGTGCGTGGCGCCCAAGAGGTCGAGGAAGTGCTCGCGGGTAAGCCACTCGCGGCGCTTGACCACTTCGTCTTCCATCAGGGCGACGTGGGCCGCCGGCCCGCCGAAGCTGATGCTCCCCAGCTTGGCAAACACCCGGGCGAGTTCCCACAAGCGCTGGATCATAGTCGGGGTTTTGCCGTGTCGCTCGCGCGGGATCGGGCGGAGCGAAGACCCACCGGTGCGTGAGCTATCAGCTATCAGCCGTCAGCCGTCAGCGAAGCGAGTCTTCAAAGCTGATAGCTGACTGCTGAAAGCCGATCGCTCCTCCTGAACCCTGACCGGGCCGGCACGGCCCGGCTCTGAACGCTCGTCTCTCGCCCCTCAGCCTGCCTACGCAATCGGCTGTACCTTGATCCCGGCCAGTTGGCCGTAGGCCCTGAAGTGGTGGTCCAGCTTGCCGAGGAGGAACAACTGGTGGAAGCCCTTGACGTCGCGGGAATCGGCCACGTTGTTCATGTCCAGGTCCACCGAGGTGCGGCAGCCGCCGGACGGAGGCGTGTCGATGTTGCCGATCACCTTGCCCGTCCCGAGGATGATGTTGTCCGGGCCGGTGAACTGCATGACCGTCGCGTCCTGGCCCAGGGGCCAGAGGACCTGCGGCACCGCGCCCATCCCGGATTCGGAGTGGTTGCGCAAGAGAAACGGCTCGTGCGGCTTGTCGAAGCCGGCCAGCTTCGTCGGCGAGGTGCAGTGGGCGCCCATGAAGCTGCCCGTGACCGTGTTGGGCACGGGGTCCTGCATGAACCCGGGGCGGCCGACCAACTGGGCGCTCAACAGGAGCGAAATCCCGGACATCATCGCCGCCTCGCAGCAGCCGACGCCCCCTTCGTCCAAGAGCCGCGACCAGGCGATGCACGGCGGGCAAGGGATCCGCTTGACGGAAACCAGCCCGAGGCAGTCCATGGAAATCCCTTGGCAGTTTTCGGCGGCCATGATCCGCTTGGCGATCACGTAGTTCTTGGCCGCGTTCAATACGTCCTCGGGCTTCGGCTCGACGATCTTCTTGGCCTCCTTCGAGTAGTACTCGGCGATCTGCCGCATCTCGCCGACGGTCTCGGCCTTGTCGAACTCCTGAGGCCACCGCTCCCGCGGGATGTAGTGGAGCGTGGTGCCGACGGTCGGCAGGACCTGGTCGCGGGTCTTGTCGCCGGCCAGCACGCAGAGCCGCGTGTTCTTCATCACCCACTGCGTGCGGAACATCCGCACCGCCTGGGCCAGCCAGTTGACGTCCTGGGTGGAGGCCACGAAGGTCTTGGGGGCGTCGCGCGTTGCTCCCAGGTGGCCGGTGAAGGCTACGCCCATCGGCGCGAAGACGATCGCGGGCAGGTCGCCCTTTTGCTTGACGAAGTTGTTGATGTGTCCCCACCAGCCCATGTGCATCAGCGTGACGATCACGCCGTCCGGCGGGTCCTTCTTGAGTTGTTCCAACAGTCCGTTGACCGCCGGGGCGCCGTCGAGCGGCTCCTGGATCACTTCCAGCCGGACGCCGAGCTGGCCCGCGGCGTCCGTCATCAGCTTGGTGTACATGGCCTGCGACCCCTCGATGTCGTAGGTGTGGCCGGGCCAACTCATCCAGTATGCTTCCTTGGTCTTCGGCCGGAGGAAGGCCGCCAGCACCTTGGGCTTGCCGGCCAGTTTCGGCTCGTCGGCCACGACCGTGGAGGCGAAATCCAACAGGCCCACCTTCATGGCGAGGGCCGATGCCCCCAAGCCGACCGAAGTCATGAACTCCCGGCGGCCAAGCCTCATCATCGGACAACTGCAGGTAGACGCACAGGTTTCACACTTCCCCATGGCGGATTCTCCTTGCTCTGACGGTTGCGGAAGACGCAAAACGCGGCTATCGGCTATCAGCTTTCGGCTATCAGCCGTCAGCGAAGCGAGTCTTCAAAGCTGATAGCTGACTGCTGAAAGCTGATCGCTCCTCCTGAACCCTGAACCTAGCCCCGGCCGGCACGGCCCGGCTCTGAACCCTAGCCCCTAACCCCTCACTTCGCCTTGTTCTCAAACCACACCGGCCCGCCCCACTTGCCGGTCACGACGATGTCGAGGTCCCCGTCGCCGTCGAGATCCACAACCGGAACGTTCATTCCCGAGCCGATCCCCTCGTTGTACGAAATCACGTGCTTGGTCCAGGCCGCCTCAGGGCCGCGCTTCAGGTCGTACCAATAAACGCCCAGCGGACCGTATTCGTCCGGGTCGCCGCCGTTGTGGGCCATGAAACGCTTGCCGGTCACCAGCTCCAGGTCGCCGTCGCCGTCCAGGTCGGCCAGCGTGAGGCTGTGGGCCTGGGTCCACGTGTCGTCGATCGTGTGCTGCTTCCAGCCGATCTTGCCGCCCTGGCGGGTCTGCTCGTACCAGAAGATGCCGTAGCCGTGGGCGGAGCTGGTGACGACGTCGGCCAGCCCGTCGCCGTTGACGTCGTAGACCAGGATCTGCGGCGTGTGATCGACCTTGCCGTCCTTGCCGCCGAGGGCCCAAGGGTGCTCGACCCACTTGCCGTGGCGGGGGTCGGCCGGGGCCTCGAACCAGCCGTCGGGACGGAGGGCGTCAGGCCGGCCGTCGCCGTTGATGTCCCCCGCACCGCCGCCGTGCGCCATGGTCCGCTCGGAGATCACGTACTTCACCAGCCCCCGCTTGCCGTCCGGAAGCTTGCCGGCCTCGTACCACCACGTGCCCTGGACGTGCGGGAAGATCTCGTCGGCCTTGCCGTCGCCGTCGAAGTCCACGGCGTCGCCGCACTCGAAGTTGAGCTTGTCGCTCTTCTCGATGATCGTGCGGGGCCACTCCTGGCCGCCGAAGCCGACGTTGCGAAACCACTCGGCCACGCCCCACCAGTGGCAGTTGACCACGTCGATCCGGCCATCGCCGTCGCAGTCCAGCGGCACGTTCATGAAGTCCTTGTAGTAGCCCTTGCCCTGCTCGTCCACCTCGCCCTCGAGCGTGCGGATCTTGTGGGCCTTCCAGTCCGGGGCGAGATAGACGTAGGGCCCGGCGACGATGTCGAGCTTGCCGTCCTTATTGAAATCGGCCACGCCGCATGCCTCCGAGCGGAACTTGCCCAGCCGGTGCGCGACGAACTTGACCGAATCCGCCACCGCGGCCTTCTTGGCCGCCGGTTTTTCGCCCCACGCGGGGCCCGCCGCCAAGATGAAACCTGCCGCCAAACCCAATATAACCGTCGTACGCATTGCTCGTGACCTCCGAAAAGGGTATCTTCGGCTCGACAGCCCAAAGCTTACCGGCCCGCGCGGGGCAATGCAACTGCCTGGAAGCGCGAAGGGGTCGTACCCTGAAATCACGCCGCTTCGCTGCGGATTCCTACAAGCAGTTGGTCGAGCAAAGCACCCAACGCTTGCGAATCCTCAAGTCGGAAGCGGGCGCACCCGGGCGCCGAGTCCCCGACGCCAACCGAGAGCCCGCCCAGAGCCGTCACCGCCTCAAAGGCATCGGCGTCGTTGGCGTGGTCCCCGAAGTAGCACGCTACGGTGGCCGGGTCCCCCGCCCGTCCAATCATGATGCGAACCGCCGTCCCCTTGCTCCAGCCCAGATCGGGGACGATCTCCACGGCCATCGGTCCGGGCAAGACGCGGAATCCCTCCGCCAGCGATTCCAAGGACTTTTGCAGTGATGCCTTGAGTTCACCGACCCGCTCCTCCACGACCTGCCGGTAGTGGACGGTCAGGCCGAAGGGCTTGACTTCAATCCAGGCCCCTTCGTAGGGCGATGCCACTCGCTGCAACTCGTCCTTGAGCTGCTCGATGCGGGCGATCATCCTTCCCGCCTGGGGATGTTGTACTGCCACTTCAGAGAATTCCAGCTCCAGCCCGTTGGTACCCGCGTAGTCGATCCCCGCAATCTCCACCATCTGCTTGAGGTTTGCCAGGGCGCGGCCGCTGATGATGCCGAGCCGCACGCCGGGCTCGCCGGCAAGGGAATTCAAGGCATCCCGCGTCGTGGGCGGCAGCACGGCCAAGTCCGGGTGCTCGCAAATCGGCACGAGCGTCCCGTCGTAATCGAACAGGAGGAAAAGGGTCTGCCCGCGTCGGCGGGCGGTCCGGAGCCATTGCAGGATCAGGTGCGTCGACTCGATCACGCGGGCGTCTCCGACGTTTGCCGACCGGCGGCAAGTTTCCCCACCATGGAAAGGAGCATCCCGGCCCAGCGGTAGACGTTGTTGTCTTCCAACTGCTGCCGCATGCGCTCCATTCGAGATTCCTGCTCCTCCACCGGCATGGTCAAGGCCCGGTACAGCGCCTCGGCGAATTCGTCGATGGCATACGGGTTGACGAGCACGGCGTCGGTGAGCTCCCGGGCCGCGCCGGTGAACTTCGACAGCACCAACACGCCGCGTCCGTCGGTCCGCGAGGCCACGAACTCCTTGGCCACCAGGTTCATCCCATCGTGCAGGGAACTGACGACACACGCGGCAGCGATGCGATTGAGGGCGTAGATTTCCTCCGGGGAATGGTGCCGGTGGCGAAAGAGAATCGGCCTCCAGGACCCATTGCCGTGGCGCCAGTTGATCTCGTCGGCCAGGGCGTCGAGTTCGTCGTTGAGCCGGCGGTAGGCCGGGATGTGCACGCGGCTGGGGGCGCCGATCTGCACCAGGACGAACTTCCCTTTCAACTCCGGGTGAAGCAACAGAAGTCGCTCCACGGCGCGAAAACGCTCCGGAAGCCCCTTCGTGTAGTCCACCCGGTCGGCGCCCACGAGAATCGACTCGTCGCGCAGCCGCAGGCGGTTGCGAATCCGCCGTTCCTCCCGCGGGATATCTGAAGGGAGCTGGGCGGCCACCCTTTCCGGGTCCACGCTGATCGGCTGCGGGCGGACCAGGGTTGTCAGTCCGCCGCGGGTGACCGAGAAGTGCTCGTAATCCACCCGGGATTCGATCCCCCGGTCCACCGTATCGAGGAAGTTGTTGCAGTGATACTGGAGGTGGAAGGCCAGGAGATCGTTTCCCAACAGGCCGTCGAGGATCTCGTCGTGCCACGGGCAGACGCGGAACGCCTCGCGGTTTGGCCACGGAATGTGCCAGAACTGCGCGACGACCAGGTCGGGCCGGGCGTTCTTGAGCATCCGCGGCAACAGGGCAAAGTGATAGTCCTGAACGAAGACCAGCGCCGGCTCATGGCCGACTTCCTCCAGCACCGCGTCGGCAAACTTCTGATTCACACGGCGGTACTGCTCCCAATCGGATTTCTCGAACTGCGGCCGGGTGTAGGCGATGTGACAAAGCGGCCACAGCGCCTCGTTGGAAAACCCGTAGTAGTACCCGTCCTCCTCCTCCTTGCTCAGCCAAACGCGCCGCAAAGTGTACTTCGGCTCGCCGGGTGGTACGGGGATCCTGCCCCGCTCGTCGGTGACCGTCCGGTCGGCGTCGCCGCTGCCGTGGGCCACCCAGACGCCCCCGCACGCCCGCATCACCGGATCCAACGCCGTGGCCAGACCGCTGGCCGGCATCTGCACGCGGATCTCGTCACCGTCGAACACGTGGATATACGGCTCGCGGTTGGCCACGGCCACCAGCTTGGCGTTGGCAAACCGCTCCCTGGCCAAGCTCTCCAGGCGATCTTTCGTCCAGGGCATGACTGGCTCCTTTCATGCCGACAAGCAACGTTCATTCCCCTAGTACCTGCCGGGACCCGAGACCCCGGATCATTTCACCGTCGCCGGCCCATCCGGCTCTTCGAGGCAGTGCAAGACGGTCAGGTAGTCCCGGATGTGACGGGTCAGCAGGAAATGCTCGCGGACAAAATCGTGGCCGGTCTGGCCCATTCGCTGGCGTTTGGCGGCGTAGCGCAACAACCAGCGGATGCGGTAGGCGGCCCCTGCCGGCGAATGGACCAGGAAGCCCGTGTTGTAGTCGTGTACCTGGAGCGTGATCCCCCCGCAGGCCCCGCCGATGACCGGCTTGGACTTCCACAAGGCTTCGGTCACCGTGAGCCCGAAACCCTCCTTGATCGATTTCTGCAGCACGATGATCGCCGAACGCTGCAAGACGTTGATCATGCGGTGCGAGTCGGGCGGAAGCATGAGCACCTTGACGTCCTTGTCGTCGCCTGCCCGCTCCATCACCTCGCGGAAGACCTCGGCCCCTTCCGGGTCGTCGTCGGCGGGCCCTCCGGCCAGCACCAATTGCAGCTCCCGGTGGTACGGCTTCACCAGGCGGTACGCCTCGATCACGCCCAACGGGTCCTTAAAGCGGTCGAACCGGGAGACCTGAAGGAGCATGGGACGTTCCGGGTCGATGCCCAGGCGGTTCAAGGTCTCCAACCGCTCCGATTCCGGCACCTGGCAGTTCTTGTCGGAGAGGGGATCGATCGAAGGGGGAATCAAGAACATCGGCCGCGGCAGCGGGCGGGTGAACGCGGCCATGGAGAAAACCGTCGCGTGGTAGTCCGGGATGGCTCCTTCGACGTGCTTCCAGATCGCGCGGTCGGGGCGGGACGCGTCGATGTGGCATCGCCAAAGCCAGCAACGCACCTGCCCCGGCGGCGTGAATCGAGGCAGGTAAATCGGCTGCGGATCGTGGACGAAAACGACATCCGCCTCCAGGTTCAGCCGCTCCGCATTCTCCCGATTGACCTCGTAGTGGAGGTCGAAATCCTTCCGTCGGAGCGAAACCGGCAGGCCCTGCAAGCCGTTGTGAAACGCCTTGGTGACCTGGTAAAACTCCGGCGGCCCTTGGATCACCTCCCAGCCGACGTTCAAGCCGAGCTCATTCATCAGGGGGATCATCCAGCCCAAGATCTCAGCCACGCCGCCCCCGGTAGCCGTCGAGTTGACCTGGACGATCCGTTTCCCCGCGAGGGGAGCGGCCAACTGCCGAAGCTGCTGCACCTCCCGGTGACCGACAACCTCTTCGTACCGGTCGAGCAGTTGCATCGCGTTACCTCCCTGACAACTGGCGCTCGGGCGAGTATTGCCGGAAGACTTCCACCAGCTCCTCGCGCAACTGGTTCAGATTGAGGAAATAGAAGTCGATTGCGCGGAGACTGGCCACCAGCGCCGGATCGGCGCCGCGGCCCTCGATCCAGGCCGAGAAATCGTCGGTTCTCCGCCGCCGGCACGCCTCGTGGACGTGGAAGAACAGGGACCGCCGCGACATCCGTGGGATCGTCTCAGCCAGTGCCGCGGGGGTCGGGATGTGCTCCCCGGTATCGTAGGCCGTCAACTGCGATTCCACCAGGTGCAGCTCCAGCCCAGGCCGGCACCACGGTACCCGATCGAGCTCCCAAAGCCGCCCCTCGATCACGTCGATCAACTTCGCACGCAACCGGTCCATCGACTCGTGCTGATAGGGATCCACCAGCCCGAGCTGCTCGCCCAGCACGTGGTCCGCCAGTGCGTCCCAGCACCAGCGGGCCAGATCGTTGGGAAACTCGTAGAGGTCGAAGTGGTCCTCCAGCGCGCAGCGCATCATGTGGTGTTCGAGCACCGCGTCGGACACGGACCGGACCGCCTCCAACAGCTCTCTCAGGTTGGTGCACCGCCGCCCGAGCGCACGGCGGGCCAAACTGCAATCGTAGAGTATGAACGCTTCCATCGGCTGCTCCAATCGCGAGAGCCTCTGCCGCCCCCAGCCAAGAGATTGTTATTATACCGGTTCGCGCGGTCTACCGGGAACCGCCCTTTCAGGCCGGACCACAACCCACCGGAGCGCCCCCCCGAGCCGCGGTCCCCGCCACGGCGTCCGAGCCGAAAGACAAAGACATGCTCACCGCCGCGCTGGGCGAGCCGTGCCCCGGGGTCTCGCCGGCGCTGGCCGAGGGCCGGATCTTCCTCCGCGCCGAGAGACACGTCTACTGCATCGGGCGACATTGAAACCGCAGATGAACCTGCTGTATCGGGCGGGACTGAAACCGCGGATGAACGCGGATGGACGCAGATGGGGTGAGAGGGACACTCCCCTTATCCGTGTTCATCGGCGTTCATCTGCGGTTTCTTATCCTCCGGCACTACGTCGAACGCCCCGGAGACGCTCCCGGGGATGGCCCGCGGGCGCCCGCTCTGGGCGTCTACGAAAACCCAGTCGGTTTCTCCTTCGGCCAAGACCGCGTCGTCGGCCAACCGCACGAATCGATACTTGCGGAGCGAGCGGACCTTCCGGAAGTTGGATACCCACGTCAGGACGACGATCCGATCCCCGGCAAAGGCGGGCCGGAGGTACTCGATCCAATGGCTGCGTGCGACCCAGGTTGCCCCCAGAGCGTCCGTGGCCCGAGTACACCCCGCCGCTTCGGAGTGAAGCACCGCCGCGTCCTGCATCCACCGGACGTACTGGACGTTATTGACGTGCCCGTTCCGATCCACGGCGGCCTCGGTCACGTCGAACTCGTGCCGGAATACCCCTCGCATCTCGGCTCCTCTCCGTGACATTCATCATTGGGGATTCATCTCTCGTCCCATCGTCAGCCACCAATCTACGGCCCTCCCGGGGCCCGTCAACACCCCGGCAAGACGCGATCGGCGCGCCAGACGATGTTACGAGTTGGCGCCAGCGCAATTGCACTCTGCTTCACGCGCCAAAGTGCAACGCGGCAAAGGGATGTGCAAATGCAAAGCCCACGGGCTAGGGCCCGTGGGCTTCGGGGGTTTCAACGGAACACGCCGTTGGTGGTCCGGCTCGCCCCGCAGCGGCACATCGCGACGCACCGCTCCGGGCTTTGCCGGGTTTCACCGTCGCGGCTCCGGCTCGCGTTCGGGAGCCCTGCGTTCGCGTACGGGCGCCTTGCGCTCGCGTTCATCCGGCCTGCGATCGCGCTCGGGTGCCGGCCCGGGTCGGTCGGGGCTCCTCTGGATCATCTGGCGGAGTTCCTCGATCTGCCGCTGAAGGCCGTTAATCTGCTCGCGCAGCTCCCTGGTGGCCTGGTCGGGAGGACCGGCCAGAGGCGCCAGAGGCTGAGGGGGTCCCACGCCGGGCATCCCCGGGCCACCGGGGCCAGGACCCGACTGCTGCGCCATCGCCGGTCCCGGAGGCGGTCCGCCTCCCGGCATCATCGGCCCCATCCCCGGCGCCATCCCGGGCATTCCAAAGCCGCCACCCATACCGCCGCCAAAACCCATCGGTCCGGGAGGCATCGGCCGGCCTTGGATCATCGCCTCGCCTTCCCTCGCCAGCCGCTCGGCCATGTCGGGCAGGTTCGCCGCCCGCAGGTTCTCCACGGCCTCCTTCAGGTGCTTCATGCGCCGCTCGCGCTCCTTGGGATCCAGGGGCGGTTGGGGCTGGTGCGCTCCACCCATGCCCATGCCCATACCCATACTCATGCCGTGCCCCATCATTCCTCCCATCATCGGCGGCCCGGCGAGCCGCCGCTTGATCTCTTCTCCTTCCCGCCGGACGCGCTCCGCCTCATCGTGTTTGCCGGCCGCCTTGAGATCTTGGATCTTCCTGTCCAATTCCCCAAGCAGCTTTTCGAGCCGCTCGCGTTCTTCCGGCGGAATGGGCGCCACCGGGTGCGGCGCCATCATGCCCGCTCCCATGCCCATCCCCATCATGCCGCCCATCATCGGCGGTGCGTCGAGACGGTCGGTGGCGCCCATTCTGCGGCGCAACTCCTCCGCCTCCCGCTGCACGCGGCCGGCCTCGTCATGCTTGCCGGCCTCCTTCAGCTCGCGGGCCTTCCTATCGAGCTCCCCGATCTTCTGCTGGAGCCGCTCGCGCTCCTCGGGCGGCAGGCCGTGAATGACCATGCCTGCCCCTCCCGGGCCGGCGACCTCGACCACGATCCTCCCCTCGGGGCCTAGCTCCTTCACGCGGCCCTCCCGCACCTGCGGCGGAAGCTTGCCGGCAATCTCGCGGATCTCGCGCTGGAGATTCTGGATCTTCTCCGTGATTTCGCGGGCCTCTGCGTCCTGGTCGGGTTTCAGAGATTTGACTCTGGCCTTCAGGTCGCCAACCTTCTCTTCCAGCTCGCGGCGGTGCTGGAGCAGCTCGCGCAACTGCGGATTGCGCATCTCCATTACCACGACGTGCGGCTTGCCCTCGGCTTGCTGCACCATCACGCGGACTTCGTGCTTGACCGGCTCCTTGTGCGCAACCGGGGGCTTGTGCTCCGGGGGCTTGGGGTCCTCGGCGGGGGCCGGAGCCGGGGCCCACCACGCCGCCAACACCATCGCGGCTAGCGAATGCCGCCATGAGTTTTTCCACACACTCATCGTCGTTTCTCCTTCTAAATAGGGTGCCTGGGAACGGGCCCAGGCGGTCGAGAGAACCGAAGCCACAACCAATGCCGTGGGAAGAACGATTCGGGCGGCCGTCAGCCCGCCCCGCGCCGGCGCCCGGCACCCGCCAGCCCGAAGACTCAACAACCGCTCCACGCGGCGCCCCAGATGGGAGCGAAACCCTGCCCCGCCGAAGGAAAGCCAACCCAAACGCCGGGGGCGGACCAAGCGGCGTCCGAGCGCGACGAGGCAGCAGGCCAGGGCCTCCGGCCCGCCGGGGACCAGCAGGCTGGCCTCGTCGGCGGCCGTTTCACCCGTCGCCCGAAGCCGGCCCCGCGACCACCAAACGGCCGGATGCCACCACAGCACCGCGCAGACCACTTCGGCCAGGAGATGCCAGAACGGGTCGCGGGCGGCCAGATGCGCCAGCTCGTGGGCCAACATGCTTTGCTGTTCCTCGCGGCCGAAATCGATCCAGAATGCCTCCGGCACGACGACCGTCGGCCGCACGATTCCATAAGCCACCGGCACGCTCAGCCCGGACGCCTCCAGCAGGCGGACCGGCCGGCGGATTCCCAGCCCCCGCGAGAGGCCGTCCAGCCAGGGGCGGACGACGTGGTCGTCGGCGGAAACGCGGCGGCCGCGAAAACGGTGCAGCGACCACCGAGACCAGGCGATCCGACCCAAGACCAGCAGGCTTCCCATTGCCCAGATCGCTCCGAGCCAGCCACCGGGGACGCCGGGGGCTCCGGCGGCTGCGTCGGATTCCACCTCGGCCGCGCTGTCGCCGCCGCTCATCCCGGTCGTCTCGGATGGTGGAAGGGGATTGGGTTGCTCAAGCGGTTGCTCTAGGGCTTCGATCCCTGCCGTCCCGGCCGCCTCGGCCGACGACACCGCAATCCGCGCCTCGCGCGGCGGCACGGATGGCGACGGGCCCTCCGCCGGAACAGCGGGAGGCGGCTCTACGACCACGCTTGATACTCTGGGGGTCACCGCCAATGCCAGGGGAGCCGGCGCCGGTCGTTCCGGGCTTGCCGGATCGACGTCAATTGCCTGCGAGACTGCCTGGGGCCAAACGGCACGGAGCCATCCGACCAACGCCGGAGCGACACCCATCGCTTCGGCGAGGACCAGCCCCAGGAGCGCGGCGGTCGCCGCCTGCCACATCGTGCGCTGCCAGACGGCCGGGCGAATCAGCCGGGTGACCGCCGCCGCCGCCAGGACCATCAATCCGGCGCCTGCGGCCAGCACCAAGATCGACTCCCACCAGACGTAGTTCCACGCAAAGTGACTCTGCATACGGCCCCCGCGCTGTTGGCTTAATGCCGCTTCTTGTGTTGCTCGATCAATCGTTCCAGCCGCGCGAGCTCCTCGGGGCTGACCTCGCGGGTTTCCAAGAGGTGGCTTACGGCGTCGGCCAGGCTCCCTTCAAAGAGACGATCGACGAGGTCCGCGGTGCTGCCCCGGCCGACTTCCTCGGCCGTGACCACCGGCTGGTAGAGGAACCGCCGCCCTTGGTCCTCGTGCCGCACCAGGCCCCGCGCCTCCATCTTACGCAGCATCGTGGCCACCGTGGTATACGCCAGCGGCGAGCCGCCCAGCTCCGCCTGCACCTCGGCGACGCTCAGGGGCCCGGACTTCCAGAGAGCCTTCATGATCCTCAACTGAAGGTCTCCCAGTCTGTGGAGTGGCCGCTTTTCCATCGCCTTGAATCTCCTGAGAAGACTACTGCGGTAATACTACCAGGGTAGTTTCAACCTGTCAAGCCCCCAATCCCGCAAAACCCATCAACCTTGCCCGGTCACTGACGGACCGCCATAATGGGGCATTCCGCAGTCTTTGCGCACGTGACCATGCCCGACAGCGACAGCTCCCCCTCTCCTGAGTGGAATCCGGGCCCGCAGCCACACGGTCCCGGCCAAGGCCCTCATCCGCCGGACGACTCGACGGCCTGCCAGCCCGAGGCTGTCGCCGGTTCCCCCGAGACCGATCCCTACGCCGTCTGGCGGAGTAGCCCTTTCCGCCTTTACGCGACCAGTTGGTTCTTGCTGACCTTCGGCAAGATGGCCGAGAACGTGGCGGTGGGGGTCCACATCTATGCGCGGACCCGCGACCCGTTGTCTCTCGGCTGGGTGGGGCTGGTCCAGGCATTGCCGGTGATCCTCTTGGCGATTGCCGGCGGGCAGATCGCTGACCGCTTCGACCGCCGCCGCGTGATGATGGTCATGCTGGCGCTCGGCACGCTCACCTCGATCGGCCTCACGTTGGCGACGCTGCGGCAGGCCTCAGTCGGGTGGCTCTATCTGCTATTGGGGGCCACGGCGATCAGCCAGGCGTTGGGGAGCCCGTCGCGGGCCGCTCTGTTGCCGCAACTCGTCGGGCCGGGGCTCTTCGCCAACGCGGTCACCTGGAACAGCTCGGTGTTCCAGATCGCCTCGATGACAGGGCCCGCCGTGGGCGGGTTGATGGTCCGCGTGGGGGATGCCCCCGCCGCGTTCGCCATGGTCGCCGTCTGCCGTTTGCTTTCCTTGGCGGCGATCGCGGGGGTCCGCTGCCGGGCAGTCGAGCGCGTGGCAGAATCGATCTCCTTGGAAAGCGTGGCCGCGGGAATCCGCTTCGTTTGGAAGACCAAGCTCATCCTGGCGACGATCACGCTCGACCTGTTCGCCGTGCTTTTCGGCGGGGCAACTTATCTGCTGCCGGTCTTCGCCGAGGACATCTTGAGCGTCGGACCCGAGGGCGTCGGTTTCCTCCGCTCCGCCGAGGCCGTCGGGGCGGTGACCATGGCCGTCCTCTTGACCCATCTGCCGCCCATGCGCCGGGCGGGGCGGACCATGCTCTGGGCGGTCGCCGGCTTCGGGGCGGCGACGATCGTTTTCGGGCTCTCCTCGTGGTTCTGGCTTTCGCTGGGGATGATGTTCTTCATCGGGGCCCTGGACAACATCAGTGTGGTCGTGCGGCACACCCTGGTGCAGATGCTCACCCCCGACGCAATGCGCGGCCGCGTCTCCGCGGTCAACGGCATCTTCATCGTGGCCTCCAACGACCTCGGCGGCCTGGAATCGGGGTTCACCGCCTGGCTCTTCGGGCCGGTGATCTCGGTGGTGGGCGGCGGCATCGGGACCATTCTGGTCGTGTTGGGCGCCACCAGGATCTGGCCGGAGATCCTCAGCATCGGATCGCTGCGGGAGATCCGCCCGGCCGAGGCGGCCCAAGTCCGAGAAACGGCCGACGAAGAACTGGCTGCGCGGGCGTGACGCGATCGCCGAACGCCCAAATGCGGTTCACGATTCCCGGAGGGCGAGGCCCCTGCCGAGCCGGACAAACGAAACGGCCCACGCGAAGCCTACACCATGCAGTGCTTCGGGTCCGAGAGATAGAACATCGCGTCGAGGTTGCCCGCCTCCTTGGAGACCAGGGGGCACGGGCAAGGGATCTCCAGGCGCAGGGTGGCAGGCCAGGGCCATGTCGTCGTTGTGGAAGAAGGCCCCGGCAGCCATCTGCTTGAGAAAGCCTCGCCGCGGGGTCTCTTCGGAGCATGTAATCTCACGCACCGGACTCTCCTTGGATCGTAGTCGGCCTTACTCGCCCCTGGTCTCTCGCCCCCCGCCCCTCGCCCCTTTGGCTGCCACCGCGGGGGCCGCGCCGCCCGGCAAGAGCGGCTCGATGGTGACGTCATCCAACCACACCTCCCCAAGGCCGGTCAAAACGAAGGCAACCGACATCGGACCGGCCCGCGGCGCCACGCGATAGAGTGCGAATCGCTCCCAGCCCGCGGTACGATAAACCCGTTCCGCCAGCGGCTCCCCGGCCAGCGAGTCGACAATCATCACTCCGTCCACGCTCCCCGTGATCGGCTTGGGGACCTGCACCCAGCCTTGAATCCGCAGCAGTTGTCCCGCCTCGACCGCCACCGAAGGGCTGACGAGCCACACCGGCGGCGATTCGACCAAGGCGGGCGCCTGCGTCGAGGGAGCGGGCCTTGCCTCCAGCCGCAGCCCGAAGCGACCCGAGTGCGCCGCCGCTGGCGTCAGGTCGCCGGTGCTCTCGATGCCCGGCGTCGCGTGCTGGACGTGCTGCCACCCGGACTGGAACATACCCGCCACGTCTTCAAAATCCCCTCCCGGCAGGAGATTTCCGCTCGGTTGGGAACCGGTGATCCTCGCAGCCAGCGCGAAGTGCGCGGGGAGGGTCTGATAGAAGACCGCGGCGGGGCTGACGACGGGCGAGCGGAGCGGGGCGACGGCCCGGTCCCACTGGGCCCTCTCCAGGAGCCGGAGCGATCGCATGGCCCGGTCGGCGTAGACGTAGGCGTTGGCGGCATCCCGGGCGGCCAACAGGGCGTCGCACTGCTGGAGGTTGCGGCGCGCCTGGGTCATCCATTCCGCCGCCTGAGGGACCGGCCCGATCCGAGACGAAATCTGCTTGGAAACCTCGGCAACCGTCTGGAGCTTCGTCCAGGCCAGCTCCCGCTGGACTTCCGCCGCCCGCTTGCCGATCTCGCCTGCCCGCCGGGTCAGCTCGGTCATGGCGCGCGGGTCCTGGGTCAAGAGGACCAGACCCGTCAGCCCGAACTCGTCCAACGTAACTCGCATGCCGAGGGCAACGCGCTTATAGACAAGCGGGGGCACGCCGCCGGGCAGGAGTTGATACGCCTCACAGGACTCGGGGACGCCCGGGACAACGAACGATACGCCGCGACCGGCCGCTTGACCGGCAACGTGCTGGGAGCGCGGGGCGGACCAGACGGCGACCAGCAGTCGGGCCCGCTCGGCCTGGAGTTCCGCAGCGACGATGCCCGGTTCGCTTCCGGGGACCGCGTCGACCAGGCTGCCGGCCGCCGCCCAGGGTTCCGCGAGATCGATCTCAAGGTTCAACAGCTCGGCGGTGAGCGCCCGCTGGCGCGTGTCCGGGTCCGAGGCGCTGAGCGGCGAGCGGGACTCGAACACCAGGCCGCGGCTCCCCGCCGCGATTGCGGTGTAGACCAGCAGCCGGACCTGTTCACTGGGCAGGGCCGACAGTCCGCCGGCATGCCCTAGGGCCGACCATTGTTGTTGCAGCCCCTCGGCCGGCTGCGTCGGGATTGAGGTCCAAACCGGCGTGCCCGGGCGGGCCAGCCGGGGCCGCTGCCGCAGCCAGGTGTCGTAGTGGCTCAACTCCAGGCTGCTCCCCAGCGGGTCCCGGCCCAAGATGAGAAACTGGACGCTGCGGCTGTACGCCCGCAGTTCGCCCGTCGGCCGGCAGACCAGCGGGCGGCCGCTTTGCCTCCGGTCGGCAGTGCGGACCTGCTCGGCCCAATGCTCGATGGCTGGGAGTTGCCGGCTCCCGAGTCCGCTCCCCAGATCCCACGCCAGCACGCGGTCATACTCCGGTCCGATCTCCGGAACCGGTGCCTTTGCCCCTTCCGGGGGCATCCACTCGGGCCGTCGTGGCGGCGGACAAACCAGCCACAGCTTTAGGCGATCGGCTTCCTGGAGCATCTCGGCGGTTGGGATCCGCGGTAGCCAAACCGCGTTGAACCGGAGTTGCTTGAGCCAGGCGAACGGCTCCCCCTGATGCTGAATCACGCGCGGGAAGAGCGGGCGGCCGTTGATCGTCAGGGCCGAACCTATCACCTTCACGCGGTGAGTCGGCTCGGGCCCACGGCCTGCCGCCTGGGCTGGCTCTGGTGATTCGACCGTGGCCGGAGCCACAGCGGGCGCCCACCAGTCGGGAACCGGGGCCCGAACCGGCGGCTCCGTACTCCCCGGAGGCGGGCCGACGTAGCCGGCCAGGTCCAGGTCGTCGATCCACAGGTTGGTCGCGCCCGGGCCCCCATAGACGTTCAATAGAACCCGCTCGACATACGCCTCCCTGGGATCGAGCCCTGGGCCGAGCTGGGTCCGCAAGAGCGGCGTCTTGCGATCCAGCAGCCGGGGAATGCCTTCCAGGCGAAGCTGCTGCCAGCGGCCGACCGTCGTGTAGCTCGTGCCTTGCAGGAGCGTGGAGACCGGGGCGCCGGTCCGCGGGTCGCGGCTCCGCGGCAAGACCACCTGGGCCGCCAATTGCATCCCCGGCCGATCCGCCCTAACCCAAACGGTGGGCAGGAGGTCGTCGATCACCCGAGGGTGGCCGACCTCGTGGCCGAAATACACCTCGGTGCCGCCGGCGCCGGTGACTCTCAGGCGCTCACACCCGTCTCCGGTATGGGCTTCCCCCCGTAGCCGCTGATGGAGATCTACCCGGTACTGGGCGTTGCCGCCGACGAGCTTCCAACTGACCTCTGGGCCCTCGAAACCCTCGTACCATGCCGTCGGCTGGGACCACGCCGGCCCACCGAGGCCCCAGGCGGCCGCAAGGATCACAGGAAGGCCAAGCCGTGACGCAAAACCACACATCACTGTGGCCGAAAAGCAACCAGGTCGAGTGCGGGACTATCTTGCCGTAACAGTAGCTTGTATCAGGATTTGCGACCGAAATCCAGACCAAACGTGCGGTTTCCAGGCAACATGGACTGGGGAAGGACTTCACGGCAGACTCATCAAGTCGTTCTCCGGTCGAGACTTACGGTGCTTCGCAGGGCGTGGCGGCCTTCGGCACGACAAGTGCATTCGGTTGGCAACAGTCCCGCCCCCTTTGGAGACGACACCTATGAGCGAGCAGCCCCGAGTCGCGAAGCCGGAAACCCAGGAAGTCCCAGCCGACATCTCCGAACTGGCCGCGGCCATCCAGCAGATCCCCCTCGAACTCCGCCAACGGATCGATCCCCTGATGTACCGGGTCATCGAGGGCACCAAGCGCCGCCGCCGGATCCTCGGCCTGGTGCAAGACGCCCTGGGCCAACTCCGCCTGGACATGAAGTACCTCGTCTTCGATCTGGAGGCCACGCGGCGGGAACGCGACGACTACCGCCGCCAATTGGAACAAACACCGTAACCATTGCGGTTCCCGTTACGCTGGCATACGATAAAGCGGGCATCTAAGGGCATGTGGCGAGTTCAGCGTCTGAGGGGCTGCCGGCGGGGCTCGCTGAGCTAATCTTGCACGTGTGGGAGTGTTCGCGGCATGGGCCGACCTACCGCTGAATCCATAGCGCAGCGGGCGCTCGACCTCCGGCTCTTGAACGAAATCCAGTTGCAGGAGATTTGGGCGGCCCTGGGGAGCCGGTCTGCCACTCCGGACGATCTTCTCCAACTGCTCGTTCGCCGGGAGTACATGACCAACTACCAGTTGGACCGCCTGCTGAAGGGAGAGCGGAGCGGCTTCTTCTTCGGCAACTACAAGGCCCTTTACTTGGTGGGAACGGGCACTTTTGCCCGGGTCTTCCGCGCCGTACACGCCGAGACCGCTCAGGTCGTGGCCCTCAAGGTCCTGCGGAACCGCTTCAGCGACAATCCCGTGCAGTACGGGCTCTTCGTCCGCGAAGGCGAGCTGGGACGCACGCTCCGCCACCCGAACATCGTCCCCATCTACGAGGTGTATTCCGCGCGGAACATGCACTTCTTCGCGATGGAATTCGTGGAAGGCCAGAACCTGCGGGAATTCTCCAAGATCCGCAGGGTCCTGCGCCCCCTGGAAGCCACCCAGGTCATGACCGACGTCAGCCGGGGACTCCAGTACGCCTTCGAGCGCGCCGTGACCCACCGCGACCTTAAAATGAGCAACGTGCTGATCTCCAGCCGCGGGCAGGCCAAGCTGGTCGATTTCGGCCTGGCCGCGATGGAGGATCTGTTAGCGGCGGAGTTGGACATCGACCTTCCGAACACGCGGGCGATCGACTACGCGGCGCTGGAACGGGCCACCGGCGTCCGGAAGGACGATACCCGAAGCGACGTGTACTTCGCCGGCTGCATGTACTATCACTTGCTCACGGGAACCCCCCCTCTAATGGAGTGCAAGGACCGCATCCAGCGATTGAGCAAGAGCCGTTTCACCGACGTGACTCCGATCCAGAAGGTGGCCCCCACGTTGCCGCACTACGTCAGCTTCGTGGCCCAGAAGGCGATGTCCCTGGATCCTTACCGCCGCTACCAGACTCCCGGAGAGATGTTGACCGACCTGGAACTCGCCGCCCATCGCCTCGTCCAGGACGCCAAGGAGGGCAACGGCAGCCCGGAGTCCCCCGCCGAACACGCTGATGCCGGCGAAGAGCCGCGGGAGCGGCAGGCAATCATGGTGGTCGAGTCGAACACCCGTTTGCAGGACATCTTTCGCGACGGGCTCAAGAAGGGCGGCTACCGCGTGCTCCTGACCAGCGATCCCCAGCGGGCGCTGGAAAGGCTCCGCAAGGAGCCGCACGTCGCCCAGTGCGTTCTTTTTAATGCCCAGCAGCTCGGAGAGGCGGCCCTCGCGACGTTCAACCGGCTCGCCGACGAAGAGCCCACCCAGGCGATCCCCGCGGTTCTCCTCCTCGACGATTTCCAGCAAGGCTGGAAACGGAGGGCCAATACGGCCAACCACCGCGTGGTCCTCTCGATGCCGATCACGATGAAGCAGCTCCGGGCCACTCTTGGGCAACTCATGCCTGCGACAGAAGGCTCTCAGACGGGGGTTTGAGTTCGTTGACCCCGGGCACCCGGTCCCTATAATAGGGAGCCTGCGGCAGGGGGCCCCTCCTTCCCAAGGTGCTTGGCTCTGCCGTTTTGCCAGGTTTGCTCGGAGAACCATACGATAGGGCGGGCATCTTGTTTGCCTTGTTCCATTCATAGGCTGGAAGCCTGTGCTACCTTCAGGGATTCTTTGATTCTTTGCCGCAGGAGATCGATCTGATGGCCAATCTTCCGGAACTGTCCGAAGGCAATTTCGCCGCCGAGGTCCTCCAGTCCCTCCAGCCGGTGTTGGTGGACTTCTGGGCGCCGTGGTGCTCCCCTTGCCGCGCGATTGCCCCGCTAGTCGAGGAGTTGGCCAAGGCGAACGCGGGCGAGATCAAGGTGGCGAAAGTCAACGTCGACGAGAGCCCGAATCTCGCCGCCTCTTACGCGGTGAACAGCATTCCCACCCTGATGATTTTCAAGGGCGGAGAGGTCGTCGACCGCTTCGTCGGGGTCCAGCCGAAATCCCGCCTCCAAGAGGCCCTCGACCAGGCGAAGCAGTAGCGGAACGCTCTCTTGAGCATTCGCGGGGACCGTGGGTCGGGGCTTTTCGGATACCCCAACATTCCGGCCGGCCGATGCGCGAGCAGATGTCGGTGTCCAGGAGGAAGCTCATTCCTCCACCTCGCGGCGGGTGTGCCGCTTCCGTTCAGCAAGGATCTCCTCCAGATCCTCGTCCCAACCGGGAACGTCGGCCAGCATCCCCGCGGCCGTTTCGGTGCAACCGGGGTACCAGCCCGGCGGCGGGCCGGGAAGCCTCTTGACCTGCAGAATCACCTGCACGCGCCGCCCGTCTTCAAGCCCTGGGTCTTGTTCCAGCTCAATGGTTTTGCCGTGAATGACGCCGTAAAGCAGTTCGCTCATGGAGATGTCCCTTTGGCTGCCGTTCAGAGATCCGCGGGCAGGTGATGCCCCATCTTGTCGCGCTTCGTGGCGATGTAGCGGGCGTTGTGCTCGTGGATCGGGCCGACGATCGGCACCTGGTCGACCACCGTGAGGTCGAACCCGCCGTAAATGAAGGCGTCGGTCTTCTTGGGATTGTTCGTCAGCAGGCGGACCGTGGACAGGCCCAGGTCTTTGAGGATCTGGATGCCGATCCCGTAGTCCCGGCTGTCGACCGGGTGCCCCAGGGCCAGATTGGCGTCGACCGTATCGAGCCCCTTGTCTTGGAGGCCGTAGGCCTTGATCTTCTCGGCCAGGCCGATGCCGCGGCCCTCCTGCTGCAGGTAAACGAGCACGCCGGCCCCTTCTGCGCGGATCATTTCCAGCGCCAGGTGGAGCTGGTCGCCGCAGTCGCAGCGGAGCGAAGCCAACAAGTCGCCGGTGAAACAGGACGAGTGCAGCCGCACCAAGGGCACGCGGGGCCCGGCGAGTCCCGCCGGATCGCCCAGCACCAATGCCACCGGCTCTTGGTTCTCGTACTTCACGCCGTAGAGGATCACCCGGCTCGGGCCGTACTTGGTGGGGAGATTCGCCTCGGCCAGCCGGTACACGAGCTTCTCCATGCGGCGGCGGTAGCGGATCAGGTCCTCGATGGTGATGATCTCCAGGCCGAACTTCTTGGCTAGCTCGTAGAGACGCTCGCGGGGAGCGCGGTCGCCGCTTGTGTCCAGGATCTCGATGAGCACCCCGGCGGGTTTCAGCCCGGCCAGCCGGCTCAGGTCGACCGCCGCTTCCGTGTGGCCGGCGCGGCGAAGAACGCCTCCTTCCTTGGCCATGAGAGGATACAGGTGCCCGGGGCGCACGAAATCGGACCGCCTGCTGTCCGGATCCAGAATCGACAGGACCGTGGTTGCCCGTTCCTGGGCGGTGATCCCGGTCCGGCAACTGCCGTGGTCCACCGGGACGGTGAAACTGGTGCCCAACGGGGCCGTGTTCTCGCTGACCATCGGCGTCAGGTCCAGCCGCTCGCACACGTCCGGCAACACCGGCATACAGAGGAGGCCCCTGCCGTGGGTGATCATGAAGTTGATGACTTGGGGGGTGACCTTCTCCGCCGCGCAGATGAAGTCCCCTTCGTTCTCGCGGTCCTCGGCGTCCATCACGATGACGATCTCGCCCCGGGCGATCGCATCAATGGCCGCGTCGATGGTGGAGAGCCTATGGGTCATCAACTATCTTCTATCTTCCCAGTGAAGGGGGATATGGCCTGCATTCGATTCCCCCGGTCGTGTGGATTGAGAGGCTTGCCGGCCACTGCCGCAGGGCGGCAGAGGCATTCGCACCTCACGGGCGACTTTCTCCCGTGGCCGATACCACTCTCGAAGGGGGTGCGATATCGGTGGAACTTGACGGCCACCTGCCGGTGCGGGCCCAAACCTGTATTGTAGGTTCCGTCCCGGCTCGTTTCCAGGGTCGAGCGTATCCGCGTTTTGCGCTCGACCGGAGCAGCCTCCTTTGGGTTTCCTCTTGGCAATCATCCTTCATCGGTGAAGGTTTGGAGCGAGCATGGAAAGATGGGAAGGCTGGCCTTCCTCTGTGGACGGCGTAGAGATGTCCGATTCTAACGATTTTCTCGATTCTCCCGACTATTCGGCCGATAAACAGTGCGTAGAAACGGCCTGCATCGGGCTCTCGTTACGGTGCCCCGGCGCCTCCTCCCCAGGATGCCCTGGGCGGCAGTCGGTGGGCTTAGCAAGTTGGGGGAACAAAGATGATCCATCGGGCAGCGATTCTCTTTCTCGTTTCGGCGATGATGGCTGCTGCGAGCGGCTGCGGGGTTTGCCACTCGCTCTACTACCATCCGTTCGGTCCCGACTCGTTGTACAGCACCGAGCATTGCTCCGACCAGGCCTGTGGTCCCGACGTCGCGCCGGTCCGCGAGCGGATCGCCGGCTGCGGGTGCGGCCGCCCGTGGCTGCACGGTTGCCGCCGGGCGCGTGCCGACGCGTGCGACTCGTGCGACGAGCCGTGCGGCGAGGCCTGTGCCCGGCCCTGCTACGGCCCGCTGACTTGGCTCTTCGGCCTGTTCCGCTGCGGCACGTTCTGCGGCAGCGGGTGCGGCGAGCGATACTGGGGCGACTGGTACGGCGATCCGCCCGACCTCTGCGATCCTTGCGACAACTACGGCAATTTCACGCCCGACGGCTCGTGCAGCAGTTGCGGAGCGGCAAACGCGAACGAATACGAGGTCGCCGGCCGGTCGCGAGGGTCCGCAGCAGGCTGCGACCAATGCCGGAAGGGCGGGCAGGTTGCCCGCACGCGACAGACGCCGCAACCTGCGGGGCGGTCGTCGCCGCGGCTGATTTCTGAGACCGACCGCGCCGTGGAGGCAGCCGACGCGGAAGAGACGCCCCACGTGGCCCCCCAACCGCGCAAGGCCCCCACGCGCCGCTGAGCGATTGAGTCGCGCTCGGGGCGGCTGCGCTACACGATCCGATCCGGCTACTCTCCTGAAGCCCACCGCAACAAGGCGTGGGCTTTTCTCATTCTATTTCTCGCGCAAGGCGACAGGTACCGTTTGCCGCGCAGCGGCCCGGAGGGTGCTCTCGACAAACGGTGCCTGTCCCCTTCGGTCCGCCAGAAACCCTGGCCACGTCTGCGGAAACCGCGTCGATTGAAGGCTCCTTCTCGCTCGGGTAGACTGTGGGCGGCCATACGTACCAGGGAAAACAACGATGCGCAAGAACGCCGTGGAGGCGATGATCGAACTGCTGGCCGCGTGCGGCGTGCGGTACCTGTTCGGCAATCCCGGGACGACCGAACTCCCGTTGATGGATGCCCTCGGCCGCCAGTCGCGGGTCGAGTACATCCTCGCCCTCCAGGAAGTCCCGGCGATGGCCATTGCCGACGGGTATGCCCAAGCGTCCCGCTTGCCCGGCGTGGTCAATCTGCACGTCTGCTGCGGTCTGGGCAACGGGATGGGCATGCTCTACAACGCATACCGCTCCGGTACGCCGCTCGTGGTAACCGCCGGGCAGCAGGACCAGCGGATGGCGATGGAGGAGCCGATCCTTTGGGGCGACATGGTCGCGGCCGTGCGGCCGTGGACCAAATGGGCCGCCGAGGTGCGGCGCGCGGAGGACCTGCCCGCGGCCGTCCGCCGGGCGATCCAGACGGCATTGACGCCGCCCACGGGCCCGGTGTTCTTGTCGCTCCCGCTGGACGTGCAGATGGCGGAGGGAGCATTGGACCTGTCGCCCCCGCAACTGCCCGATCCGCGGATCCGTCCCGCCGCAGAAACGGTGTGCCAGGCAGCCGCCGTGCTGGCCGAGGCGCAGAGCCCGGGCATTCTCGTCGGAAGCCGGATCTGCGAGGCGGATGCGGTTGCCGAGCTGGTCGCGGTGGCCGAACGGCTGGGCGCGCCGGTGATCCACGAGGCATCGACGTCCCACGGGCGGTGCAGCTTCCCTTCGGATCATCCCTTGGCTGCGGCGCCGCTGCCGTTCTGGTCGCCCGAGGTCCGCCAACGGTTGGCGGAGCACGACGTGCTCCTGGTCGCCGGCATGAAGCTCATGCAGCAGTACATCTACCACGAGCCGGCGCGGCCGATCCCGGAGCACGTCCGCCTGGTGCAGGTGGACGATGACCCTTGGGAGCTGGGCAAGAACTACCCGCTTGCCGCGGCGGTGTGGGGACATCCGAAGGTCGCCTTGGCGGAGCTGGCCGCCGCCCTGGACAAGGCCATGACCCCGGCGGCAGCAACGCTGGCGAGGAACCGGGGCGCCGCGCGCGGGGAAGCGCATCGGCTGGAGCGCGAGGCCCTGCGGCGGGAAGCGGAAAGCCAGCGCGGCAGCCGACCCGTGGCCCCGCTGGAACTCATGGATCGCCTCTCGCGGATCCTGCCGGAGAACGTGGCCGTGATCGAGGAGTCTCCCACGACGACTGCCTGCTATTTCGAGCGGGTGGGGGCACTGAAGAACACCAGCGGCTACTTCGCCCAGCGGGGCTGGGCCTTGGGTTGGGGGCTGGGCTGTGCCATCGGCGTGAAGCTGGCCTGGCCCGACCGGCCGGTGCTGGCCATCGTCGGCGACGGCTCGGCGATGTACGGAATCCAGGGCCTCTGGACGGCGGCCCACTACCGCATCCCGGTCACCTTCGTGATCGCCAACAACACCCAGTACAAGATCCTCAAGGAGTGCGCCGGGGTGCTGAACCTGCCCGGGGCCCGCCAAGGGCAGTTCCTCGGCATGGACGTGGTCGAGCCGGCGATCGACTACGTGGGCCTGGCCCGATCCCTGGGCGTCGCCGCCCGGCGGATTACGGACGCCGAATCGCTGGCCGAAGCCGTGGCGGTCTCACTCCTGGCCGACGCACCGCAACTGATTGAGATTCCCATTCATCCGGGGTAAGAAACGAAAGGGGTCGGGAGCAATCTTGTTCGGCTCGATGGTTGCCCAGTGGAAGGAAGCAGGCAAGTTGGGCCCGGTTGCGGTCAGCAGGACTGGCGTTGGGGAACGGCGGCTTCCTGCCAGGCGACCACCGGCACCGCTGCGTTTGCCGGGGAAGGAACCGGGCCGGTCCTCGCACACGGTCGCTCGGTAGGCTCCCGCGCGGCAAGAACCGTGGCCGGCGCGGCTGTTCCGGCTGCGGATGCGATTCTCTCAAGGAGCGACCAGGCATAAAGGCCCCAGACGACCACGAGCACCACGGCCGTCGAAAGAAACATCGTGGGATAGCTCGCCCAACCCAGCGACTCGCCAAGATGAAGAACGACGCCCGCCGCCGGGGTCCCGACGAGCTGGCCTACGTCGAAGGCAGCCAGGGCGAGCGTGATGCCCAGACCGCGGTACCGGATCGGGAAGGTGCTCGTTCCGGCCGCTGCCACCATCGGGTAGAGGATCGCTTGGGCCACCCCGTGGGCCAGCGCAGGGACGGCCAGATGCCATTCGCGGCCGACCGTGAGGAACAGCAGTTGCGCGACGGCCATGGCCCCGAGCCCGATGAGGATCATCGGGGGCAGCCCGAGCCGTTCCGGCAGCCGGCGAATAAGGATTCGGGTGCTGAACGCGGTTGCCGCCACCACGGTGAAGAAGAGCCCGATCCGCGGGATCTCCAAATTGGCGGCGAAGGTCCGCAGGAAGGTGGAAGGGATGGTCAGGGCGGCCCCGGTTGCCACGCCCACCACCAGGACCATGCCGGGATGGTAGCGGCGGAGGACCGAGAAGACAGGCGGCCGTTCCGCCTGTGGCGGGGGCACGACGCCGCGAGTCGACAGCCACGCGAACGGGATGGCGGCCGCGCCCAGAAGGCCGGCGGCCAGGAACATCCGATCCACGTGCCATCTTTCGACGGGGCCTGACCCAAAAATGGCGTCGCCCAGCAACGTGCCGAACATCATCCCGAGAAAACCCGAGGTCCCCAACATGCCGATCAGCTCGGCCAGCCGGGCGGCTGCCACCTGACCGCCGATGAACGTGGTCGAAGCCCCGAAGATCCCCGCGGTCGCCGTGCAGAAGCCGATCCGCAGCAGGTAGATGCCGACGCCGTCGTAGCGGGCGATCGCCAGATGGGAGAAGCAAATCCCCGCAAAGGCCACCAGCGAGCCCAGCCAGATCAGCCGTGGGCCGTGCCGATCGATCCCCGTCCCGAGGGCCAACCGCATCAGCACGCTGCCGACCATGCCCGCGCCCACGATCCATCCCAAGTGGAATTCGGTGCCGCCCAGGACCGTGACGAAGTCGGCGTAGCGGAACAATAGCGCGCAGGCCACGGTGACGAGCGTGTTGCTCACGTAGGCCGTCCAGAAGGGAAGGCCATAGGGCTGCGTACAGCCACCGGGGCTTTCGGCCGGCTCGGCGTGGGATTGCCCGTCGCCGGAGGGCGGGGGCAGGCTGGGAGAAGACGCGCGGCAAATCATGGAGGTCGGATCACTCTCGGCAGAAGCAAGTGGCGTATTCTAGTCGGCGCGGGCGGTCGTGTCACGGGCAATAATCGAGTAGACACGTGCTTGCCGCCGGTGGTTCGTCCGGCCGCTCCGTTCTGCTAGAATCGTGGCGACGTGAAGCCAACGACGCCCGTGACCGCCGCGAGCCGCGGAATCGTCGCGTCCGGGGCGGAAACGGGGCCCCTCGGCCGGGAGACCGGGAATCATGGGTGAGGCCGACAAGACGCTCGTCGCCATCGCCACGTACAACGAGATCGAGAATCTCCCCCAATTGGTGGAGGAGATCTCGCGACACCTGCCGGACGCCGATCTCTTGATCGTCGACGATAATTCCCCGGACGGGACGGGCCAGTGGTGCGACCGGAAGGCGGCGGCGGATGCCCGGGTTCACTGCCTCCATCGGGAGGGGAAACTGGGGCTGGGGACCGCAACGATCGCCGCGATGGAGTATGCCATCCGGCGGGGGTATCGGTACATGGCGAACATGGACGCCGACTTGAGCCACCCGCCCAACCGCCTGCCCGCTCTGGTGGCCGGCATGGACCCAAGGGATGGGGCCGGCGTGGACGTGATGATCGGCTCTCGCTATGTCTTTGGGGGCAGTATCCAAGGCTGGACGCTCGGGCGGCACCTGATGAGCCGCGCCGTGAACTTCTACGCCCGGTGGCTCCTGGGCTTATCTCCCAAGGACTGTAGCGGGGCCTTCCGGTGCTATCGGACCGCCCTGCTGGCGAAGCTCGATTTCTCGGCCATCCGGTCGCGGGGCTACTCGTTCCAGGAGGAGGTCCTTTCGCGTTTGAAACGCCTGGGGGCGCGATTCGGAGAGGTCCCAATCGTCTTCGTCAACCGCCGGCGGGGGAAATCCAAGATCGATCTCTGCGAGGCATTCGGCGCGGCCTGGATCATCCTCGTCTTGGCGGTCGGCCGCCTCTGGCGCCGTCGTTGAGCCGGGACCATGGCGGAGCGGGGTCGGGAGTCGTTTTCCATGAAATGAAAAACGACTCCCGACCCCTTCGCTTCATTCGCCGCGAAAGCCGGGATCGGCCCCGAGCAGCCTTTGGGCTACAGCGGCAATCGCGTCACGCCGGCCGCGGAAGGCCCAGACCTGGGAAACGTCCTCGCTGCGGCCGGGATCCGGCGGGCTGCCCAGCGCCGGGGCGTGGTATTCCAGCTCGAAGAAACTGCCGAACTCCGGCTCATCGACCCGGCATACCTGAAGGGCATAGCCGAGGTCGTCCGGGTCGGATTTCCGCACGTCTAGGTACTGGCCCGAGGGATTGACGAAGAAGCTGCGGATCACGAGGCTCCAACGGTCCCCCTGGGGATACACGTATCCGGCGCGGCCGCAAACCGCGGTGGCGCGAAGGGCGACCTTGTGCGAAGCGCGAAACCCAACCCGCAGTCGCAGCAGGCGGTCCTCGATCGTGAAGAACTCCCGCGGGATGTCGCCGAAGTAATGCTGAGGCTCGGCCCGCGCGTAGGTCGGCACCAGCAGCTCGCCGCCGGGAGGAAGCTGGATCAGGTTCCAAATGCCCACCTCCGCCGCGGCGCCGGCGCTGCGGCCGACCAGCTCCAGCGTCGTCCGCTGCGTATAGCCGGCGTAGTCCACCGACCCGAGAATCTCGCCCATGCCCCGCTCGCAACGGAGCGGATTGGGGGCCGGGCCGAGCCACTTGGCCAGGCGCAGGTCCACGTCGCGGTCGGGCCGGGCCAAATGGAGCGTCATCCGCTTCGAGAGCGTGGTCCCGCCCGCAGCCCGCTCGACGGCATAGTCGCTCATGTCGAGCTGCCGCGGCTGGACGTAGCGGTCCAGTCCGGCGTCGGGATGGAAGGTGTCCAGCTCCGGGGCCAGCCAGGTGCGGTCGCCGCCGGTGTTGTGCCAGCCGGCGGAGGCGAAGAGGGCCCGGGCGGCATCGACGTTCTCCAGCGCCGGGTTGCTCCAGTAGAAGTTCTCGTCGTCCCGCGGCGCAAAGAGGCCGAGGACCCGGGCGCCGTAGGGGAGCAGGAGCAAGCGGGAGCCATCGGGCGTGTCGAAAAGCGCCGTCGATTTGCCGGCTTGGCCGAGCGTCTGGACTCGTTGATCGAGCATGGGTTTAGAGCGTTTTGGCATAGGTCATAAGGATCGCCCCGACGATCAAGATCGCGATGGCGACGCAGATGTGCGTCCGCGGCTTGCGGCCGACGCCCCGCCACTCGCCGGCCAGGAACCCGACCGCGACCCCGCCGATGATCTGCATCGGCAACTGGATCCCGGGGGCCTGGGAATCGCCGAACTCGCCCATCTGCACCCGGCCGTAGCCGAACAGGGCGAAGGCGAGCATCAACTGACCGCCGAAACAGACGCTCAAGAGGCCCTCGCGCCAATGCCGGCCGATCGCGCCCCAGGACCGGTTCCGGGTCATCAGGACGGCCGGGTAGAACACGTTGACCAAGGCCCCGCCCAAGAGCCCGGCCGCCCAAAAGGCCATCTCGCTGGGAATGGGCGACACGCCGCGGGCCTGCATCGTTTTGACGATCGGATCGTGGCCGAAGGCGTTGGCCAACTGCATCCCTGCCGAGAGAATCCCGGCCACAACGGCCAGGACGAGCCCGCCCAGGAAACCGCCGGAGGCCCAGGGAGGCGGCTCATCGCGGCTCTTGATCGCCCGCTCGCGGCCGAACCCCGCCAGCGCGGAGAAGACCACGCCCACCAGGATCACGACCACGCTCAAGAGGATCATGCCGCCGGCCCGAGAATGCAGGGCCGGCGCCTTCTGGAACAGCCCGGGGAGGACCATCGGCACGATAACCGATACGATCAGCCCTAGGCCCGTGAGCAAGGAGCCGGTGAGCGTGAACCCGATCCGCAGCGTGCAGATCCCGGACAGTACGTTGGCCAGTCCCCAGGCGACGGCCAGGAGATTCGAGCCCAAGAGCGGCCACCAGCCGACTTCGGCATAAGCGGCAAACGGGGCGCGAATCGCCAGAAGCACAATCGCCCACGGGATGATGACCAGTCCCAGCAGCATGGCGAGGAACCAGAACTGCTCGAACCGGAAGCCGCGCATCAGGCGCATCGGCCAGCCGCAGCTTCCCGTGCCCAGCCCGGCGACCGCGACCAGGAGAAACCCGAGGAGCGTCGTACTGTCCATGACCGGCCTCCGTCGCTTTCGGGATAGACTTGCCGCCGCTCATGTCTCGGCGATCTCAAAGATCGCTTCGATCTCCACCGCCGCGCCCAAGGGTAGGCTTGCGGCACCGAACGCGCAGCGGGCCCCCACGCCGGCCTGCGGCCCGAAGACCTCGGCCAGAAGCTCGCTGCACCCATTGATCACGGCCGGCTGGTGCTGGAACTCCGGCGTGCCCTGGACCATGCCCACGACCTTGATGACCCGGCGGATCCGGTCCAAAGACCCCAATTCGGCGCGGAGCGTCGCGAGGATCGCCATTCCGGCCCGCCGGGCGGCGGCATAGCCGTCGTTTTCGTCCAGGTCTTCGCCGAGACGCCCGGTCTGGATCGTGCCGTCGGCCAGCGCGGGCAGGTGGCCCGAGGTGAAGGCCAGGCTGCCGACGATCACCAGAGGCTTGTAGAGCCCCTTGGGTTTGGAGGGCGGCGGATGTTCCGCCGCAAGCTGCGACCACTTGGCTTCGGCGCTCATGGCCGGTCCTCACTCGATGATCTTGTTGAGCGGGTATTCAACGATTCCGCAGGCCCCGGCGGCCTTCAGCCGCGGGATGAGATGGCGGACGATCGTCTCGTCGAGGATCGTGTTTACGGCGACAAAGAGAGGGTCGTTCAGGTCGGAGACGGTCGGGCTCTGAAGTGCGGGAAGGACGGCAAGCACCTTGAATAGGTCATTCTTATTGACGTTCATCATCAGCCCCACCTTGCCCTCGGCGGCCATCGCCCCGCGGAGCATGAGCACGATGTCGTCGATCTTCTGCCGCTTCCAGGGATCGGCATAGGCTTGGCGGTTGGCAATGAAGCGGGTCGTGCTCTTGAGGACCTCGCCGACGATCCGCAGGTTGTTGGCCCGCAGGGAACTCCCCGTCTCGGTCACCTCGACGATGGCGTCGGCCAGCTTGGGAGGCTTCACCTCGGTGGCCCCCCAACTGAACTCCACCTTGGCGGTCACCCCATGCTCCCGGAGGTATCGTGTGGTCAGGCCGACGGCCTCGGTGGCGATCCGCTTCCCTTCCAGGTCCTTGACGGAGCGGACCGGGGAATCCTCGGGCACGCAAAGGACCCAGCGGACTGGGCGGCGGCTGACCTTGGAGAAGATCAGCTCGGCCACCTCGTACACGTCGGCCCCCGTTTCCATGATCCAGTCGTAGCCGGTCAGGCCGGCGTCCAAGGCGCCGTCCTCGACGTACCGGGCCATCTCCTGGGCGCGGATGAGCACGCAGTCGATCTCCTCGTCGTCAATCGAGGGATAATAGCTCCGCGAGCCGTAGGAGATCTTGTACCCGGCACGGCGGAACAGCTCGGCGGTCGCCTCCTGAAGGCTTCCCGCGGGGATACCCAGTTTGAGTATATTGGACATGATGCTCGCTCAAATCGTGGCTCGCCGAACAAACCCGGCCGCTACGCTTCTCCACTGCTTGCTGCCTACTGCCAACCGCCTACCGCCTACTGCCCGCTCCCGTACACCTCGTTCGGATCGAACACCCGGCCGCCGACGCTCTGGAGCCCCTCGGGCGTCACCCGGCGATAGAAGCAGCTCCTGTACCCGGTGTGGCAGGCGGCGCCGCCGACCTGGTGGACCTGGAGCAGGATCGTGTCGCCGTCGCAGTCGACGAAGACGGCCCGGACCTCCTGGACGTTGCCGCTCTGTTCGCCTTTGCGCCACAGTTTCTTCCGGCTGCGGCTGAAATAAACCGCCCGGCCGGTGGCCAGCGTTTCGGCGTAGCTCTCGGGGCTCATGTAGGCCATCATCAGGACCTCGCCGGTGTCGGCGTCCTGGGCGATCGCGGGGAGCAGCCCGGCCCCTTTGGCAAAATCCGGGCCAGAGGCATTCGGAGCGGAGTCTTCAGACATTGCAGGGTGCGGCACGGGCCGGTCAGGGACTTGGAATGCACGCCGAAAGCACGCCGCCGGCGGCGTGCCCCGGGAGTTGCCATAGAACTAGGATACCCGGCGACGGCCCGAGCATCCAGACCCCCTCCAAATGGGGTTCCGCGATCGCAGGCCACGATGGCCGGCACGCCGGCCTGTCCCGTGCCGGCAGGCCGCCCGAGGCAGCCCCGCAAGGAACCCTCCGCGCAAGCCGGCAGGACCAGTCAAGGCGGCAAGAGCGGTACAGAAGTCCCGTCGGCGCTGCGTCTTCAGTCGGCCGCGGCGCAAGTCCGACATTGTATACGAGCGCGCCAGCGCTCATGCCGCGCCGTGAAAGGAGCCTCCCTTTGGAACGTTCGCTCAGTGCCCTGCTTCCGGTCCGCAATGTGGAATCGACGTTGGAAGGGAGCGTGTTGGAGCTGCTGGAGGTCCTGCCGGAGCTGACGAGCCGTTTGGACCTGGTCATCGTGGACGACTGCTCCTGCGACGCCACGATTGAGGTTGCCGACGAGCTTCTTGGGCGATATCCCCAGTTGTCCGTGGTGCGCCATGCCAGTCCCAAGGGCCGCGCGGCCGCGATCGCCGGCGGCTTGCGGCGTTGTCGTGGGGAGATAATCCTCCTGGCGGACGAGGACTGTGAGTTGACTCTGGGGGAAATCCGCAAGATGTGGGACGCCCTGGAGCGGCACGAGCTGGTTCTTGGGCGTCCGGCAGCGGCCCGCCGGCTTGCGTGGCCCCCGTGGAAGACATCCGAGCCGTGCGGACAAGGCGGATTCCAGATGGGCTATCGTCGGGCCTTCGTCTCGCTGGCCCCGGCCATGACCGACCAGGCGACCCTCTTGGCCCATCTCCAGCGGTGCGGATGCCAATGGCACGAAGTGGAGCTCGGCGGGCGGCTTCCACGGGTCGGGCCTCACTGCGTGGCCGCGACGGCAAGGAACCTGTTCGCACCGCACGGCCAGCGGACCCAGCGGTCGCAACGCGCCGATGCGCCGCAGCCGACCACCAGCAGGCCGAAGCCGCCGAACTACCTGACCCGGCTCCGGGACTTCGCCCTGGGCGAATAAAGTCCTGACTGCTCCACCCGCTGGAGGCACGCCGCCGGGATCGAGCCCGGCCGGCGAAGGCGCCCCGGCGGGTTTCGCGCGCATTCCTATGCGCAAAAAAGAATCTCTTGAGAACTTGCGTGGCGGGGGCTCTTGTCAGGCGAAATCGTTGCTGTTATGATTTAGGTGGACGAACCATAAGGCGTTCGATTCCGTACGGTGCGCTTGGGCATTCCAAGGCGGGCCAGTTCGCTAGGGCGGTCGACAGTTTTCCGAGAAAGGCGCCACGTTAGATCGCAGCCTCCTCAAGCTGCCGCAAGCAGTGGTGTGTCGACCAGGTCTCCCGCAGATTCCTCGACCGGCGGAGAATCTAGGCTGATTGCCCCTTCGGCGGTCGGCCAGGCCTGAAGGCGGGAGCCCCGGGAACTCGGCGCGAACGGCCCAGGGGAGGCGATCTGCCGTTGCCATTGGGCGCAGGGCCCGTCGATTCGGTGTATCGGACGCGCAACCCCAAGTATCCGCCGACTCCAGCTATCATCCGTCCTTGCTTTATTGCGCGCGGCCGATGCCGAACCGCCGCTAGGGCCTGCCCGATTGCCGGCAGAAGGCGGTTGGCCAGTGGGGATCGCGCCGGCACGGCAACCCGGAACAGCCGGTGCCGCCGCGAGTCGTTCACGATCCGTCATCGGCGATTATTTGGCGCGCGCTTGCTCGCGAACCAGAGGAGGCAACGGTTATGAGTATCCTCGATGTCAGTCTTTCCGCGGCGGCCAACAGCCGCGGGCCGGTCGTCAGCGTGTCGGTGCGCCGCCGGTCGTTGCACCGCCTGGCCGAGGTCCGACGGCTCCAGGGGATTACCCGGCGGACCATAGCCCGGCGGTTGAATGTCGATTTGAGCTCCGTCAAGCTCCAGGAGAAGCCGACCTCCGACATCCCGCTCAGCGCGCTTTATGCCTGGCAGCAGGTGTTGGAGGTGCCGATTGCCGAGCTCCTGGTCGACTTGGATGAGTCGCTATCGGCCCCGATCCTCAAGCGGGCCCAGTTGGTCCGTTTGATGAAGACCGCCGGCGCGATCCTGGAACGGGCGCAGCAGCCCTCCATCCGGAGGATGGCCGGGATGCTGGTGGAGCAGCTCTGCGAAATGATGCCGGAACTCAAGGGCGTCAGCCCGTGGCACACCGTGGGCCGCCGGCGCACCCAGGAGGAGCTTGGGCAGGCGGCTTATCGCCGCTTTTCCACGGACGTGCTCCGCAACCACGGCGACTGATGGCGTTCGTCCGGCGTTTCGGCTTCTGCGAGGCCTCTTTCGTCGCCGGAAGGCGGCGCCACCCGGCCTTTTCACGATCGCTTCCTCCCCCCGCTTGACGGGCCCCAGCAAAAACGGCACCATAGTCCTATGCTTCGCCGTGGGGGCCCGACGGGAAGAACCGCTTTACAGGCCGGGAGGACGCTGGATGCCGCTCGCCGAAGAACACCTCGTTGCCGCATTTACTGAACGATTCGGGCAGCCGCCCACTTGGGTCGTTCGCGCCCCCGGCCGGGTCAACCTGATCGGGGAACACACCGACTACAACGACGGCTTCGTCCTGCCCCTGGCCATCGACCGGGCGATCTGGATCGCGCTTCGCCCCCGGCGGGATCGCCGCGTCGTGGTCCACTCGGTCGATTTCCAGCACCCGGGCGAGTTTTCGCTGGACCATTTGTCGAACGAGCACGGCGGCTGGCTGGAGTACCTGAAAGGCGTTGCCTGGAGCCTTCAGGAGGCAGGTTACCCCTTGTCCGGTTGGGAAGGGGTGTTGCAGGGCGATGTACCGGTCGGGGCCGGGCTGTCGTCTTCGGCCGCCCTGGAAATGGCCACGGCCCGGGCCTTCGCTACGCTGGACAACTGGGATTGGCAGCCGGCGGTGATCGCTAAGCTGGGGCAGCGGGCCGAGAACCAGTGGGTGGGCGTCGGCTGCGGCATCATGGACCAGCTCATCTCGGCCGCGGGGCAGGCCGGTTGTGCGACCTTGATCGACTGCCGCTCCCTGGAGCTCACGGCGGTGCCCTTTCCGCCGGGGATCGCCGTAGTGATCCTCGATACGGCGACCCGCCGGGGCCTGCTCGATTCCGCCTACAACCAAAGGCGGGCCCAGTGCGAGGCGGCGGCCCGCTATTTCGGCGTCCGGGCACTCCGCGACGTGGACCTCACCGCGCTGGGCGCCCAAGCCGACGGGCTCGACGAATCGACCCGCCGCCGGGCCCGGCACGTGATCGGCGAGAACGAGCGGACGCTCCGGGCGGCCGAGGCCATGCGCCGAGGCGACGCCACGACCCTGGGCGGGCTGATGAATGAGAGTCACGCCAGCCTCCGCGACGATTACGAGGTCTCCAGCGAGGCCCTCAACGCCATGGTCGAAGCGGCCGTGGCACACCCGGCCTGCTACGGGGCCCGGATGACCGGCGCCGGCTTCGGCGGCTGTGCCGTGGCGATTGTCGACGAGAAGGCCGTGGACGACTTCACCGCCCGGGCTGCCGCCGGCTATGAAGCCAAGACCGGCCATATCTCGGCCGTTTACGTCTGCCGGGCGACCAACGGGGCGGAGGCGTTTGCGAGAAACAACTAGCCGCCGGCGGCACGCCGGCGCGCGACGGTAGAACCCTGGAGGTGACTTCATGGACCGACGCGAGTTTCTGAAGAAGGCTGCGTTTACGACCGGTGCAACAGTCGCCGGAACGTCGTTGGCTTCGGCCTTTGGGGCAAAGGAGCGACCCAAGCAACCCCCTGTGGCCCGGGCAAAGCACCGTGATCGCGATCGGCTGGCGCTCGTCGCAAATCCCGATGTCCCCCTTTCTCGCCGCTTGCCCCGGTGGCGAGGCTTCAATCTGCTGGAGAAGTTCAACGCCGGCAACCACCGGCGGTTTGTGGAAGCCGATTTCCAGTGGATGAAGGAGTGGGGCTTCGACTTCGTCCGCCTGCCCATGGACTATCGCTGCTGGACCGACCGGCGCGACCCTCACCATCTCTTCGAAATGGTGCTGACGGAAACCGACGAGGCCGTGGAGTTCGGCCGCAAACACGGGATCCACGTCTCGCTCAACCTGCACCGCGCGCCGGGCTACACCGTGGCCCAGCCGCCGGAGAAGCTCGACCTGTGGACCTCCGAAGAGGCCCAAGAGCAGTTCGACTTCCAGTGGTCCGGGTTTGCCAAGCGGTATCGCGGGATTCCGTCGAAGCAGTTGAGCTTCAACCTCGTCAACGAGCCGGCCAACATTCCGCCCGACCGCTACGCCAAGGTGGTGCGGCGGGTGGTGGCCGCGATCCGCAAAGAAGACGCCAAGCGCCTGGTCATTGCCGACGGGCTCTCCTGGGGAAGCGACCCGGTGTTCGAGCTTGCCGACCTGGGCATCGCCCAGGCCACTCGCGGCTACTATCCGATGCCGATCAGCCACTACAAGGCCTCCTGGGTCAATGGGGGACGTTTTCCGAAGCCCACCTGGCCGCTTAAGGAGGGCAGCCGCACAATTGACCGTGAGGTGCTCCGCAAAGAGCGGATTGAGCCGTGGAAGAGGCTCGCGGCTAAGGGGGTCGGGGTCATGGTCGGCGAGTGGGGCGCATTCAACAAGACCCCGCACGACGTGGTCCTCGGCTGGGCCCGCGACTGCCTCGAACTCTGGAAACAGGCCGGCTGGGGCTGGGCCCTATGGAACTTCCGCGGCAGCTTCGGCATTCTCGACAGCGACCGCAGCGACGCGACCTATGAAGACTTCCAAGGCCACCGGCTCGACCGGAAGTTGCTCGACCTCTTGCACGAGTTCTGACGACCGATTGGGACAACAAGAGGCGGCGTAGCGAGGGACGAGGTCCCGCCGTTTTCATCCAACCGACGAGAGTCGACGTAGGGTAGGTGAAGCGATGCAGGAGCCGGAGAAGACCCGCCGGGAGTTCGCCCTCTTGTGGGAGGTCTTCTGGCCCTGCGTCGGCGCGACCTTCGGGACGACCATGGGAGGCGTCGTCGGGATCGGCGTCGGCGGCCTCGGCTCAGCCCTGCTCTTGGCCCTCATCGGCGCCTTGATCGGGCTGGAAATCGGCCAGTTCCTCGGCGAATTCGCCAAGCTCTTCTTCCTCCCCTGGTTCGAGCTCCTACGCGGCGGCAAGTCCGGGCCCGTGACCGCGGGCGTTGCTGCGGCGGGGCTTGCGGCAATCTGGGCGGTTCAAGCGCAGGCCGGAGTCGCCCTTGCCGTTTTCATGGCCTGCTCCGGCTTTATATGCGGGGCGTGGCTGGTGATCCTCGTCCGCCTGCTGGTGGAACTGGCATACCGGCGCTGGCTGCGGGCCTAGGAGCGGGCCTCGCGGATCGCTTCGTAGAGGGCGACGAGGTTCTCGCGGGGCGTGCGGGCCTGGACGTTGTGGACGGTGTTGAACACGAACCCGCCGCCGCGGTTGAAAATGGCGATCCGCTGGAGCACCTCGCGCCGGACCTGGTCCGGGGCGCCGAAGGGGAGAGTCTTCTGCGTGTCCACGCCGCCGCCCCAGAAGGTCAGCTTGGCCCCGAAGCGATCCTTGAGCGTCTGGGGGTCCATGCCCGCCGCGGAGCATTGCACCGGGTTGAGGATGTCAAAGCCGGCCTCGACAATATCGGGCAACAGGGCAACCACCGAGCCGCAGGAGTGGATGAACGTCTTCCAGGGCGTGTGCTTGTGGACCCAGTCGTTCACGCGGCGGTGGAACGGCTGAAACAGCTTGCGATACGCCGGGCAACCGATGAACGGACCGTGCTGCGTGCCGAAATCGGTCCCGGTGATGAAGACCGCTGCCACGCGGTCGCCCACGGCGTCGTAGATCTTGGCCAGGTTCGCCAGGGCGATGTCGCACTGGCGGCGGAAGACCTCGTAGACGTAATCGAAGCGGGCCACCGTGCTGACGTACCACTCCTCGATGTCGCGGATGCCCTTAGGGTGCTTCAGCCAAGGCGCCGGCACGAGGGCAATGTCGCCGAAGGCGGTGCCGCCGAAGTTGGCCAGCACGGCCTTGTCGGTCTCGCGCACCAGCCGGTCTGCCTCGCGGGCGTAGTGCTCCAGCATCGCGTCGCTCACGGGACCGAACTCCTGGAGGTTATCCTCGACGCGAAGCTTCTCGTCGTCGATCGGCTCCTGGCGCACGATCGAGTCGAAGTAGTAGCCCCCCTTGGGCATTCGGCCGCTGGGCGGCGCCGACTTGTCCCCCTCGGGATACATGAGGATGTCGCCGTTGGGCTCGGGGTCGGTGTTGAAGCCGGCGGGCACCAGGACCGGCGTCCCGTCGAAGATGGTCCACGACTTCCAGTCCTTGTTCTCGAAGCCGAACATGGTCCTCGGGCTGCCCAGGCCGACCACGTCCACGCCCAGGGCATCGGCTAGGTCCGGGGCGATCTCGCCGAGCATCTGATAGGGCTCGACGACCTTGACCGGAGTCCCCGGCTTGTCCAAGCCGAGGGCTTGGCGGAGCTGGCTCACCGAGCTGACGTGCATTCCCGTGACCGCGCTGGCGCCCAAGTCGAGCGGGACGTAGTCGGGTTGCTTGTGGTTGAGAGCGGCAAGGACGCGTTGGCGGGAGTTCATGGTGGCGAAGTGGACGGTAGACAGAATACGGTAGATGGCAGTTAGCCCCGGCGGCCACGCCGGAGAGTCGCGGCGGTCCGTGCCGCTCCGCAGGATCCGTGCCTCATTGGACGCACTGGCCGCCCACTTGTCAAGGAGCACGGCGGGGCAGTACGATAGGGCCGCAACTCCAAGTCCCCCAAGAGGAGCCCAACCCGTGTCCGGAACGCGAACGGAGCGCAGCGGCAGTAACGTCTACCTCTGGTTGTTGACCCTGATCGCGGCGCTCGGCGGTCTGCTCTTCGGGTACGACACGGCGGTGATCTCCGGGGCCATCGGCTTCCTGCAAGCGCGGTTTGGCTTGAGCCCTGCTCAGGAGGGTTTTGCCGCCGCGTGTGCCCTGGCCGGCTGCGCGTTGGGGGCCGGCTGCGCCGGCTTCCTCAGCGATCGGTTGGGGCGCAAGCGGGTCCTCATCTTGGCGGCCGTCGCGTTCTTCGCCTCCGCCTTGGGAACCGCCTTGCCGCGGAATCTCACCGAGTTCATCGTTTTCCGCATCCTCGGCGGGGTCGGCATCGGCGCCGCGTCGATCACCTCGCCGATGTACATCGCCGAGATCACGCCGTTCCGCGTTCGCGGGCGGATGGTCTCGGTGAACCAGTTTGCCATCGTCTCCGGGATCTCCGTCGTCTATTTCGTGAACTACTTCATCGCCGGATACGGCACGGCTCAAGACAAGCAGGCGGTCCGGCAGTACGTCGCCCAGCGCGGCGTCTCGGTCCGGCCCGAGGCAGTCCGCACGTTTCTCCAGAAGAACTTCGTCCCCCAATACGTGGCCTACCGCGTGGACGAGCACGAGCAGCAGGACGCCGGCGAGCGGATCCCACGCAGCGCCCTCAAGGCTCAGGCCGAGAGGCACGCAGCGCGGCGGATTGAAGAGTTCCTGGCCGAGAAGCGCGGCGGACTGGACAGCGGGGCGGTGGCGGACTTTGCCGCCGCCGAGACCGACAGGAACGTGGCCGTCGACCCGATTGCCGTCAACCTCGCCGACCAGGGCGCCCTGAGCTGGAATGCAGAACGCGGCTGGCGGTGGATGTTCGGCTCCGGGGTGTTTCCTTCGGTGTTGTTCCTCGGGCTGTTGTTCTTCGTCCCCGAGAGCCCGCGGTGGCTCACCAAGCAGAATCGCCGCGACGAGGCCCTGGCCATCCTCACGCGGGTGGACGGGCCGGAATACGCGAAACAAGAACTCCGCATGATCGAGGAGACCATCGCCCAAGAGAGCGGCTCGCTTACGCAGCTCTTCGAGCCGGGGATGAGGATCGTCCTGTTCATCGGCATTGCCCTGGCGATCTTGCAGCAGGTGACCGGCATCAACGTGTTCCTCTACTTCGCCCCGAAGATCTTCAAGAGCCTCGGCTCGGGCATGGACGCGGCGCTATTGGAAACCGTCGTCGTCGGGGCCGTGAACGTCACTTTCACCGTGATCGCCATCAGCGTGGTGGACCGGCTGGGGCGGAAGCCCCTGATGCTCCTGGGGGCCGCGGGCATGAGCCTCTCGCTTTTGGCCGTGGGCCTGGCCGCCTACCTGAAGTCGGTGGGAATGTGGGTCCTCGTGTTCATCCTCGGCTACATCGCCTGCTTCGCCATGTCGGTCGGGCCCGTGACTTGGGTAATCCTTTCGGAGATATTCCCCACCCACATCCGCGGTCGGGCCATGGGAATCGCGACGATTGGCCTCTGGTCGGCCAATTTCGTCGTCTCCCAGACCTTCCCCATGATGAACGAGAGCGAGTGGCTGATCGACCACTTCCACCGCGCCTTTCCGTTTTGGGTGTACGCCGCGTTTTGCGTGGTGCTCGTGCTGGTCGTCTGGCGTTTCGTCCCGGAGACCAAGGGCCAGTCGCTGGAAGAGATCGAGCGGAGCTGGGCGCGGTAGAAGAGGGTTCGGGGTTCAGGTTTCGGGCTTCAGGCTTCAGCTAGCCTCGGCGGCCGCGCCGGGGGACTGTGGATTGAGGAGTCGCGATGTCGGACCGTGGAACGAGCGCCGCCGCACCGCCCTCCTACAACATGAAGTACGTCGGGACGATCTGCCTGGTCGCCGCCATGGGCGGCCTCTTGTTCGGCTACGACTGGGTCGTCATCGGCGGCGCAAAACCCTTCTTCGAGCGCTACTTCCAGCTCCAGAGCGACTTCGTCCGCGGATGGGCCAACAGTTGCGCCCTGGTGGGCTGCCTCCTCGGGGCCTTGGCCGCCGGCGCCCTGAGCGACCGCTTCGGGCGAAAACGGCTTCTGGTCGCCTGCGCCATGCTGTTCACGGCAACCTCGATCGGCAACGGGCTGGCACCGAGTTTCCCCGTCTTCGTCACCTGGCGGATCCTCGGCGGCGTGGCGATCGGGCTGGCGTCGAGCCTCTCACCGATGTACATCGCGGAAGTCGCGCCCGCCCGGATGCGGGGACGCCTGGTCGCCATCAACCAACTTACGATCGTCATCGGCATCCTGCTGGCCCAGGTGGTGAATTGGCTGCTCGTGCGCGGCCTTCCCAAGGGGGCCAGCGAGGAGTTCATGGCCCAGTCGTGGTACGTGCTCAGCGGCTGGCGTTGGATGTTCGGGCTGACGGCGGTGCCGTCGCTGGTCTTCTTCGTGAGCATGTTCGCCGTGCCGGAGAGCCCGCGCTGGATGGTCAAGAATCGCCAGCCCGACCGCGCCCGGCGAGTCCTCGCGAAGATCGGCGGCGACCCCTACGCCGCCGCTGCCTTAGCAGAGATTCAGGCCACGCTGGCCACAGAAAGCCGCCAAGTCGACTACCGGGAGCTGCTCGCCCCGGGAATGCGAAGAGTCCTCGTGCTCGGGATCGTCTTGGCGGTCTTCCAGCAGTGGTGCGGGATCAACGTGATCTTCAACTACGCCGAGGAGATCTTCAAGGCCGCCGGCTACGACATCTCCAGCGTGCTGGCGAACATCGCTTGGACCGGCTCGGTCAACCTCGCGTTCACCTTCGTCGCCCTGGGCACGGTGGATCGCGGCGGGCGACGGCCGCTCATGCTCTTCGGGGCGGCCGCGTTGGCGGTCATCTACACCACGATGGGCCTCTGCTACCAGGGCGGCGTGCAGGGACTTCCCATGCTCCTCCTGGTGCTGGCCGCGATCGGCGCCTACGCGATGTCCCTGGCCCCCGTGACCTGGGTGGTCATCTCCGAGATCTTCCCCAACCGCATCCGCGGCGCGGCGATGGCCGTGGCCGTCTCCTCGCTGTGGATTGCGTGCTTCATCCTCACCTACACCTTTCCCATCCTCAACCAGCGGCTGGCGCCCACGACGTTCTCGGCGGGCGATTTCCCGGCCCTGCCCAAGGTTGCCGCCAAGCTGAAGCAGCCCTCAGGCGAGGTCGCGCGCTACCTATCGGAGCGGCTGCCGCCGGAGGTCAGCCAGCTTGTTGCCGGTTTCGACCCGGAGAGCTCGGATTCGGCCGGGCTGCGGACCGCTTTGGCCGAGGGCCTCAACCGCATCATCCGGTCGGAGGCGATCTACGACCAGGGGCGTTTTGCCGGCGTCGAGCTGTCGTCGGCCGCCAAGGCGATCCTCTCGCAAGACGCGGCGCAGCGCGATACCGTCCGGCTCAACCGGCTGCTGCTGGAGGATGCCTTTAAGGAACTCCGAAGGAGCCAGTCGGTCGGGGCAGCCCGGACCTTCTGGATCTACGCGGCGATCTGCGTGGCCGGTTTCCTCTTCATCCTCAAGCGCCTCCCCGAAACCAAGGGCAAGACGCTGGAGGAACTCGAAAAGGACTTGGTGGGCTGACGGCGTGGCCGCGCCGGAACCGCACCAAGGGTCTGGCCATTTCCCCTTCCCCCCTTCTTTCCGCCTTGCCGGCACCGGATCGGCCGTGAATAATTGGGGGCGTATCGGAGTCTGGTTCTTGGTCCTGTTAGTCCTTGAGGAGTCCCGCCATGACACGTGTCCAGACGTTCGCCGTTCTCATGACCCTCACCCTGGTGGCGTTCAGTCCGCTGACGAGCGGCGCCCAGGCCCCCGCTAAGCCAGGGCCGCAGCACGAATTGCTCAAACAGATCGAAGGCACCTGGGACGCCATGATCAAAGCGGCGGACGGCTCTGAGATGAAGGGTTCCATGACCGCGAAGATGGAGTGCGGCGGGCTGTGGCTCCTGAGCGAGTTCAAGGCAGACTTTGGCGGGCAGGATTTCCACGGCCGCGGCACGGACGGCTACGACGCGGACAAGAAGAAGTTCGTCAGCATCTGGGTCGATTCGATGAGCACCGCCCCGATGATTTTCGAAGGCGACTACGACGAGGCCGCAAAGACGTTCACCATGACCGGCCAGGGGAAGGGCATGGACGGCAAGCCGGCGAAGTTCAAGTCCGTGAGCAAGCTCACCGACAAGGACCACCACACCTTCAAGATGTTCATTGTCGGCCCCGACGACAAAGAGAGCCTGATGGAGACCCACGAGTACTCACGCAAGAAGTAGCCTGCACCACAAGGGTGAAGCGGAGAGGTTATTTCCTCACAGGCCTCACTCGACCACGACGACCGTCTGGTTCAACTGCGGGGCCGTGGCCGGGAACCGGAGCGGGCCGCCCTTGTCGGTGGGCGCCTCGACGTAGTACTCCAGGTCCCTCTTGGTCGCGTCGGCCGGGATGGTCGCGGTGTAGACGCCCCGGGCTACGTGCCCAAGCGGAACCTTGGCGAACTGCTCCGACGAGCCCAGCGGCCGCCAGTGGACCGCAGCATCGTTGGGCGTTGCCCCGAGGACGATCACCGTCAGCGTCAAGGGCTCGCTGGCCTTGAGGCCCGTGCGGACCACGGGCACAAACAGGTGCGGCTGGCCCGGGTAGTCCTTCGACGGCATCGCGTCGGCCGGGAGCGGCTCGCCGAGGAGCTTTGCCAGCTCCTCACCCGGCCGGATCACCAGGCCCGGCATGTTGTGCTGCTGCCAGTTGGTCACGGAGCCCATCTCGCCGGGCGTGGTCACGGTCGCCAACAGATGCTTGTGGACCTCGCCAACCAGGCGGATCAAGTCCTTGCGAAGCGGCAGGGCCAGCTCGCGGGCGAGCTTCTTCTGCGCGGCCGGGTCCTTCTCGGCCTTGACCTTTTTCATCGCCTCGTTGTACTGGTGCCACGTGCCATTGGCCTGGGCGTTGGCCTGCATGAAGCGGAAGTTGTTGAGCCAGTAATCGAAACGCTCCAGGTTGCCGGCACCTTGGACCCGCGGCCGCAGTGCGGCCAGCTCGCGGACAAAGTCGTACTCTTTGCGCACGGCATCCCAGGGTCGGGCGTCCGGGCGGATCCCGCCCGGGCCGTCCACCCAGTCGGACTGCCGCGGCAGGCGGCCGTCGATCCTGGTGAAGATCGCCGCGGCGGCCCCGGCCGCTTCGGGGCCGAACTGCACGCGGGCCCAGTCGGCATAGAAATCCTCGGTCGAGAGGAACCGCGGGCGGCCACCGGCGGCCGATGGCGGCCAGTCGGCTTGATAATCCTTGTAGGCTTCTCCGCCGCAGTTGATCTTTCGGGTGGCCGGGCCTTCGACCGCGATCGCCGCAATGCAGGGGAACTCGACCTGGTAGACGAAATCGATCGCCAGCCGGCCATCGGTCACCTGGACGTCCTTAGAGATATAGTCCAGGGCCCGGTTCTTGCCCACCTTGGCGAAGATGTCGAGCCGGTCGATCACCGTCTTGCCCTGGAGACGGACGCCGAACACGCGAACGCCCTTCTTGTCGTACGCCGGCTCGACGAACTTGAGCGTTACGGCGTAGCTGCCGTTGTGTACGTTGAGGTGATAGCCGCCGGTGTCGAACCGCACGGTCTGGTAGAGCGGATCGTCCTCGGTGTCGGCCATGGGGACGCCAGCGAAGCGAGAAACCTGGCCGCCGAGCGGGCCTTCGGGGGCCCTCGGGGCGGGCTTGGCGCTCCTGTCCATAGCCGGGTTCCATGCCTTCTGGTCCCAGGCCGCGGCGGCCAGGGCGGAGACGTTGGGGCCGAGCACCCGCGTCCGCCAGTGGATCCCCATCAGCCCGGTGCAGCCGTAAGCCAGGGCGTCGGCCGCGTCTTTCCGCATCCGGCCTGCCCAGAGTTGCACGGAGGTAAGTGCCGGATCGTCTTCCAGCCAGGGGATGGCCCACTTGGGCCGGCCCTTCACGTTGGCGAACCCCTTTTCGACGAACTCCTGCCCCACTTGCCTGCTGATGCAGCTCATCGGCATCTCTTTGGGCAAGAACTCGTCGAACAGGGCCGGCTGTTGCGGCGGCCCGAGGACCCAGCCGCAGGTCGCCAGCGTGAACGGGGCGTTGACTTTCTTGGCCGCCCCAATGGCTGCGCGGAAGTCGGCCAGCGTCGCGTCGATCTGCTCTTGCTTCACGGCCTCCCAGGTCCATCCTTCCGGCGTCCAAAACCAGTAGTAGTCCAGCGGCTGGACCTGCATGATCCGCCGGAACATCCCTTCGTAGATCTCTTGGACGACGGCCGGGTCCGCCGGGTTCTTGCCGGCTGCCTTGAGCCGCTCCTTGACGGGCGTGGGAATCGTAAGCGGCG
>CAYGZA010000005.1:55526-64752 GCA_964354135.1 uncultured Planctomycetaceae bacterium
TTCCGTGCCGATGCAGGTCTTGATCCCCAAGCCGCGGGCGAACCGGAAGGAATCGCCCAAGAGCGAGGCCATGCGGTGGAACAACTCGTTCTGCTCCTCGGGCGTCTTGGGCCAGGGGCTCATCCCCTTCATGTAGTCCACGCCGTAATCGTCCCGGTCGAACAGCGCCGCGGCGCCGTAGGTGTAGTCGCCGGTCTTCATCGGGCGATACCCCCACGTGCCGTTCAGGCTGGTGAAGTGCCGCGAGGGATAGCCGGCCTTCACCCGGCCATCGGGCAGGATATCCTCGGGCCGACCGATCCAGACGACCGGCTCGGGACCGACGCCCCCCTCCGGATACGTGTGCAGCCCGAAGAAGTTCATCCGCAGCTTGGGCAGTTGTCCGAGGATTGCCTTGTAGCCGTCAACGGTCCACCAGTCGGGCCCTTCGGGGAAGTCGTGGAAGGGCTGGATGCCGCGGCGGTCAAACAGCGGCTTGCCCAGCTCCTCGCTCACTTGGATATCGGCCCCCGCCCGCTGGTCCGGGATCACGTCGCCGTGCATGTAGAAGCGGACGCCCATCTGCTCGGCCAGCCGGTAGGCGCCGTAGAGGGTCCCCACGGAATCGCCCCCGACGACGAGGACCACGGGCCGGTCTTGGTACTTGATCGTCTTGATCAGGTACTGCTCGGCGGCGAGGCCCTCGAGGGGTTTCAGGGCCTCATCGCTCGGGTGGACCGGCATCGGCAGGCCCGACTTGCAGGCAATCACGATCAGGCCGCCCTCGGGCGTCTTCTCCAGGTCTCCGACCAGCGGCAACCACCGGCCGGTCCGCAGGTAGTAGTAGCGGCGGAGTTCCTTGGCTGCCAGCTTCTCGGCAAACGGCGCGTCCTTGGCCTGCGAACAGACGATCGCCGCCGGCGTCACCGCCACCTCCGCCCGGGCCGGGCGAAACGCCGCTGCCACAAGTGCAACCACCGCCGGGGCAAACCACCAAGAGCGCTGCAACATGATCGGCCTCCTTGTGCGAATCCTCGGGCACGCCCTCCTGGGTCCAGGAGTCGCCACGATTGTAGACCGCCGCGCAGGGGCAGGCAACGGGCATCAGGGGTACGGCACGGCCGTTCTCGGTCGTGCGCCAAGGAAACGGACCCTATGCGCGCAGAAAAGCCCAGGGGTTGCAACCCCTGGGCTTTGGGCATTCTCCGAGTCTGCCGCGAACCACGGCAGCCGACTATCTGCTGTCTATTCTCTGCCGTCTGCTTCGTTCTACGGCAACACGGCCTTCACGGTGTTGCGCACCGGCTCACCGCGGTAATAGACCTTCGTCCGGATCACGGCCGGGGCACGATACACCACGCGGGCCGGCACGTACACCGGGGCGGACACCACCACCGGACTGTAGGAGACGACCGGGACGGGGGCGACGGCCGGGGCCGGCACCGCGAACTCCGGCACGGTCACGACCGCAGGCCGGTACACATACGCCGGCGCCGCAGGCCGGTACACATACGCCGGCGCCGCAGGCCGGTACACATACGCCGGCGCCGCAGGCCGGTACACGTACGCCGGCGCCGCAGGCCAGTACTGGTAGACCACCGGAGCAGGCACCCCCACGGGGGCAACGTACGTCCAGCCGGCCGACGCCGTGGAGCACGCCAACACAAGCCCCAGCACCACGCAAGCAGTAATGCACGGTTTCATCAGGAGATCTCCTTTCATCAGGGGGAGAAGATCGGCGAAGGGTCCCGGCGGGCCTCGTTCCGCTCGACCCGTCCCACGGTTTTCCGCTCTTGCTTTTCCGGTCCCAAAGTTCCCCGCGGGCCCCGCTGCGCTGGACCCACGCTACTCCTGAAATCTATGCCAGAAACGCCGATCGGACAACCCCGCCCGGATTATTGGCACAATCCGTAGAACAGGTTTCCTGTGAACCAGGCTTCCCGTGGACTCGGCTTGCTCTGGACCCGGCTTCCGGGGATCCATGCTCCGGGTCAATCGATCCCGAAGCGGGCGATGCGCTCGGTCTTGATGGTGGTTCCGGCCCCGGGGGCCTGAGGCAGTCTGAAATACCCGTCCTCGACCGTGGCCGGCTCCTCGAAACAGACCCTCAGCCAGGGGATGTACTCCAGCAATTGGCAGGCGGGATGGGCAAACGCCAGGTGCTGCTGGACCTGCATCATATCGCCGGCATGGGCGACAACCGGCAGGCGATGCGCGAAGGCCAGATCGGCCACTTGCCACCACGCCGTGACGCCGCCCAGACGAGTCACGTCCGGCTGCACGTAGTGCAGCGCCCCGGCCCGGATGAACTGGCTGAAGGCGTCCGGCGAGTAGAGCTGCTCGCCCAAGGCGATGGGGGTGTCGATCGCCCGCGCCAACGCCGCGTGGCTGAAGACGTCGTCGAACCAGAGCGGCTCCTCGAACCAGAGCACGTCGTACTCCCGGAACCGCCGGCCGACGTGCATCGCCGTGGGCAGGTCCCATCGCCCGTTGGCGTCGACCGAGAGCTTCACGTGCGGCTGGATCACGTCGCGGACGGCCTTGATCCGCCGGAGGTCGTCGTTGGGGTCCAGACTGCCGACCTTCAGTTTCAGGCCGCGGAACCCCTCATCCACGGATGCCTTGGCGCACTCGACGAGTTGATCCACCGACCAGTTGATCCAGCCGCCGTCGGTGTTGTAGGCCTCGAGCTTCTTGTGCTCGTTGCCGCCCAGGAGTTTCCAGAGGGGCATTCCCGCGGCCTTGGCCTTGATATCCCACAACGCGATGTCCACCGCCGATAGGGCCATTTGCGTGATCCCCGCCCGGCCCACCCAGCGGATCGACGGGTGGTGATAAAGCTTCTCCCAGAGCTGCGCCACGTTGTGGGGATCTTCCCCCGTAAGCAGCGGCGCGTAGGCATGCCGGATGCAGTCGCGGATCAAGCGGTCCGTGGCCAAGTGCCCGTGCGTGCCGGTGTAGCCGTAGCCGCGGAGCCCGGTGTCGGTGTGGATGATCGTCCCGACGGCGCCCCAGTCGGTCAACTGGTGGCTGCTGTCGGCGACGCGGAGATTGGTGACGGGCACGTGCAGGACAAAGGTCTCGACGTTGGTGATCTTCATGGCTGTGTCCACTCGCTCGAACCTGGTCTGAGCACCCTAAGATTCCCCGCCAACGATGCTAACATGCCGGTTTGCCGGCTGTCAATCCGGAGGGTCCGGAGCGGGCCGGGCGGGGGATTGTGGCAAGGAGCGCGGTCCGCGCCCAGCCCACTCAGCCCGCCTCCACGTGGGACGAGCGGCCCAAGAGCAGCCACAGGAAGAACGGCCCGCCCAAGAGTGACGTGATGATCCCGACCGGCAGCTCAATGGGGGCCATTGCGGTGCGGGCCAGGGTGTCGCAGGCGGTCAGAAACGCCGCCCCGAACAGGAGCGAGGCCGGCGTGAGGTAGCGGTGGTCCGGGCCGATCACCAGGCGGCAGATGTGCGGGACCATGAGGCCGACAAAGCCGATCGGCCCGCACACGGCGACGATCGCCCCCACCACCAGCGAGACGGCGAAGAAAAGGACCGCCTTGGTGCGATGGACTTCGACGCCGCGGCTGGCGGCCAGCTCTTCACCGGTGGTGATGAGGTTCAGCTCGTGCGTCAGGAAGAGGACGATAATCGCCCCGCCGGCTACCAGCGGCAGCACGGTCAGCACGTCGTCCAGCCGCGTCTGCTCCATTCCCCCCATCAGCCAGCGGAGCATGACGTACGACTGCGTGAAATCGCTCAGGTATTGCAGGAAGAGGATCAGGCTGGAGAAGAAGAAGTTGATCGCCACGCCGGCCAGGAGCAACGTGGCCGTGGAGAAACCTTGCCGCGTCCGCGTCAGGCCATAGACCAGAAGGATCGAAAAGACGGCCCCTCCAAAGGCAAACCACGACGACCCGGGAATCCAGAACAGGGAGAAGGCAAGCCACGCGACGCGGTGGGTCACGTGGATGTAGATGCAGGCCCCCAGCGAGGCCCCGCTGGCCACGCCGAGCGTGAACGGAGTGGCCAGCGGGTTGCGGAAGACCGCCTGAAACGCCATCCCGCTCACCGCCAGTCCCGCTCCAGCCAAGAGCGCCATCGCCACCCGCGGGATGCGGTATTGCCAGAGGATCATGAAGGCCGTCTCGTCGCTTGCGTCCCACAAAGTGCTCGGCGGCACGTGCGGCATGTTCTTCGTCTCGACGAACGGCGCGGCGGCGGCAACCAGCACGGCGAGGACCAACAAAGCGGCGAGCGCCAGCGGCCTGTTCATGGTTCCCCTTCCGGCGGCAGTTCCGGGACGATCACGGGAAGCCCCGTGCGCGGATGCTCGACCAAGAGGAACGGCGTCAGGTAGATCCGCTGGAGCACCTCGGGCTGCATGATTTCGGCCGGCGTGCCGCAGAACACCACCCGGCCGCCGCCGAGCGCCAGGATGCGGTCGCTATCCAGCGCGGCGCGGTTCAAGTCGTGGGTGACGCAAACGATCGTCACGCCGGAAGAGCGGTTCACCCGGGCGAGCACGCGGCGGATCTCGGCCTGGTGGCGGTAGTCGAGGAACGTGGTCGGCTCGTCCAAGAGCAGGATGTCCGCCCCCTGGGCCAGGGCCGCGGCGATGTAGACCTTCTGCCGCTCGCCCCCGCTGAGCGTCTCCAGCCGCCGCTCGGCGAACTCCTCGGTGCCGGTCAACGCGAGGGCCTCGACGACCGCCTGCCAGCCCTCCTTGTCGACCGAGGTGAAGGGGCTGAGGTACGGGTAACGGCCCATGAGCACGAATTGCCTGACCGTGAAGGGAAAAACGCGGCCGTCGGCCTGGGGCACGTAGCTCAGGCGCCGGGCCAGCTCTTTCCGGCGATAGCTCTCCAGGGGCCGCCCGAAAACCTCGATCCGGCCGGTCCCGCCGCCCAACAGCCGGTCGATGCACTTGAGCAAGGTCGTCTTTCCCGCCCCATTGGGGCCCACGATCGAGAGATACTCCCCGCGGCGAACCTTGAAGGAAACGCCGCTGAGGATCTGCTTGCTCCCCAGCCGCAGCGAGAGGTCCTGGACCGCAAGCACCGTGCTGTCGGGACCGGCGTCGATCATGGTTCCCACGGCAGTTCCGGGTGGATGAGCCGGGCAAGCTTCTCGATCGTCAGGACCAACCGCGGGCCGGGAATGAAGACGTAGTCCTCGTCGACCAGGTGGACCCGGCCGCTGCGGACCGCCTCCACCCCGCTCAACTGCCGCCAGTCCCGCACGATCGCTTCCCTGGAAAGGCCCGCTTGCCGCTCCCGGGCCACGAGGTCGAGGATGACCTGCGGGTTCATCGTGAGGATACCTTCCGCCGAGACCCTTGGATAGACGACGCGCGTCTCGGAGCAGGCGTTCCGGCCGCCGGCCAGGGCAATCAGCCGGTTCATGAACCCGTCGGCGCCGGCGATGCACAGGTTCTGGAGCCTGCCGGTCCCCAAGTCCCGCTCGGCCACGATCAGCACCCGGGGCCGATCCAGTCCCTCGGTTTTGCGGGCGATCCGCTCCATCCGCGCTTCGATGCCGGCAATGAGATCGCGGGCCTTGTCCCCGGCGCCGCAGCGGTCGCCGATGGTGGCGATCGAATCGAGGATCTCTTCGATGCCGTTGTGGCGGACGGGCAGCGTCTTGAGATTCAACTCCCGGAACTTGAGGACGTAGCTCTCGTTCCCGCCGGGAAGTATCACCAAGTCGGGCTTCAGGGCGAGGATCGCCTCGAAGTTCGGGTTGAGATAGCCGCCGACGAGAGTCTTGTCCTGGGCTTCGGGCGGGTAGCGGCAGTACCGCGTCACGCCGACCACGCGGTCTCCCAAGCCCAGGGCGAAGAGTATCTCGGTGATGTTCGGCGACATGGAGACGATCCGCTCGGGCACCTCGTCGCCCGGGGGAGCGGTTTCATCGGATCGGTTGAGCAAGACCCTGCCTATGAGGCTCGCCGCGAGAATCGCCAGGAACGCCGCGATCGGAATGAGCCTGGTGCGCATGGTCGGCCTTCAAGCCAAGGTGAGGTCCGCAAAGACAAAGCCGTCCCGCTCCACGGTTTCGCCCACCGCGACCGGAATCGGGCGGCGGAACATCGGCCCCGCCGAGACGCAGGTGTGAAACTCGCCCCGCTCGGCGCACGGGTCCACTTCGGCCGGGAGCCGGGCCAGGAAGTCCCGGTCGAACCGCCGCCCGGCCAGCTCCCGCGGCATCTTCGCTGGATCGAGGCACGTGACGTGGGCGACCAATCCGGCCGCAATCATCTCTTCAGCCAGCTCCCGCGTGGGCCGGCCCCACAGGGGGAACTGCGGCGTCATCCCGCTGCCACCGAGCATCCTTTCGCGGTAAGCGCGGACGTCCTCCAGAAAGAGGTCGCCAAAGATCATCTGCGTCACACCCTGCCGCTTTGCCTCGTCGAGGGCTTTTCGCATCGCTTCTTCGTAGACCTCGTGGGGGCACGGGGCCGGAATCGGCACGCGGCAAAGGGGCAGTCCCGCCGCCTCCGCCTGGGCCCGAAGGAGTTCCTCGCGGACCCCGTGCATCGAAACCCGCGCGAAGGGCTCCGTCACCGTCGTTAGCAAGCCCGCCACCTCAATCGCACCCTGCTGCCGGACGACGTGCAGGGCCCAAGCGCTATCCTTGCCGCTGGACCAACAGAGCCATGCACGGGGTTTCGACATCGGGTCACCTATCGCCTTACGGCGGCGGAAGATGCTCTACTCGCAGGCAAGACCATCCAGCCAGACCGTGAACGGAGCCCCCTCCCAAGAATCGAAGACGAAGCCGACGGCCCCGATCCGCTTCAGCTCCGGCGTCCCCGTGACCTCCCGCTTCCACTGCTCGTTGCCCACCAAGGGAATGACCAACCGCTGCCACATCCAGCGATCCTCGCTACGGACGCCTTCCCGCACGGGGTTCCGCCCGCCGGCCGGGGCGTAGGTGATGCGGCCGCCGGGTCCCTCAAGCCAAACCACCGGGCCGGCGTCTTGGAAGCCCGTGGGGTTCGGGTTCCGGCACTTCATCCAAAACGAGAGCTGTTTGCGGCCCGAGAAGTCCCAGCCTGTGTCTCGCGCGGCGGGATAGACGGCCGTAACGTCCATGCCCGGATAGATGTTCGGGCCGAAGCGCAGGGCGAACCTCCCCGCGATACCCTCGGGGTCGTCGTGAAAAACGAGCCGGGCCTTCCCCGTCGGATCGCCTTCGATCACGGAACCCCATTGGGCGGCCCCGCCCTCGGTGCCGAGCTCGTGCTTCACGTCGTCGACGACCAGGAAATCGCGGAACGCCAGGTCGGCTCGCCCGCCGCCGGCGACCGTCATGCCGACCCGGTAGAACCCCGGCTCGGTGAACGCGTGCCTGACCGTGGCGCCCGAGAAGGTCTTGCCCCCCATGTCCCAGCGAAACACCAGCGGCCTGCCGAGAGGATCCGAGCTGCGCGAGGCGTCGAAGAGGATTTGTTGTCCCACCTTCGCCACGCTCGGGCCGTCGAGAACCGCGCGCGGTGCGGCCTTGACGCTTTCCTCGGGCTTGGCCTCGATCAGGTTCGTGACGGCCTCGAAGTGATTGCCCTTGGCATTGTTGCGGAGCGTGTTGCCGGCCAGGTAGATCCAATCGCCGTAAAGCCCGTAGATTCCCCACTGGTTGTCCTCGATGCGGTTCTCCTGGACGATCCAGTGGAAGGTGTTCCATCGCTTGCCCTTGGACTGGACGTCGCCCCGGAAGACGATGCCCGCCCCGTGGTTGTGGTGGCAGTGGTTCCCGAGGAGCTTGCTGTGGCTGGAGGACCCGCCGACGAAGACGATCCCTCCGTGCGAGAATCCGGGCTCGGGGGCGTTGTTGTGCCCCCCGGGCAGGCCGTTGTAGGCCGCTTCATTGCCCACCAGGACGGTCTGGTCGCTGCCGCCGAGCCAGAAGCCGTAGGAGCCGTGGTTCGCCTTGTTGCGGATGAACGTGTTGCCCGGACTCCATGCCTCGACGCAGTTGTTGTGGGCATAGGAGCAGTCGTTCTCGACGAAGACGTTCCCGGTCGATACCCAGTTGTTGAGCACCCGGATGAACAGGCCGTCGCCGCCGTGCGTGATGTCGTTGCCGCGGAAGTAGTTGTCGTCGGAGCCGCTCTCGATGAGCACGCAAGTCGAGTCTCGGGCGTGGACCTCGCCCGGGGCAATGCGCAGTCCGTAGGAGAGGTTGTTGTCGAGCACCTGGTTCCCGGCCGACGTGGCCATCTTCAGGCAGACGTTGGACGAGCGGGAGAGATCGTTCTTCGCGATGAGGTTGCCGGAGCAGTTGTCCAGATCGAGGGCGTTCCAGACGCGGTTGGCCCGATTGTCGCGCAGGACGCTGTTGCGGACCCGGGTCAGGATGATGCCTCCCTGGCGCGGTCCGTTGCCCCAGCCGGCCTTGGGGACGTGGTAATTGTCGGAGAAGTCGCAGTGCTCGACGAGCCAGCACTCGCCGTCCGCAACCGCCAGCCCGGCAGCAAATCCCTTGACCTTGAGATTGCGGAGGGTGACGCCCTTGCAGCCCTCGGCCACGACGCCAAAACCCTGGAACGACTCCGGCTTGCCGGGGACCCCGGGGCCGGCAAGCGTCGCCCCGTTGCCGTCGATCGTCACGTAATCGGCCCGGACCACCAATCGCGTTCGCAGTACGGCGTCCTTGGTCAGCACGGTATCCTGGGTGACAAGGGTCTCTCCGCCGGGATTCGCACCGGCCCCTCCAATGCTCAGGACGACGCACAGCACGGCAGCCATGTTCATAGAGTGCTCCTGAAAATGGGGACAGACAACCCGCTGCCCGCGAACGGCTTCTCAGTTCGTGGCCTCCGCCGCGGCGTATTCCTCGCGGAGCGTTTCCACCTCTTCCAGGATCGCCGTGATCTGCTCGTCGCCGACGTTCTGGTCCATGTTGATCGAGCAGACGCCGGTGAGCCAGGGATTGCCCGACTCGTGGACCAGCTTGCGGACCGTCTGGCGGACCTCGCCCGGCGTCTGCTTGACAATGTCCACCGGGCTGAGGCGGAGGTTGAGGAACGTGTCGGGCAAGTGCTTGCGGAGGACGGCAACGTCCCCGCCCCAGCCGACGTCCAGAAAGTCCAGGTGCGGCAGCTTCGCGAACGAGGCGGCGTAGCGGTGCGGGTCCTTGCCGCAGTAGTGGATACCGAACGGCCGGTACTTCCGGCTCCACGCCGCGTCGAAGGGCATGAAGAACTTCTCCCAGTCGTTCGTGGAGATCATCACGTTGGCGCATTCGCAGTG
>CAYGZA010000006.1:0-60485 GCA_964354135.1 uncultured Planctomycetaceae bacterium
TGAAAATCCGGAGTCGGATCTGAGCAGCTCCTTCTCGACGGTTCTCGGAATCGCCTTCTCGCAGGACGGCAAACTGATGGCGAGCGGCGGTTTCGACAACGAGAAGGGTACCTATTTCGCACGGCTCTGGGAAGTGGAAACAGGCAAGGAGCTTCGTCGATTCATGCACAGCAAGTATAGCTACGGCATTCCGAGTTTGGCGCTTTCTCCCGACGCGAAAATGCTGGCCACCCGTTCGCACGATGGTTGCCTGCGACTCTTTGATGTGGACACGGGCAAGCAGCGGAAAACGTTCCCTAAGGATGGCGGCGGGAGGATGCCCGGCAGCGTGGCCTTCTCGCCGGACGGCAAAACGGTGGCCGCCGCCGGTGATTCGATCCGTTTGTACGACGCGACGACCGGGGAAGAACGGCTCCGCATCGACCGAAACCAGGCCAGCCACCTTCAGTTCACCGATGGCGGCAGGACGCTGACGGGCGCCTTCATGGGGGCTATTTACCGCTGGGACGCGGCCACCGGAAAGTCGCTGACACCCGAGGCCGGGGATAGTGTCGTCGAGCAGATACTCGTCACTCCCGACGGCAGTCGAGTCGTCACGCGCGGCCAACGTGGCGACGCCCACATTTGGGATGGCGCCAACGGCAAGCATCTCCGCAGATTCCAGGCCGCTTGGCAGCGCGGTTTGGCGATGAGCCCCGACGGCCGGTTCCTCGTCTGGCCCGTCGAGGATAAGAGCGTCCAGATCACCGATCCCCAGTCTCCCAATACGACCTATGACGGCTCGCGCATACGCTTGTACGACATCGCAGCCGACGAGCTTGTGGATCGCTTTCCCAGTTTCAAAGGGGATGCCGAGGACCTGACGTTCATCAACGACGGCAAGGAGCTTGTCACCGTCGATCACCGGGATGGCATGGTGCGAATTTGGAATGTCGAAGCCGGAAAGGTAGAGCGGAGTTTCCGGGCTATCACAGATGCCGAGAAGAATCCGTCCCACCACCTGTCGCGGACGATGCTTTCCCCCGATGGCAAGACGCTGGCTGTGGCTTATCAACCGATTCCGGCGGGAGGTCTGTCGATGAAACTTCCCCATCCCGACCAACTTTGGGACGTAGCCACCGGGCAAGAACGACTCCAACTCAACGACGATAGGTCAAACGTTATAGCGTTTTCACCCGATAGCCGATTCTTCGTCACTGCCGGCAGGATTGTATGCGAGACGGCCACCGGAGACCGGGTCGCGGCATTGCCCGACAGGTCGTATATCAGAGCCGCCGCCTTCTCGCGCGACGGCCGCTTTCTGGCGACCGCCGTTCCCGGAGACGTGATGCAACTCTGGGAGGTGGCAACGTGGACCAAGCGGAAGGAATTCAAGGGCCACCGCGATCTACCGACCACCCTGACCTTCACACCTGGAGGGCAGCTCCTTTCTGGAAGCGTTGACACAACCGTGCTGGCCTGGGATCTGCAATGAAAGTCTCCCTTGATGCAGCCTGGACAGATTTAGCCAACTCTCGATCGACGTCGTGGGCCTGGAAGACGGCGATGAATCGAAGAGCGATGAGTTGACGAGTGGCACGATTGAGTTCGAGATCGTCGACGGCGGCAAACCCTAGCAGCCGCCGTTGACCGAAGACGAAGTGATCGCAGCGATCAAACAGAGCGACTGGAAACGTGACGCGAAGGAGTTCAGCGAACGTGAGTTTGCGGCGTTCAAGGCGGTGGCAGAGAGTCGCAGACTGCCGAAGGATTCCTACGCGTGGGGTCAAAATACTCAGCCAACATCCAAACTCCTTGAAAATCCGGAGTTCACGCGAGCCAGCAGGATGAATCTCGGACGACAATCGGTGTCGCGATAGCAGTAGCGGAACCTCCCCGTCCCCGCCCCAATCGCCTCACCTGTCCGGGGAATGAGACGTGGGTACAGGCCGAACCGCCAATGAACGCTGAAGGGGCTTGAAGTGAAGGCTCCGCCCCTCATATTGGGCAGAAAGTGTCATCGGTCCATACGTCTTATGAGAATCCCCAAAACAGACCGTTAAACGGGGCGCTCAAGGCAGCGGCCGTCGGGTGGGTGGTTTTCCCGTTGAGATAAGCGATAGGAATGATCTTCGGCGGCAACGCGGCCTTCGTCACTTGCCGGCCGCATCGGGCTGGGGAGGCGCTTGCTGATGTGACGCAACCGTCGCCTCATCGGCCTGGGCCTCGGCGGTGCGGCCGAGGCTCCAAAAGACCATCGCCCGGTACTGGTAGTTCACGGGATTGTCCCGCAGCGAGATCGCCCGATTCATGTCGTCCAGGGCGTACTGAATCGTCTTGTCCAGCGACTTCGTACCCATCAGCGCGAACAGGAGGATCAGTGTCCCGGCCTACGGCAACCAATTCACCGGTTTCCGCGTGGCCCACTACGCCGCTTGGGTCTCGCCTTCTTCGGCGGCCGGCTGGGGCGGCTCGCGGTCCGCCACCGCGTCCGAGCGGATCTCGCCGTTCTCGCTGACGTCCTCGAACCGGACGGAGACCTGCTTGGAGACGCCCGATTCCTGCATCGTCACGCCGTAGATGGTGTCGGCGCAGGTCATCGTCTTCTTGGAATGGGTGACGATGATGAACTGGGTCCAGGTCAGGAAGTCCTTCAGCACCTTGATGAAGCGGTCGATGTTGGCCTCGTCCAGCGCGGCGTCCACTTCGTCCAGCACGCAGAAGGGGCTGGGCCGGCTGCGGAAGATGGCCAGGAGGAGGGCCACGCACGTGAGGGTCTTCTCGCCGCCGCTCAGGAGCGAGATGCTCCGCGGCTCTTTGCCCGGCGGCCGGGCGACAATCTCGATGCCGCTCTCCAGGATGTCCACGCCCTCTTCCAGCACGATGTCGGCCTGGCCGCCGCCGAACAGGTCGCGGAACAGGTTGCCGAAATGGCCGCGGACGGTCTGCAGCGTGTCGGCGAACAAGCGGCGGCTGTCGGCGTTGATCTTCTCGATGATCCGCACCAGGGAGTTCTTCGCGTCGGAGAGGTCCTTGTGCTGGCCGGAGAGAGTGGCGTAGCGGGCCTCGAGCTGCTCCAGCTCTTCGAGGGCTTCCAGGTTCACGTTGCCGAGGTTGCTGATCTTCTGCCGCAGCTCGTCGATTTCCTGCTGGACTTCGTCCCGCTGCCGCTGCTCCTCGTCGGAGGGAGGGTGCTCCAGCTCCGAGAGCTCGATCCCATAGTCCTCGCGGAAGCGGCTCTCCAGCGCGGTGCGCTCCATGCGGACCTCGCCGGCCGCCAGTTCCTTGGTGTGGACCTTCTCCTCGATCCTGCGGACCTTGGCGCGGAGCTGCTGGGCCTGGCCGCTCGAGGCCGATCGGTCGCCCTGCACGACCTCCCGCTGTTGAATCAGCTCCACCGTCCGGGCGGCGAAGGTCTCCTTGCCCAGATACAGCTCGGCGATCTCCGATTCGGCGTGAAGGATGCTCCACCGCGACTCCTCCGCCCGGCGCGTCGCTCGGGCGAGCTCCTCCTGGCTTTCGGCAATGGCCCGCTGGCGCTCCTGCTGGCTTTCCTCGAACTGGCGCATGCGGGCCCGGAGATTGCGGAGTCGCTCTTCGCTCTTGGCCAATTCGACCTTGGCCTCGGTGGCATCGCGGCTGCGGAGACCGCGATCGGCCTCAAAGCAGTCGATCTGCCGGCTCAAGCCGGCTAAGCGGGCCTCCATCTCGACGGCGGCGGCTTGGAGCTCCTGGTGTTTCTTCGCGGCGTCGGCCAAAGCAGTCACGGCCCGGTCGTGCTGCACCGCGGCGGCCTGCAATTCCGCCTCCAAGACATCCCGCTGCTGCTGCAATTGGGCCCGGCGCTCCTCCGCGGCGGTGATTCTATGGGCGTGCCGGCCCGACGCTTCCGCGGCGCGCAGGTGCTCGGCCTCTGCCGCGTCAACGCGCTCTTGATCCTGGGCAATCTGCTGGTCCAACCGCAGGATCGCCGTCTGCGCCTGCTGGACTTTGGCTTCCAGCTCGGCCAACTGCGATCGCAGGACCCGCAGCTCGCTGCGGCGGGAAATCAAGCCGATCGAGGCGTGGCGTGGCCCGAGGGTCAGCGTTCCGTCGGCAGCCAGCAGCTCCCCGGCCAGGGTGACGAAGTGCTGCCCGCGGTCGGCGGCGGTCTCGGCCAGCGCGAAGGCGTGGGTGAGCTTCTCCACGAACCACGTGCGTCCCAGGAGGCGCCGTGCCAGGGGCTCGTACTCGGGCTCCGTTTCCACGAAACGATCGGCCCGACCCAAAACGCCCGGCTGCCCTTCGAGATCGGGGCCCTCCTCCGCGGCCTGAGGGCCGAGGGAGGAAAGCCGGATGAAGCCCACTCGGCCGGTGAACGGACAAGGCTGGCTTTGGAGATGCTCCAAGAGCTCCCTTCCGGGCCCGGCGACGACGTGCTGGGCCGTTTCCCCCAATGCCACTTCCACGAGGGCCGCCGCTTCGACGCTGACGCGCAACAGGTCGGCCACCAGTCCGCGGACCTGGCGGAAGGGGCCGCTTTGGGCGCTGCGGGCCAGGGTGAGGACTTCCTTGACGCCGGGGCTGAGCCCTTCGTAGCGGTTCTCCAATTCTTGGAGGACGGAGACCCGCTCGCCGAGCGCCGTGTGACGCCGCTGGAGCTGCACCCATTCGGCCTGGTGCTGATCGCGCTCCTGGCGCCGCTCGGCAAGCCGGTTTCGGGCGTCGGCAAGCTGCCGGTTGCGCTCGTCGAGTTCCGCCGACAGCTCATCGCGCCGGCGGCCGAGGGCGGCCAGCTCGTCGGCCAGCTCGGCCAATTGGCGATTCAAATCCGTCGATCGCTGCTGGTTCCTATCGCGTGCCGCCAGAGCGGCGGCCGCCTGACTCTCCAGCCCGCCGATCTGATTGCCCAAGGCCGCGACCGCCCGCAATTGCTCCAGATAGGCATCACGGAGCTGCTGGCTTTCCAAGCGGGCGTGGTCCAGGCGGCCGATGAGCTCGGTCATCTGCCGCTCGCTCTCGCCGAGTCCCCGGGCGACGTGGCGCTGCTGGTCTTCGGCGCGGCGAACCGCTTCGGCGGTTTCCCGCAACTGCTGCTCCAATCCGCCGGCGCGGACGTTCATCGCGGCCAGTTGGCGGCGGTGCCTGGCGATTTCCTGCTCCAGATCGCGGCTGCGGGCCCGCTCGTGTTCGATCGTCGACTCCGCGGCGGCGATCCGCTCGCGATAGCCGGCGGCCTTGGCCTCCGTCTCGCGGACCGCCTCGTTGATGGAGGCGGTCTTCGTCTCGGCCTCCAGCAGCCGGGCTTCGGCTCCTTCGGCCTCTGCCACGGCCCCGTTCCGCTGGTCCACCAGCCCGGCCAGCTCGGCCTCCAAGGCGACGAGCTTCTCGCTCAGCCGGCGCCAATCGACCAGGGCGGTCTGCGTGCGGAGTTCCTGGAGCCGGTCGGTATACTGTTTGTATCGCCGTGCCTTGTTGGCCTGCATGCGCACGCTGCGGAGCCGGTTGTCCACTTCGTCGACGATGTCGGACAATCGCAGCAAGTTCTGTTCCACCCGCTCGAGCCGGCGGAGGGCCTCGATCTTGCGGGCCTTGAACCGGCTGATGCCGGCCGCCTCCTCGAAAATCACGCGGCGGTCGCGGGCGGAGGACTGGAGGAGGACGTCGACCTTCCCCTGCTCGATCACGCAGTAGGCCTGGGCGCCCAGGCCGGTGCCGAAGAGCAGATTGCGGATGTCGCGGAGCCGGCTGGGCTGCCGGTTGATCAGGTATTCCCCCTCGCCGCTGCGGTAGACCCGCCGGGTGATGTGTACCAGGGGGGCATCGATCGGCAGCACCCCGCTGGAGTTATCGAGGGTGAGCGTGATCTCCGCGGTGTTCAACTGGCGGCGGGCCCCCGAGCCGTTGAAGATGACGTCCGCCATCTCCTTTCCCCGGAGGCTCTTGACGCTCTGTTCCCCGAGGACCCATTTGACCGCGTCGACCACGTTCGACTTGCCCGAGCCGTTCGGCCCCACGACCACGGTGATCCCGGGGGGGAATTCGAACCGGGTCTTGTCGGCGAAGCTCTTGAAACCGACCAGTTCGAGCGCTTTGAGCATAGAAGAAACGGGAGAGAAACCAGACGGTAACCGGGCAGAAGGACTATCCGCTTCCGGCGGCGACGCCAAGACGCCGGACGACATCCGGGTGGAAGCAACGCTTCGCCGGCCCGCCGGCCCGATCGACTCCCTCAGCCCGAACTGCGGCCCATTATTCTATCAAAGAAGCTCCTCACCGGGCCGGGCTTGGCCTTCGGACCGGCCGCTTCGGAGTCGGATTCTTCCGGTTTCTCGGCGAAATCCCCTTCCTCGTGGGGGGGCGAACCATCGACCTTGGTGTATAGGTCGGGGATCGGGCTCTGGGCTACGGGGGTTGCCGGCGCGGCACCGTCGCTGCCGGATCCCTCGGCGACGCCGCGATCGTACGTTCTGCCTGCCGCGGGAAGGGCATCCACCTCCAGCCGCCCCGCGAGAAGCCCGGCGGCCTTAGCCTGCTGGAGGGCCTGGACCACGTCCGGGTAAGTCCCGCCGAGCTCCACGATCGCCCGGACCACGTCGTCGACGCGGTCGGAGACGACCCGCTTCTGGTCCGGCTCGGCGACCGCGAACTTGCTGACGGCGATCTCGCCCGGCTTGGAGCCGGTGACCATGATGCGGTTGCCGGCCTCGACGGCCAAGGGAGTCATGAAACGCTGGTTCCGTCCGAAGAGCACAATCTCGGCACGGCGGCTCCGAGTGACGTGGATCATGGACGGCTCGGAGCCGTCCATCAGGTGATAGCTGAACTGCTTGCCGAGCTGCTCGCCCTTGATCAGCGGATCGTTTGGATTCATGGTCCACAGGGCGCGGAACGCCCCGTAGCGGGTTTCCGCACTCGGCGATTTCAAGAGCTCGTGGAGCTGCTCGGCGGCGGCAAAATCGTCCATGGTGCTCAGGGCAGTCAGGGCGAACACGCGGAATGCCGGCTCGTTCCGCGCGGCCTCGCCCAAGGGCGCGGCGGCCTTCGTCTCGTCGAGGTACGCCAGGACCTCCGCCGAGTAGAAGCGGATCTCCGGGTCCTTGGATTCAATCCCCTTGAGCAGGACCGGCACCGCGGGCCGGCCGATCGCCTCCAACTGAAGCGACGCCCGAGCGGAGGAAATCGGGTCGAATAGCTGCTTCTCCAGGAGCCGCAGCCGCCCGCTGCACTCGGTTTCCGAGTCTCTCAGCGGAACGGATCGCACCACCGCCATGTAGCGGTGGATGTTGTCCTTGTAGCGGGGATGGACCTGGAGCTCGAGGTACTTGTCGGTCTTGGCCTTGGCGACCCCGACCTTGATTCCGCCCTTGTCGTAGATGTGGAAGCGGCGGTTGATCGCCGTTTCAATCCGCATGGTGTTGCCCACCGATTGGTGATCCCGCTGGAGCGCCAGTCCCAAGGGCCTGGACTTCAGGGCCAAGCCGCCGCCGAGGACCCGCCCGCGCCCCAGCAGGACGCGATCCGTCTTCTGATCGGCCGAGGGATCGACCAGCACGGGCCCTTCGCCCAATCCGTAGGTGTGGCCCGAGTGGATGGCGTTGTCCTTCAACACGGCCAACTCCTTGAGTCCGGTCTCCAACAAGTGGCCGCCGCGGAGGCTGGTCGTCTCACTCTGGGACGGGATTCGGACCTCCAGGTCGAAGCGGTCGCCTTTTTGGATCCCGGGCCGAAGGATGCCGCGGACCAGGACGAGCGAATTGTCTTTGGAGGCCAGAACCGTATTCGGCGAGGCGACGCCTCGGGTGTGCATCTCACCCATGAGGGCGGTACGCGGGGGCGACGGCCGCGGATCGCTCCCCGTCCCCTTCAGCCCGGTCACGAGCCCCACGTTTTCCACCACCAGGGGGAACACGTTGAAGGCGACCGCCAAGTTCCCTACCAGCCCGGTCTCCGGAGCGTCCGGCTCGGGGGTTTCGGGGCTTTGGGAACGGAGCGAAAGCCCCGTGAGGCCCTGCCAAGTGGAGCATCCGCCGAACATGACCACGACGCACAAGAGAAGTACCGGAAGGGACTTCATGGTTCCCCGCGCTCCTTATAGATTTCCCCCTGCAATAGGGGCAAGAGCAGACAACAACCGAGCGGAAACACAAGTTCGCCAGCCGAACGGCCGTCGAGCAGACCACCGGTGAAGAGGGCGTTTTTCGCGGGCGGGACAATAGCCGTTCCGTGCCGAACGGTCAAGGGGAATGGGGGCCGCAAATGGACTCTTTATGGGGGATCGTATCCGCCCGGATGCCAGGGATGGCACCTGCAAATCCTCAGGACCCCGCGGAAGGCCCCCCTGATCGCCCCATATTTGCGGATCGACTGGATGAAGTAGTTGCTGCACGTGGGATAGTAGCGGCAATGCTGTCCAAGCACCGGGCTCAGAGAGACCTGGTACAGCCGAACCAGGCCGATCAGCACCAGGCCGGGAAGCCGCAACAAGTCCGTCAGGAGACGCCGCACCATCTTCAACGCTGCTTGGTAGCCAGTTTTCGGGCCAACTGCCCGGTGAGCCGGACCAAGGACTCCGTGAGCCCGGCAAGCCCCGGTTCCACACCCTGGCGAGGGATGACAATCAAGTCCAGCCCTTCGGGGAGATGATCGCGGGTCAACCGGAATGCCTCGCGAAGGAGCCGCTTCCAGCGGTTCCTCACCACGGCATTCCCCACTTTCCGCGAGACCGACAAGCCCAGGCGAGAGTGCGGGAGCCCGTTGGCGCAACCGAAGATCACCAGCCGGGCGTCCGAAACCGTGCTCCGCAGGCGATAGATCCGGCGGAAGTCGGCCTCTCGGCAAACGCGGTACTTGGGGCCCAGTCGCTGGTCGCTCATCCCGTTACCATCGCAGGTTGGCGCGAGGCTCTTGCGGATAGCGCTGGTCGATTTGGCGCAGCGCCTGTTTGGCCGCGTCATCCAGTTGCTTGGGGAGGACGATCTGCACCTCGGCGATCAGATCGCCGGGCGGCCCGCTCTTGAGGATGACGCCGTGCCCCTTCACGCGAAGCTTGGTGCCGCTGGAGGCCCCGGCGGGAACGTGCAAGGCGACGGTCCCTCGGGGAGTAGGGATATCGATTTTCGCCCCGTCAGCCGCTTCACCGAGGGTCACCGGCACGCGGAGGTGGAGGTTGTTCCCGCGGCGCTGGAAGAACGGGTGGGGCTCGACGTGGACGGTGAGGATGATGTCGCCCGGCGAGCCGCCCTTCCGGGCCGATTCCCCTTGGCCGTGAAGGCGGAGCCTCTTGCCGTCTTCAATGCCGGCGGGGACCTTGACGGAGATCGTCTCCACCTGTGCCGGCCCACGGTTGACCGCCAATTGCACCTCTCCGCCGAGGACGGCCGTGGCGAAGGGAACGGCGATTTCCTGGACGAGGTCCGCGCCGCGGCGGGCCCGGCCGCCGGCGGTCTTGCGCGTCCCGGAAGCCGCCCGGCGGAATTGCTCGAACACGCCTGCAAACCCGCCCCCCGGCTCCGCCCCGTATCGCTCGCCGAAGAACTGGCTGAAATCGACGTCCTCGAAGCCGCTCCCGCCGAATCCGGTCCAGGTTTCCGCCCCGGGTCCGGTCCGCCACGTCCCGCCGCGGGGCCCGGCGCCCATCGTCTCAAACGAGCTGCCGTAGCGGTCGTACATTTCCCGCTTCTGCGGGTCGTTCAGGACGTCGAAGGCCGCCTGGATCTTCTGGAACTTCTTCTTGGCCGTCTTGTCGCCGGGATTCATGTCGGGGTGGTATTTCCGCGCAAGGTCGCGGTAGGCCTTCTGGATGTCGGCCTGAGAGGCGTTCCTCGGCACCCCCAGAACTTGGTAATAGTCCTCGGCCATGACCTTCCCTACGTCCGCCCGGCGTGTCCGGAAACGCAGCAGCTACGGGATTCCGCTACCCATTCTAAGTGGGTGTCTGCACCGGGAGAAGTGGGACGGGTGTGCTACAGTTGTCATATTCCGGCGTGAGCGGAGTGCGGATACCGCGGGGGGGGCTTCACCGATGGCGTCAACGGGTGAACTGCGACGATTGCGCGGGGGCGCGTGCGGAACGGCCGGGTCGCCGCTCCGGGCGGGCTGTTTGGCCATCGCGGCCCTCTGGTGTTGCGGGCCGGCAAGGGCGGCCGAGGGAACGCTGGAGCTCCAGGTCGTGGACCAGCAGACCGGCAAGCCGGTCGCTTGCCGGATGCACCTGAAAAGCGCGGCGGGAAAGCCGCGGATCCCCAAGAAAACCCCCTCTTGGGACGACCATTTCCTCGTGCCCGGCAAGGTCGCCCTTGCCCTGCCGCTCGGCAATTACACCTTTGAGATGGAACGAGGCCCCGAGTACAGCGTGATGAGCGGCCATTTCACGATCAACCGCTTCGCCGACGACAGCAAGCGGGTGGAACTCCGGCGGCACGTGGACATGTCGGCCGAAGGCTGGTGGTCGGGCGACCTCGACGTCCGCCGCCCGCCGGCAGACGCTCCACTGCTCATGGAGGCCGAAGACCTGCACGTGCTGCCGCTCTGCACGTGGTGGAACGGGCGGAGCCAGTGGCCGGCCGGCCGGCCCCCGCGGGAAGTCCTGACGCGATTCGAGGAGAACCGTTTCTGCCATCTGATGGCCGGGCAGCAGGCGCGGGCCGGCGGGACCTTGCTCTACTTCAACCTGCCCACCCCGCTCTCGCTCGGGCCTCCCGATGCGGAGTATCCTCCCACGACGCAATACCTCGCCGAAGTCCGAAAACATCCGCACGCGTGGATCGACGCGACTCGGCCCTACTGGTGGGATCTCCCCATGCTCGTGGCCCACGGCCAGGTGGATTCCATTGAGCTGGCCCACGGCGACATGTGCCGCGGCACGATGCTCCCCGACCAGCCGGGCGGCAAGCCGCGCGACCCGAAACGATATGCCCACGTCCGCGGGATCGCCCAGTGGTCGCACGACATCTACTTCCACTTGCTCAACTGCGGCCTGCGGATCCCGCCCAGCGCCGGGAGCGGATCGGGGGTGAGCCCCAATCCGGCCGGCTACAACCGCGTTTACGTCCACGTCGACGGGGATTTCACCTATGAGAAATGGTGGGAGAGCTTCCGCGCGGGCCGCGTGACGGTGACCAACGGGCCGCTCTTGCGGCCGAAGGTCGACGGCCAACTGCCGGGCCACGTCTTCCAGGTGGAGAAGGGCCGTCCGGTGGAGCTCGAGATCGCCCTGACCCTCTCCACCAGGGAGCCGATCACCTACCTGGAGATCGTCAAGAACGGCCGGATCGAGCAGGAGGTCCGCTTCGACGATTACCGCCAGGGAGGCCGGCTCCCCAAGCTGCGGTTCGACGAGAGCGGCTGGTTTCTGCTCAGGGTCGTGACCGACCTGCCCAAGACCTACCGCTTTGCCATGACCGGCCCGTACTACGTGGAGATGGGGTACGGGCCGCGGATCAGCAAGCGCTCCGCCCAGTTCTTCCTCGACTGGGTGATGGAGCGGGCCCGGCAGATCCAGCTCGACGACCTGGACCAACGGGCCGAAGTGCTCCAGTCCCACCGCAAGGCTCGGGATTTCTGGAAGGACCTTCTGTCCAAGGCAAACTCGGAGTAGCACCATCCCCGCCCGCTCAAGGTAGCGGCATCCTGGCCCGTCTGGATGCTCAGCCGTGACGCGGATTCACGCAACGCGCCCCTATTTCTTTGGCGGTGGAGGCGGCGGGGGTTCCGGCTTCGCGCTACTCGCCGGTCCATTGTAACCGTGCGTCACGAGACCATTGTTTGGCGTTGGACCGCTTGGCCCGGGCCGTTCATGACCCCGAGGTCGATTCGGGGCTGGCTGAGGAGCTTTGCTTCCCATGATCGTTCTCCTTTGACTGTAGTTCGATGAGGGTGCTGTCGGCCCTCTTGAGTTCTTCGGGCTGCGCGAGCACTTCCTCGGGACATTTCAGAAACTCGACCATTTCGACCGCGGTTGCTGGGATCAGCAAGTTCGCCACCCGGTGGACGGGTGCGCGCGTTCCATCGTCAAGCAGCCATTCGGGTTGGTCGATCAGAAAATGGCCGGAATCAGGTTGATCGGGCCATTCCTCCGGCCAACCGTAGAGACGCCGACCACCGGAAAGGTGCAAAACGACCCACCGCCTCTGCCGGCAGAAAGCACTGAACCACTCCGATGGGAACGATGTGCGGGACGTGATGTGGTGTCGACGCATCCAACCGTGGAGTCGATCGCTGTTGGCGTAACAGGCGAACAGCAATCCAAGGCACAGGGCCAGCAGCACGGACCAAAGCAGGCGCAACTCGTCCGACCAGATGCCAAAGGCTACAATGTTACCCAGGGCAAGCAGGACGAATTGAAGCGCGGCCGTGATCGCCTGAACGATCGCCGTGAAGATAAGTGCCTGGACAACGCGCTCGAACGATGAGATCTTCGGATGTGCGGTCAGGCCGTAGAAAACCCACGCCGCCACAAACCCGGGCAGAAGAGCGTACAGAAGTCTCAATAGGTCGGAGGAAACACCTTCCATCGCTCCCTCCTCGGTGAACAGTATCGTCCTGAATCGACAGAGTATCCTAGCACGTGAGTGCTTCTATGTGTAGGGCACGATTCCGGCCGGTTTTGGTGCGGCAAGCAAGTGGCGCTCACGCCAAGTATTAGGACGCAGGTGTCAAGACGTTGCAGAGAGCTTGCCTCGTGACACCTTGGCGTGAGGCACGCTCCCCGACGACTCCCTCGTACCCGCAGGATTGCTTCCCATGGAACGCTACTCCGTCCGCATCGCGAACGACAGTCTGGTCTTCAGTGCCTGCCATTTCATCACGTTGGCCGGCGGCGTGTGCGAGCGGCTTCACGGGCACAACTATCGGGTGGCGGCGGAAGTCCACGGGCCGCTCGACGAGAGCCACTGCGTCGTCGATTTCACGGTGCTCCGGGACGCGCTGCGCTCGGTCCTCGAAGAGATGGATCACCGCGTGCTGCTGCCGAGGGAGCACCCCCGGATTCGCGTGACGGCCGACGAGAGGGAGGTAGTGGTCACGTTTGAGGACCGCCGCTGGGTGTTCCCGCGCGGCGACTGCGCTGTGCTGCCCGTCCCCAACACGACGGCGGAATCGCTGGGCCGTCACATCGGGCGGCGATTGCGCGACGAGTTGTACGCCCGGACCGGCTGCCGCTTCCCCCGGGTGCGGATCGAGGTGGAAGAGTGTTTCGGGCAGTCCGCCGTCTGGGAGCTGACCGAGGAGTGATTGGCCTGTGATCTTGGCCTTTCGGGATCGCCCAAGGGCCGTTTGGAGACGAGAAACGGACCGCGAGATACCGCTTGAAAGGGGGATTCTTCCCCCGTCGCCGTTCTTGTAACCGGCGTCGCCGGCCGGGAGGCTCGTGCCTCATTGGAAAAGGGCTCAGCTTCTTTTGGGGGGGACGGTTTGACCTTCGCGAACCGGAACCTAACCTTCCGTTGGATGGGGTTGAAGACCTGACTCAAGCCTCCTCGGCGTCCTGAGGGGACCTGAGTGTCCGTCGCCTAGCGAGCAGCATTTCCCTGGTGGAGGGCTAACGGTTACCGTCATGCGCGTCGAGCACATTAACCCGTTCATCAGCTCCTTGAAGAATGCCTTTCGGACCATGCTCGGCTGCGAGGCCCGCCGCGGGCAGCTCGTTCTGAAGCGCGACGCCCGGACCGAGCACTTCATTAGCGGCGTCATCGGATTGTCGGGCAAGGCCGTGGGGACCGTGGTCGTGAGCTTCTCCAAAGAGCTTGCCCTCAAGGCGGCCTCCGCGATGCTGATGGCTGAGGCCACCGAGGTCAACGACGACGTGCTCGATGCCGTCGGGGAGCTGACCAACATGGTGGCGGGTCGGGCGAAATCGACACTGGAAGAATACGAGATGATGGTGAGCCTTCCCAACGTGATCACCGGGTACGGCCACGAAGTTCATTTCCCGTCCAACGTCACACCGATCTCCATCTCGTTTGAGACCGACTGGGGGCCTCTGGCCCTCGAGGTCGGCTTGGTTCCCGTGCCCGAGGAAGTCCCCACTTGATGCGGCGTGGGCCGGGACGGGCTCCGCGTCCGCCGGGTGGGCATGAGAATTCAAGTTTGGGCGATGGGCCTGCCGATTACGGCCGACGGGCGTCCCACGGGGGCCCACGGCCAGGCGCCTTAAGATAGGCATCTTGGGTATTATTGAGAGGCTTCCTGGAGCCTCGTCTTGAAGACCGTCGCTCGGAGAGCTCCGTCCCATGGCCGCTAGCGACCTTCGCAAGGCCGCCATCCTGCTGATGAGCTTGCCCCAGAAAGAGGCCGGGCATCTGTTGGGCAAGCTGGACCCGAGGCAGGTGGAGGCCGTCTCCATCGAGATCGCCAAATTGGGCGCCGTGGCGGCGGAAGAGCAGGAGCACGTCATCCACGACTTCGCCAATGCCAGTCCCACCGGACTCACCGGGGAGACGGGCGGGCTGAGCGTCGCGAAGAACCTCTTGGAGCAGGCGCTGGGCAAGGGCGCCAGCGCCGCGCTGGACAGCGTTCGCCAGTCGATCGAGGCCCTCCCCTTCGGCTTCCTTCAGAAGGTCGACGCGCAGAACCTGCTCACCTTCGTCATCGACGAGCATCCGCAGACGATTGCCCTGATCCTCTCCCACGTGCCGCCCTCTCAGGCGGCGGCGATCATCGGCGGGCTCCCGGTCGAGCGGCAGCTTTCCGTCGTCCGCCGCATCGCCACCATGGGGCAAACCAGCCCGGAGATCATCCACGAAGTCGAAAAAGGTCTGGAAAACCGGATGTCCAGCGTGATGAGCCAACAGTTCGAGAACGCCGGCGGCGTGGCCGCAGTGGCGGAGATCCTCAACGTCGTCGACCGGGCCACCGAGCGGAGCCTGCTGGAGAACCTGGCCCAGGAGGACCCCGAGCTGGTGGAAGAAATCCGCCGCCTGATGTTCGTCTTCGAGGACCTCAACAAGTTCACCGCGCGCGACATCCAGGAGATCCTCAAGCACGTCGAGACGGCGCAGTGGGCCATGGCGCTGAAGGGCGCGAGCGAGGAGCTGAAGCAGAAGATCCTCAGCAACATGTCGAAGCGGGCGGCCGCCTCGCTGCTGGAAGAAATGGACTACCTCGGCCCGGTCCGGGCGTCCAACGTGGAACAGGTCCAGCAGCAGATCGTCGACATCATTCGCCGCCTGGAAGACGGCGGGATCATCACCATCCACGGCAACGAAGAAGAAGAACGGTTCATTCAGTAGGGGCGAGGGACGAGAGACGAGGGGCGAGGGGCGAGACTGCCGCCCTTCACCCACATCCCTCATCTCTCGCCCCTCGCCTCTCGTCCCTGCTCCTTCATCCCTCCTCCTTCATCCTTCCCCTGCTCTCCGCCCCTTCCGAAGCCGTCGCGCGCTCTGCTACTATGGCGGCATGGCGACGGGCATTACTCCCATGATGAAACAGTACCAAGAGGCCAAGCGGGCCTGCCCCGATGGTCTCTTGCTGTTTCGCATGGGCGATTTCTACGAGATGTTCTACGAGGACGCCAAGATCGCGGCTCGGACGCTCAACCTCGCGCTCACCAGCCGCGAAAAGGGGGAAAACCCCGTCCCCATGGCAGGGTTTCCTCACCATCAATTGGAGGCGTACCTCGGGAAGCTGATGGCCGCCGGGATGCGCGTGGCGGTCTGCGATCAGGTCGAGGACCCGAAGAAGGCGGTGGGCCTGGTCCGCCGCGAGGTAACCCGGGTCGTCACGCCCGGCACGCTCACCGACGACGCCTTGCTCGACCCGCGCAAGAACAACTACTTGGCGGCGGTCGCGCCGGGCGAGCCGGTGGGCGTGGCCTGGGTGGAACTCTCCACGGGCCGCTTTCTGGCCGCCGCGTTTCCCACCAGCCGGCTGATCGACCAGTTGGCGCGGATTTCTCCTTCCGAGTGCCTCCTGGCGGAAGAGGCCGAGCCGCTGCCGGCGCACCTGGCCGAGCAGATGATGGTTACCCGGCGGCCGGGCTGGGCCTTCGCGCTCAACACGGCCCGGGACGCGCTGGCGAAGCACTTCGGCACGGCCGGTCTGGAGGGTTTCGGGTTTGCCGCCGGGCCGGAAGACAGCCAGGCAGTCCGCGCAGCCGGCGCAATCCTCGATTATCTTTCAGAAACCCAGAAGACCTCGCTGGAACACGTCGACCGGCTGCTTCCCTATCGCGTCTCCAACACGTTGGAGATCGACGAGGCGAGCCGCCGCAGCCTGGAGATCCTTCGCACCCTCCGCGAAGGCCGCCGCGAGGGATCGCTCCTGGCCGTGCTCGACCAGACCGTCACGGCCATGGGCTCGCGGCTCTTGGCCGATTGGCTCGCCAATCCGCTGGCCGACGCCGACGCCATCCAATGGCGGCTCGACGGCGTCGGAGAGCTCGTCGGCGAGCCCGGCTTGACGGCCGAGCTCCGCGAGATGCTCCGCCGCATCTACGACGTGGAGCGGCTGCTGGCCCGGGCGACGACCGGCCGGGCGAGCCCCCGCGACTTGAGCTTCCTGGCCCGCACGCTTCGCGCCCTGCCCGCCCTGAAAGCAAGATTCACCGCCCGCAAGAGCCGCACACTCAACGACCTGGAAGCGGGGATCGACCTCTGCGCCGACTTGCGGAGCACGCTGGACGCCGGCTTGACGGACGAGTGCCCGCTTTCCAGCCGCGACGGCGGCTTCATCCGCGACGGCTACCACGCCGAGCTCGACGCCCTGCGCGAGCTGGCGCACGGCGGCAAGCAGTGGATCGCCCGTTATCAGGCCGAAGAAATCCAGCGGACGGGCATCCCCAATCTCAAGGTCGGCTTCAACAAGGTCTTCGGCTACTACCTCGAAGTCACCAACGCGCACCAGGGCAAGGCGCCCGCGGACTACATCCGAAAGCAGACGGTCAAGAACGCCGAGCGCTACGTCACCCCGGCCCTCAAGGAATACGAGGACAAGGTGCTGACGGCCGACGAGAAGTCGAAGGAGCTGGAGTATGAGTTGTTTCTCCGGCTCCGGGACGCGGTGATTGCCGCGCGGCGCAGGCTCCAAGGCACGGCGGCGGTGCTGGCGCAAATCGACGTCCTGGCGGCGCTGGCCGAGCTGGCCCGAAAGCGCAACTACTGCCGGCCCAAGATGGTGGAAGAGCCGATCGTGCGGATCTTCGACGGCCGCCACCCGGTGCTCGACGTCGTCCAGCCCGAGGGCACGTTCGTCCCCAACGACACGGAAGCCGGCGGCGACTCGGCCGACATCCTCCTCATCACCGGCCCCAACATGGCCGGCAAGAGCACCTATATCCGCCAGGTCGCGCTGATTACGCTCATGGCCCAGATGGGGAGCTTCGTCCCGGCCCGCGAGGCGACGATCGGCATAGCCGACCGCATTTTCGCCCGCGTCGGCGCCAGCGACGAGCTCTCCCGCGGCCAGAGCACGTTCATGGTGGAAATGACGGAAGCCGCCCGCATCCTCAACATGGCCACGCCGCGGAGCCTGGTGATCCTGGACGAGATCGGCCGCGGCACGAGCACCTACGACGGGATATCGCTGGCCTGGTCGGTGGCGGAGCACCTGCACGACCGCGTCGGCTGCCGCACCCTTTTTGCCACCCACTACCACGAGCTGACGGATCTCGTGGAATCGCTCCCCCGGGTGAAAAATCTCAACGTCGCCGTCCGGGAATGGAAGGACGACGTGGTATTCCTCCACAAGATCGTCGACGGCGCGGCCGACAAGAGCTACGGGATTCACGTCGCCCGGCTGGCGGGCGTGCCCCGCGAGGTGATCGAGCGGGCCAAGGAGATTCTCGTGCAGTTGGAGGAATCGCACCTCGATGCAGCGGGCCGTGCGAAGCTCGCGCGGCCGCTGGGCGCTTCGCCCGGCTCGGGAATCCAACTGACCCTCTTCGCCCCGGCCGATCATCCGCTGCTGGAGGAAATCCGCCGGGTGAACGTCGACGCGACCGCGCCGCTGGACTCCCTACGTCTCATCCAGCAGTGGCAAGAGGCCCTCAAGTCGGAGAAGAAAGGCCGCTGATCTCGTTCCCGTCGCAGCCATCCTCCCTGCCGCCCGCAAAACGGGACAGGCGTCGTCGCCGGGCGCGCAAACGGCGAGTGCGACGCCGGTTGCGAGGGAGCCCGTCCCTTTGTCCGGGCTCTCCCGTTTGCGGTCTGAGTTAGCACCATAACATCAACAGCCGGCCGACCAACAGTCCCAAGGCGGTTCCGATCACGTATCCCCAAATGCCGACCAGCACGGCCGGCAAGACCAGGCGAGGCCAGCCCTTGGCAATGGCCATGGCCGCGGCGGTGGCCGGCCCGCCGAGCGTGGCGTTCACGCACAGGAGCAGCTCCTCGAGGTTGAGCCGCAGCAGGCGGCCGACGCCCAGCGTCAACGCGAGGTTCACCAGGGCGATCACCAGGCAGAAGGCAAACATCAGCGGCACGCGGCCCACCACGACGACCAGGTTCGCCGGCAGTCCGATGACGAAGAAGAAGAGGTAGAGCATGTAGGTGCCCAGCTCGTCGGCGCCGCGGATCGCCTCCATGGCGCGCGGAAAGAGGGTGGCGGCGGCGACGGAGAAGGCAGTGATCAGCACGTACCTGTCTCCGACCACCGACAAGAGGAGGGACCCGGGCCCGAGGTCCCGGATCGCCCCGGCGAGCTTCGTCGAGGCGGCGGCAATGACCACGGCCACCGCCAGGGCCTTGGCGATGTCCAAGAGGGCGATCTCCTTGGGGCGCCAGTGGGCGGCCGCCGCCGACTGATTCTCGGCCGCATCGGAATCCAGCGAGTGAGGGTGCGGATAGCGGCGGCGGAAGAAGGTCATGTTCGAGATCACGATCAAGACCAGGAACACCGCGGCCATGATGAAGTTGTCGGCGACCATGAGCGAGCCGGCCAGGTTCTCCTCGACGCCGAAGGCCGCCTTGAGGGCCAGGAAATTCACGCTCCCGCCGATGTAGCTGCCGGCCATCATGCCCGAGAGCTCGGGGACCCGCGGTAAGAGGTGCTGGAAGAGCACCGCCGCCAGAAAGGCCCCCAAGAGCGTCCCCACGGTGGCGACGTGGAAGATGGCGAACATCGGCCCGGTGGTCTTGACGATCCGCACCAGGTTGGCGCGGAAGAGCAAGAGCGGCAGGGCCACCGGCACGAGGTACCCTTCCACCGCGTCGTAGACCGGCGAGCGCTCCGGCATGATCTTCAGGTTGGCCAGGAGCATGGCCGCCAAGAGGGCCACGACCGGGCCGCTCAGCTTGGCCGCCCAGCGGCGGGTCTGCTCCAGATAGATGGCCAGGGCCGCGCCGGCCAGGATGATCCCCCAGAGGGTCCACGTGTCGTCCGGCGGGACCCACGACGGGGCCTTTTCGAACCAGGTCAGGAAGGACTCGAAACCGGTTTCTGCGGGGGGCGTGTTCATCGACGGGTCGTCGCTGCTGCTCTGACTGCTGCCTGCTGCCGCGCGGGGCAAGCCCCGCCGCTACGCTTTCTCGACAAGGCTCCGGCCCCTCGCCACTCGTGTCGGGCCCCTTCCCGTCTCTTAGGGTCTTCGGTGCATGGGGACGTTGGCAAAGAGGATGCTCGGCACGCTGCCGTCCGACGCGACCTGAAACACCAGTTGCTCGTCCACATACATCCCCGGCGGGAGCTTGAACACCGTGCGGCACAGGGGCGCCAGCCGGTAGTCGGCCATGTTCTCGGTCATCGCGTAGAGATGCCCGTGCCGCACGGAGACGATCAGGGGAATGAAATCCGGCCCGAAACTGCCGAGGAACTTCTGCCACTCCGCGGGCACCTGGGGCACGGCGGCGGGATCGACGCGGCGGAACTTCTGGGTCAGCGCGGTGAACGCGATCGCCCGGCGCTTCTCGTCCCGCTGGAACTCCACCGGTTCGCGGGCGAATAGGGAGCCGTCGGCCAGGAACTTGTCGGGCCCGGTGGGCGTGAGGGACACTTTCTTGCCGGAGACGTCGGCCACGAGCTTGCCCTCGGCTGCCTCGATCCGCGCCCAATAGCTCTCCGACTCGTACTGGCCGGCGAGTGCCGCCGGATCGGTCAGCCCGCCCTGGGCCGGCTGGTCCTGCGGCATGGGCTCGCCCAGCTTGGCCTCCAGCAAAAGCCCCAGGGCGGCGTCGCCGAGCTTGCGGACCGGGCCCGTGGCGATGTCCTCGTTGGTCAGGACAACTGCGGCCACCTTCGGCTGCGGCAAGACCACCAGCGACGAGGTAAAGCCGTACACGGCTCCCATGTGGCTGATCAACGGGTGCTTGCGGAACGTGCCCACGTGGAACCCCAGCCCATAGGCCGCCTTGTCGGACGTAAGCTGAACGCTGAACATCTGGCAGAGGGTCTCGGGCTTCACGAGCCGGCGGTCGCCCGCGCGGCCCTCGGCCAAGAGGAAACTCGCGAACCGGCCGAGGTCTTCAGCGGTCGTGTAGAGGTTCCCGGCCGGGACGGTCCCCAGCTCGAACCGCGGGGCGGGGATCCTGCGGAATCCGCCGCGGCCGTCGGCCACGTCCATCCATCCCGTGGCCAGGCGGAGGCGCAGGGCGTCGCTCAATAGGAACGCCGAGCTCTTCATGCCGAGCGGCTCAAGCAGGTTCTTTGCCTGGTATTGGGCGAACGGTGTCGCAGAGACCTTCTCCACCACCTGGCCGGCCACCGTCGGCCCGACGTTGGAGTACTTGGTCCGGCTGCCGGGCGGGTAGACCAGCACACAGGGCGCGATGCTCGCCACGGTGGCGGCGACCGGCGGCTGACAGGGATCGAAGTAGCTCCCCACCGGCGACTCGCGGACCATGCCCGAGCGATGGCACATGAGCTGCCGCAGCGTGATGGGCCCGTCCGCGTCGAACGGATTGACGATGCGGAACGCCGAATCGTAGCCGGTCACCGGCTTGTCGATGTCCAGCTTCCCTTGCTCGGCCAGTTGCATCGCGGCCAAGGCGGTGAACAGCTTGGAGATCGAGCCGGCGCGGTAGACGGTCTGGGCCGTGGCCGGGACGCGGCGGTCCCCGTCGGCGAAGCCGAAACCCTTGACGTGGATCGTCTGCTGGTCGTCGATCAGGGCGATCGACGCGGCCGAGAACGACCCGCGTTTCAATTCCCCGGCGACGATCCCTTCCAGCCGGGCGATGGCGCTGCGGTAATCGGCCGGTTTCTTCGGCGTAGCACTTGGCGGAGCATCGGCGGCCCAACTGCTCGCACCGAGCACCACGGCCAGCACAAACGGCACGACGGGGCAACCAAAAAGCGGCAGTTTTCCACGTCGATCGGCAGCGTTCACGCGTTCCCTCCCAGTGCCGGCACAACGGAACACCGTTCCGCGGGATTGCCGGCCGCTCCAGAATACACCAAAGCCCCCGGGTTGCAACCCGGGGGCTTGACGGCCTGCGGGCGTGCGGCTTTGAGGCGTCACAGCATTCGTGCCAGCTCATCGAGCAACTGTTGAATCATCGCCTTGGTGTGCGTGGCGAAGAGGGCCAGCCGCAGGGCCCCTTCCGACCCCAACCCGCTATAGGACGGCATGTACGCAATTGCGATTCCCCGCCGCAAGAGTTCCTCTTGGATCCGCCGCATGGCCGTGGCGTCGCCGATCACCAGGGGGATAATCGGTACGGGCGTGTCTTCGACTTCCATGCCCAATCGCCGCAGGCCGGCCTTGAGGAGCCGGACGTTCTGGTGAAGCCGGCTCCTCATTTCCGGCTGGGCCGCGACCAGCTCGATCGCCCGCGCGGTGGCCGCAGCGGCGGGAATGGGCGGCGGGCTCGCGCCGGCGAAATAGTGCGAAGACCGCTTGAGCCACTGGATACACTCCCGCGTGCCGGGAATGATCCCCCCAAAGCCGCCGATCGCCTTGCTCAAGGTCCCGCAGAACCAAAGCCGCGGCTCGTCGGAAGCGGAACGTTGCCCGGAAACCGCCGCGTTGACGGGCGATTCCGCGAGACTCCCCGGTAGCAGCCCCGCGTGCTCGTACGTTCCCCTTCCGCCGTCTCCAAGCACGCCGATCGCGTGGGCATCGTCGATCAGAAGGATGGCTCCGGGATAGCGGCCCAGGACGGCCCGGTACTCGGCCACCGGCGCAATCCGCCCCAGCGCGGCAAAGACGCCGTCGCTCATGACCAGGGGGCGCTCGTGCGGCTTCAAGCCGGCCTGAAGGCTTGCGGCGAGCGATTCCGGATCGCGGTGCCGGAACGCGAGCACCGGCCGCCCGCTGCCCCGGGCCGCATCGAGGACCGAGTAGTGCGAGAACTCATCGACGAGCACGGCGTCGAATTCGTCTCCCAGCGCGGCGACGAGAATCTGATTGCCCACGTACCCGGAGACGAAATAGAACGACTCCTCGCCGCCGAAGAATCGGGCCGCGTGGCGTTCGACCGCAAGCGTGGGCGGCGTGTCGCCGAAGCCCGCCCGCGACGTGGCGCTCCCCAGGCCGTACTGCTGCGTCGCCTCGCAGGCCGCACGGATCACCTCCGGATGGCCCTGGAGCCCCAGGTAGCCCGTGCCGGCGAAATAGAGGTACCGCCGGCCGTCGATGATCGTCTCCGCCCCCGGCGGACTCTGCATGATCGGCATGGCGGCCTCGTGGCATGTGAGCTTTGGGTGGCATGCCCTCGCGAAGCGTGGGCATGTTCGGCCAGCGCCGCTCCAGAATAGCCGCCGCGCGGCTTCCCTTCAACCGCTTGATGAGCTCGGACGAATGGCCTGCTACAATGACGGCCTCCACGTCCGCCTTGAACGAAGGAAGGTACCATGACCGCGCACCGTTGTCTTCCATGGGCAGTTCCCATCCTCCTGATGCTAAGCGCACCGGCCTCCGGCGCGGAGCCAAACGACTTCTGGAAGGCCTCGGGAACCCAGGGAGTGGTTGCGGCCGGCGGGGCGGAAGCGGCCGACGCGGCGATCGACATCCTCAAAAGCGGCGGGACCGCCGCCGACGCCGCGGTGGCCGCCCTGCTGATCCTCGGCGTGACCGACCCGGCCAATTTCTGCTTCGGCGGCGAGGTGCCGATCCTGGTGTACGACGCCAAGCGGAACGTCGTCGAGGTCGTCTGCGGCCAGGGGGTCGCTCCCCGTCTGGCCACGCGGGAGTTCTTCGCCGAGCACAAGGGCGGCCGGATTCCCGGCAGCGACGACCCGACCACCGTGGCCGTCCCCGGGGCCCCCGACGCCCTGCTGACCGCCCTGGACCGCTACGGCGTCAAAACCTTCGGCGAGGCGGCGCGGCCGGTCCTGGCGATCCTCGACCGGCGCCGCGACGGTTGGCAGCCGCAGTTGGCCAGGCGGATTCGCCAAATGACCGAGGCGGAGAAGACCTCGCCGCACGACCGCCTCCGCGGGCTGCGCCTGGCCGCCGATTGCTTCTATCGCGGGCCGATCGCCCGGGAACTCGACGCCTGGAGCCGGGCCAACGGCGGGCTGATCCGCTACGCGGACCTGGCGACGCACACGACGCGGATCGAAGACCCGGTCTCGATCGACTACCGCGGCTGGTCGGTGCTCAAGTGCGGCCCGTGGACGCAAGGCCCGTCCATGCTGCAAACGCTGCGGCTCCTGGAGAAGTTCGACCTGCGGGCGATGGGCCATGGCAGTCCGGGCTACGTCCATGCGGTCGTCGAGGCGATGAAGCTGGCCCTGGCCGATCGCGACACGTACTATGCCGACCCGCTGTTGGTGGACGTGCCGCTTGCGGGGCTCTTGTCGCCGGAGTACGCGGCCTTGCGGCGGCCGCTCGTGGACCTCAAGAGGGCGTCGCTGGAGGTTCGTCCGGGCGATCCCCGCGAGGGCAAGGCACTTCTAAGGGTCGCTCCGCAAGATTACCGCCTGCCGAGCGAGAAACCGCGCGACACGACCACCTGCATCGTGGCCGACCGCTGGGGCAACATGGTGGTCGCCACGCCGAGCGGCTGGGGCGGCGTCATGGCCGGCGAAACCGGCGTCCGCCTGGGGAGCCGGCTGCGGAGCCTCAATACGTGGGCGGGGCATCCGAACTGCATCGAGCCGGGCAAGCGGCCGCGGATCACGCTTACGCCGACGATGATCTTGAAGGACGGCAAGCCGGTGGCCGGGATCAGCGTGGCGGGGGGCGACCTGCAGGACCAGGTGAGCCTCCAGGTGCTCTTGGGCTGGCTGGAGTTCGGCCTCAGGCCCGAGGAAGCGGTCACCCGGCCGCGATTCCAGACGGACCACCTGGTCGGATCGTTCAACCAGCCGCCGCAGCAGTTGGGGAGCCTCACCGTGGAAGAATCGCTCGGCGGCGACACGATCGAGGCGCTCAAGGCCTTGGGGCACCGCGTCAAACTCGGCAAGCCGCCGTTTGCCCATCCGGTGATGGTCACGCTCGACGCGAAGACGGGCCTCAAGCACGCGGCCGGCGACCCCAAGGCCAAGCGGCACGCACGAGGATACTAGAGACCTCACCGCACCACGAAATTGACCATCCGCCCGGGAACGACGATCACCTTTTGGACCGTCTTGCCGGCCGGCATGTCGGCTGCGCTGCTCCCCAAAACCTGATCCATGTGTTATGAGAGTCCAGCAATTCCCGGGGCTTTGATGATTTGTGAGCGATGGCGGCCGATGAGGTACGGTTAGGCCGGTTCCGCCGTAGGTTTTGTGGCAACAGAGCGAAGGGTGAGAGAATGGGCGGTTCCCGGGCCATCGATTGGACTCTTCACGCCATGTCCGCCCTTGCTCAGCACATGAACTGGTGCGTGGGGTCAGATCGCACTGAGTCACGAGTAAGGCAGAGCCGGGCTCCGTCTATTGACTGAGGGCGCTCTGACCCCAATCGCGAGGAAAAGCGTTCTGACCCCTTTCTCAGTTCAGAGCCAAGTGGACCATTTGGTCATCTTCCCTGCACAAATCGGGCAGGAGATGGAGCTGGTCCGCCTTGGCCAGTGCGATGACCGGCGAGGCATTGACCACCCAGATGTCACTCACGGCCGGCCTCTTCCAACGCCTCCTCGGCGGTGTACTGGAACGGCGAGACGCTGAACCGCCCGCCAAGAAAATGTCGGCTTGACCGACTTGTTCGACGCTTTTGTTGTGAGATATAAAATGAACGACTTGGTGTTACAGCAACCTGGACTTATTGTGATCGCATTGGCAATTGTCTTTGCTGGAAAGTTAATTGGAAACCAGCTTCGGCATTCATTTGAGCCTTTCCAATGTTGTTTGAAACATGACGTCAAAAATGCCCATCGCCTTGAGAACGATGAATGCGACGAGAATGAACAAGTAAAATGCAAAGTTGCCGACGATGCCCTTCAGTGCGGTGTCGGAAAAGTTGTTTGACGCGAGTTTGTCTTCCTGTGGTTCGTTTTTGTGAGTAACAGCGACGGCGTCGCGAACAATCAACAGCAGCATGTAAATCAACGCAGCGATGAGTGCCCCTTCAGCGAAAATGAAGAACGCGAGCCAGTATATGAAATTGGCGGTGTTGAGAAATAGGCCGACGCCAACGAAGGCGTATGGAAGCCAAGAGATTAGTTTTGTGACGAGCGATAAGGCGAGTCGCACGGCTTCGGGAGCCGATGATTTTTCAATGAGCAATTTGACTTCGTCGAACATATTGCGGTTCTTGAATTGATGCGTCGACCTTCTGTTTAGATGGTTTCCAGATAAACCCGTTCTCGCGTTTTTATTCCACATAACACTCCGCGCAAGATTTTGTCTAAGCTCTTGGGTGGCAAGAGGTTAAGGCTGTTCTTGCGATGTTTCCGCGTCTTATATGGTTTCCGCATAATACGCACCGCATCCTTCCTCACAAGGTATCCACCGGGCTCTTCACGCCGTGGCCGCCACGATTCAGCACGTGGGTGTAGATCATCGTGGTTCGCACGTCGTTGTGGCCCAAAAGCTCCTGGATCGTACGGATGTCGTATCCGGCCTCAAGCAGGTGCGTGGCGAAGGCGGCAGCGCACCCGCTTCAGTTTAGTAGTGTTTCCGCCGGTTGTCAATGGGCGCCGCCGGGATGGTTGCACCGGGCGTTCACCCGCGAATCCTGATTCGATGCGCTTCGACCAGAAGCAACTTCCCCCCGTAATGGCCCATCTCGGGATGCTCGGACAAATACGCCTTCAGTCTGGACACAAGCTGCGGGAGCACTTCGGGATGGTTCCGTACCTGAAATGCGATGATCCCTTTGTACCGTCCCATCAGGCAGGCACCTCGAATTCTGCGAGGTCCCGCGCGTAATCGAGGCAAGCTGCAATCTGTGTCTCTTCAAGATCGGGCAGTTCAGCGATGATGTCATGCGCAGTTTTCCCTGCTGCCAGGTATCCGAGAATCAGGCTGACAGGAATCCTCGTTCCCTTGATGCGCGGTTTTCCGCGGAGAACATCAGGTGTGCTTACAATTTCGTCTCTCCAACTGGTACTCATCGCGATCCTCGATTCTTACAGAGGCTACCCTCAGGGGGCCAAAGGCATCTTGCCAGTGCCATCCGGGACCATCTGTCCCTCTTTGCTGCGTGCCCGTAGCACGGAAACGCGGGCGCCACGCGCCCATTATAATATCTCTTGGACTGGTCTTGTCAAATCATGTTGTTGACTTCGTCTCCGTTTGCGCCTGGGGGTTACTCGTTCCTCAGAGCAGCTCACTCTCCCCGCAGACGGGAGAGTGGAGTTGTTCTTGGACGGAAGCCTAGGGCTTGGGCGGGGCTTCCTCCATTTCGGGGAAGCGGGCCATGACCCGGCGGTAGACGCCGGAAGGCAAGAGCCGCGAGAGCCGGGCCAGGAGCCACGTGCTCCAGGGGAACCAGTCTTCCGCACGGCCGCGCTCGATGGCCCGGCAAGCGCGGCGGGCCACTTCTTCGGCCGTCAGCAGGTGCTTCAAGGTGGCGCGCTCCTCATCGGTGATCATCGGGGTATCGACGTAGCCCGGACATATCGCCGTGACTTTGATCCCCAACGGGTAGAGATCGACGCGGAGGCTTTGAAGCAGCGTGATCACCGCGGCCTTGCTGGCCGAATAGGCCGCAGCGCCGGGCAGCCCGACCATCCCGGCAATACTGGCGACCGCGGCGAGGCGGCCGGCGCGCCGCCGGATCATCCCGGGCAACACCGCTCCGAAGGCATTGAACACGCCCTGAACGTTCGTGGCCACGACTCGATTGGCTTCCGCCGCGTCGAACTGCCTCACGCTCGTCTTGCGGTAGATGCCTGCGTTGGCGATGAGCACCTCGCAAGGGCCCAGGCGGTCTTCGAGTTCCCGCACGGCGATGGCCAAGGCCGGTCCGTCGACCACGTCTGCGACGGCGAAACCGACCTGGCCGCCCCTGGAGTGGATCGCGGCGACCAACTCGGCGAGGAGCTCCGCTCGCCGGGCCAGAATCCCCACCTTCGCACCGCGGAAGGCAAGATGCTCGGCCAGGGCCCGGCCGATACCGCTCGAAGCGCCGGTGATCACGACGGTCTTGCCGTGCCAGAACGGATCGGGATTCCTCATGGTGCGTTTCCGCAGGCTCTCAGCCAAGGGCGTATCCATACTTCTCGAAATACGGTTTCCATCGCCGCGCGATCTCGCCGCGCAACTGCGGGGTCAGCTCATAGCGGTTCGTGCGATAATCGGCGCGGGCCGCGACATAGGCACGGACCGCCGGTTCCACCGCGTCGAATCCCGCCAGTCCGAGCCGCCCGTACAGCGCATGCACTTCGGCAACGGGATTGGAGACGAGATCCTCGTACCGCAACTCGTGGAACCGTCGCGGGTCGACGAGCCCGCGGGTCGCCTCCAGTCTCCGGTGCATCCGGCCGAACGTGTCGAAGACGTACTCTTCGAGCCCCTCCCAGGTCGGCTTCTGATATCCGTGGGACGTGAAGAGCGATTTCCACAATCGCACCGTCGACATAAAGACAGTATAGGGATCGCGGACGAGATGGACAAAGTGCGATTTCGGGAACATCTCGCAAAGGACCGGCAGGCGGAAGGTGTGCGTCGGCGATTTCAGGACGATCCTGCCCGGCCGCCGGCAGACGAGCTGCTTCAGAAAAGTCATGAGCACGCTCTTCCACCGACGGCGTTCCGGGTCGCTGAGGTCGTCGAGCTCGAGGTATCGCCCGAATTGCGGCAGGCGGTTCGGGAAGGCAATCATGGCGTAGGGGCTGGGAAGGCCGAGGTTGCACAGGGCGAATTCGTCTTCCTGCGGCAGGTCCCAGCCCATGCTCATGTTGTCCGAGGGGCGCCGCGGCGGCAGCACGAACGCGGTCCATCGCTTGAGCAGCCACTGGCTGACCAGGAAATGATTGGGCAGGAAGCACTCGAACGTCGTGGGACAGCGAAGCCGCCGGTCCAGGCTCAATAGCTCGTGCAGCAAGGTGGTCCCGGTCCGCCAATGCCCGATGATGAAAATGGGGTCTTCCTTCAGTTCGGCACGGCTGAAGCGATGTGCCCAGAGCGCCCACTGTACGCACCTGAGGCACGTGTTCCCGAGGCTGAAGAGCACGTCGATCAGGCAGTCGCCAAGGTAGGCCGGCGTTACGCGGAAGCGGTTGTGGGCCAGCAGCCGCATCAGCCCGAAGTAGTCGCAGCCCATCCAGATGGCGGCACCGTTCCAAGGAATCCGTGGGAATGCGTCGCTATCTCGGTCAGCCATCGCGCATCCTACCTGGTCTGCCGCAAGGGAGCTGCGTGCGTGCCGGCTCGGCCCGCGAAACAGCGTCCGAAATCATCGCCTGCCGTGCGCGGATTCGCGACGACGAGAACGGTGGTCTTGACTCGTGCCCCCGAAAACCCGGCGGATCCCGCCGCCGTGGGCCGACAGAGACAATCCGACTCGGAGGTGGCGACTGACGGCCACAGGGGTGGTAGAATCAGAACCATCCCCCAAGTAGGCGGGGCAACCCGCATCTGCCATAATGCCGGACGCGGAGGTCTGCAACACGGATAGCATTACCCCAGATTGCTTGCGGAGTCAACGCTTGGCGGTAAGAATTGGGGACGCGGGTTGAGCGGCGGACTGGCGTGCCGGGCGGGAACACGGTTTGCGACCGATGCTCGGAATCCCAGGCTCACGAGATCGCGGAGAATCGGATGGATAGCAGCGCGGCGGCGAGCGAACCTGAAACGCGACGCGACAAGCGGGATCTCTCCGATGGTTCCGTCCCGGGAACCGCAAGACACTCGGAGGACCGGAAGCCGCAGCAACCTGAGGCCGGCCGCAACGCGGTCCAGCAGCTCACCGCGCGGCTTTGCCGCGACCGCTTCACTCGTCTTGCCTTGACCCTTCTCGACCAGTGGAAAGAGATCCACTTGAAGGAATTGCGGGTCGAGAAGGCCGACGACCAGCGCCGCATCAGGATCGCCGGCCGGTGGCTCTGCAACTTCGGCAGCGACAGTTTCCTCGGGCTGGATCGCGATCCGAGGGTTCAACGGGCCATCGCGACCGCCGTCAAGCAGTGGGGAACGCACAACGGGGCATCGCGGGCGTTTGCCGCCGTGGAGCTCTGCTGGGAAGCGGAGCGGCGGCTGGCGAAGTGGCTCGGTGTGGAAGACACGCTGATCTTTCCCAGCGTGACGCTGGCCAACGTCGGCTTGCTGCCCGCCCTGGTCGGCAAGGGGGACTTGCTTGTCGTCGACCGTCGCTCGCACGACAGCATCCAGCAGGCGGCGAAGATCGCCTCGGCCAACGGCGCCGTCCTGAAAGAGCTGCACCCGTGCTGCGCGGAAGCGCTGGACGGCCTTCTCCGGGAGCAGCGGCCGGAAGGCTGCCTCGTCGCAGTCGACGGCGTGTACAGCATGACGGGAGAAGTTCCGCCGCTGGCGTCGCTCAGCGAGACGGCCGGCGAGCACGGGGCGGTCCTGTACGTGGACGATGCGCACGGCACCGGCGTGGTCGGCCCAAGCGGCCGCGGCGCCGCCAGTGCGGCGATCGGCTCGCTGGACCGGATCCTCATGGTCGGATCGCTGTCGAAGGCCTTTTCCTGCATGGGCGCCTTTGTCACTTGCACGCCGCAGCTCAAGAAATTGTTGAAGATACGCTCGAGCACCTTCATCTTCGGCGGTCCGGTGCCGCCGCCGTATCTTGCCGCGGTGTGCAAGGTGTGTGAGATCCTCGACTCGCCGGAGTACGATACGATCCTCGGCCGCCTCCGCGGCCTGGTCCAGCGTTTGCTCGACGGGCTCCGCGGCATTGGCCTGACGGTCCTCGGCGGTGAAGCGGCGATCGTGTCGATCGTCATCGGCGACATCGAGCGCACTTTCGAGGCCGGGAAGTGGTTGTTCGACCGCGGCTTCTACGTGCAGTCGGCGACCTACCCCGCCGTGGCCATCAACGGCGGGTTGCTGCGCATCCAAGTCAACGCGAATCACTCGGTCGAAGCGATTGACGGTCTCGTGAGCGCCTTGGCCGATCTTGCCGACGCGTTTGACCTGCGCGCCAAGAGCCGTGCCTGAACGCTGCGACCGAGCCCTGCCTGCGCTTGGACCGCGGGCGACAACCTCCCGGAGGCCGGAACCCATGGCTTGGATTCTTCTTGCGATTGCCGGATTGTCCGAGGTCGGCTGGGCCATAGGGATGAAGTACAGCGAGGGGCTCTCCCGCCTTTGGCCGAGCGTGGCTACCATTCTCGTCAGCATCTTCAGCTTCGTGCTCCTGGCGCTGGCAATGAGGACCTTGCCGGTGGGGACCAGCTATGCCGTGTGGACGGGAATCGGCGCGGTCGGCTCGGCGATCCTGGGAATTCTCTTGTTCCACGAGTCGGGCAGCCCGGCACGCCTCGCCTGTATCGCCTTGATCGTCGTCGGAATCGTCGGCCTCAAGCTCACGGCAAGCCAGCCAGCCCCTTGAGCGGCCCGCCCCGAGGGGCCGGTCGAGCCGCGGTTGACTCGCGTGCGCTCGCGGCGATAATGAGGGGCACGCAAGACCCGGGGATCCGAAAGACCCGCACTCACAAGCACAAAGGGAAGACGCGATGAGCGGCCGATTCATTCCTGCGGCGGAAGTGGTTCGCGACAAGCTCGACTGGGGTTTGTTGGCTTGGTGCTGCCGCCCCGCGGACACGGGGGCGAAGGACCTCGTGGTGATGGAAGTCACGCTGGCCCCCGGAGCGGGCCACGCCTTCCACAAGCACCCGAAACAGGAAGAGGTGATCTACGTGCTGGACGGCGAGGTCGAGCAGTGGCTCGACCGCCAGAAACGCGTGCTCCGCTCGGGCGATGCGGTTTTCATCCCCGGCGACGCGGTCCACGCCTCCTTCAACGTCGGGAAGAAGGACGCCAGGCTCTTGGCCATCGTCGGACCCTGCGTCAATCGGGAGAACGGCTACGAAGTGACCGAAGTGGCCGGCGAGGCGCCGTGGAGCACGCTTCGCTAGCGGGGCTCGGTCGCCGGGCCAAGGGCGCCTCCTGCTTAGACACCAGGAGGGATTTGCTATTCCCCCGGAATGGGCGATCGCCGAACGGGTGCCACGATTTTGGGCATCCGACCCAGAGGATTTCAGGATTGACGGACATCTCCGCCGCAAACCCCACCATGGATGGGGGTTGTATTCGCGCGATCGGGCCGGTTTGCGCCCTGCCCGGCAGCCCTGGGCCACCGGATAACCTATGGTTCTGGAGGTTGTCCGTATCCCCGGTGCGGTGAGGCCACGTCTGCAATGTTTTGGCCACCAGACAAGCTCCCCGAAGGCCGACACGTCCGCCGTTGGCTCTGGGCCGCGGCGGCGGTGTGGGCTGGCGCGATCTTAGTCTGCTCCCTGGTGTACGTCCTCCGCCAGCGAGCCGGTTACGTCGAGGTCGCGCGGACGTATGCGCGGGCCGCGCACGAAAAGGACGTGGTTTATCGCCGCTGGAATGCGCTGATCGGCGGCGTGTACGTGCCGGTGAGCGAGAAGATCAAGCCCAATCCCTATCTTAAGGTTCCGGAACGGGAGGTCACGACGCCGTCGGGCCGGGTGCTCACGCTAGTGAATCCGGCGTACATGACCCGGCAGGTCCACGAGATCGCTGCCGAGCAGGGCGGCGCCCGGGCCAAGATCACCAGTCTGCGGCCGATGAATCCGGTCAACACCCCGGATGCCTGGGAGCGCGCCGCCTTGGAGGCCTTCGAGAATGGCAAGCTCGAGGTCTCATCCATCGAATTGATCGACGACCAACCTTACGTTCGCCTCATCCGTCCTCTCTTCGTCGAGAAGGACTGCCTGAAGTGCCACGGCGACCAGGGCTACCGGTTGGGCCAGGTCCGCGGCGGCATCAGCGTCTCGGTGCCCATCTCGGGGCTCCTCGGCGAACACCTCGCAGAGACGGCGACGGTTCTCTTCGGGTTCGGGGTGCTGTGGCTGCTCGGGTCGCTGGGGATTGCGTGCGCCGACCGGAGCCTGCTCCGCCGGATCGCCGAGCGGGAGCAGGGCATGGAAAGGCTGCAACGCAGCGAAGAGCGCTTCCGCCGGCTCTTCGAGCAGTCCAACGACGCGATCCTGGTGGCGGACGGGGAAGGCCGGATCCTCGATGCCAACGGCCGCGCCTGCGAAATGAGCCGCTACCCGCGGGACGAGTTGATCGGCCTGCCCATTCACTCCCTGCACGGGGAAGGAAACGAGGACTTCGTCGACGCGGCCATCAAGTCCATCCTGGAACACGGTGGCAGCCGGTTCGAATCGCAGTGCCTCTGCAAAGACGGCACGGTGTTGGACGTGGAGTTCAGCGCCCGGCGGATCGACGACCCCCAACCGCTCATCCTCGGGATCCTCCGCGACGTCACGGAGCGCAAGCGGATCGAGGCGGCACAGCAGAGCCAACTGAAGCTTCTGGAAACGCTCCTCGAGACCATTCCCAGCGCAGTTTTCTACAACGATGCGGAGGGCCGCTATCTGGGCTGCAACAGGACCTTCGCCGCCTGGGCGGGCAAACCCCGCGAGGGAATCGTCGGCCGCACCGTACACGAGGTGTTTCCGGCGGATCTGGCGGATCGGCTCCAGGCCTCGGACGCCGAGCTGGCTCGCCGGGCCGGGCAGGAGATGTGGGAATCCGTCGTACAACTCGGCGACGGCATCCGGCGGCACGTGCTGGCTCAGAAGGCCACCTTCACGGACGGCGCCGGCAGCGTGGCCGGGATCATCGGAGTGGTCACCGACATTACCGGCCTGAAGCAGTCCGAGGCCGAGCTGGCCCGGGCCAAGGAAGCCGCGGAGGCGGCCAACCGGGCCAAGGGCGAGTTCCTTGCCAACATGAGCCACGAAATCCGCACCCCCTTGACCGCCATCCTCGGCTACTCCGACCTCTTGACCGATCCCCAGCTCTCCGAGGCCGACCGGCAGAGCCACCTTGAAACCGTCCGCCGCAACGGGCACGTCCTCCTTAAAGTGCTCAACGATATCCTTCACCTCTCCAAGATCGACGCCGGCAAGGTCGCCTTGGAGATCTCGGACTGCTCCTTGTGGGAAACGGTCGACGACGTGGTCTCCCTGATGCGCGTCCGCACGCTCGACAAGCCGGTCACCCTGCAAGTGGAGCACGTGTACCCCTTGCCCCAGACCGTCCGCACCGATCCGACTCGATTGCGGCAGATCCTTATGAATCTGGTCGCCAACGCCGTCAAGTTCACGGAGCGCGGCACGGTGCTGGTGACGGTCAGGTTGGTCCGCGACGAGGGGACCCGACCGCGGATTGAGTTTGACATTCAGGACACGGGCGTCGGCATGACCCCCGAGGAGACCTCGCGGCTGTTCCAGCCGTTCAGCCAGGCGGACGCCTCCACAACCCGGCGGTTCGGCGGAACGGGTCTCGGCCTGGCGATCTCCAGTCGCCTGGCAAAGTTGCTCGGGGGGGACATCAAGGTGGAAAGCTGGCGGGGGGTGGGAAGCACGTTCACCCTCTCGATCGAACCGGGGTCCCTGGAAAACGTACCGCTTGTGACCGCGCCGCCGGACGCGACCCTTATCCGGGGGAAGTTCGGGGCGGCGGCCGCGAGCACCACTCTCAGCGGCCGGGTGCTCTTGGCCGAGGACGGCCTCGACAACCAGCGGCTGATCGGCACGATCCTCCGCAAAGCCGGCGTCGAAGTCGACATGGCCGAAAACGGCCGCATCGCTTGCGAGAAGGCCCTCCAATCCGCCGCCGAAGGAAGCCCCTACGACCTGGTCCTGATGGACATGCAGATGCCCGAGTTCGACGGCTACCAGGCCACGCGGGAACTCCGCACGAAGGGCTGGTGCCGGCCGATCATTGCCCTGACTGCGCACGCCATGTCGAGCGACCGGCTCAAGTGCCTCGAAGTCGGCTGCGACGATTTTCTCAGCAAGCCGATCGAGAAGAAACAGTTCCTGACCACCGTCGCCCAGTACCTGGTCAGCCAGCCGCAGCCGCTTTCCAGCAGCTAGCCGCCATGCCCTGCGACCCCTCTTGGAACGAGTTGGCGCTGGTGGTCCCGGCGGCGGGACAATCGACGCGGATGGGCTCGCCGAAGGCCCTCGTTGAGTTTGAGGGTCGCCCGCTCCTGGAGCACCTGCTTGGCCCCCGCTTGCTCCGCGAGTTCGGCGACGTGGTCGTGGTGCTCGGTCATCACGCCGATGCCCTGCGTCCTATTGTCGACCGCTGCGGCTACCGGCACGTCGTGAATCCCGATCCGGACCGGGGACGGACCGGCAGCGTGCAAGCGGGCCTTAGAGCGCTCCGCGCGTCAGTCCGGGCCGCCTTCGTGCAGCCGGTGGACTGCCCCTTGATCTTGCCGGAGACGTTCCTCGCCCTGGCGGCCGCGATCGGCACTGACGACGTCGTTATCCCGAGCTACCGAGGGAAACACGGCCACCCACCGCTCTTATCCGCCAAGATCATTCCGCGGATCTTGGCCGCCGGGCCCGACGAGCCGCTCCGCGGGCTCTTGCAGGCCCCCGAGGCTCGCTGCCGTTTCGTTGAGGTCGACGATCCCGGTGTGCTCGTGAACATCGACCGGGCGGAGGATCTTGTGCAACTGGCCGCCCTTCATGCTGCCCGCCGCGGAGCGGGGGCGCCGATGAACGAGGTCAGGCGTGAGAGGCAGTGAAAAGCAAAGAATGCAAAATGCAAATTGTAAAATGCAAATTGCACATTGAGGAGCGAGCCGGCATTCCCCAATTTGCATTTTTCAATTCGCATTTTGCATTGTTCAATTCGCATTTCCTTGCCTGACCGGTCCACGGAGCTGGCCCTACAAGATGTCGATCTCAAACGGCCCTTCCACGGCCTGGTATGTCTCGGCCCGACGGACCTGGATCAATTCCGCCGCAACGCTGACGGCGATCTCCGGCACGGTGACCGCGCCGATCTTCAGTCCGATCGGGGCATGGACCCGCTCCAGCCGTGCGCGGTCCACGCCGAGGTGTTCGAGATCGTCGAAGATGATCCCGATCTTGCGGCGGCTGCCGATCATGCCGAGGTACTTGGCCGGCGAGTCGATCACCGCGTGGAGCGCCCGCCGGTCGTGGGCGTGGCCCCGCGTCACCACGACCACGCAGGTATTCGCGTCCACCGGCCACTGCCGGAGAGCCGCTTCGATGTCGCCGGTCACTGTCTCGATCGGAGGGGGCAGACGCCGGGGATTCAAGAGATCGCCCCGGTCGTCGAGAACCACCACGCGGAAATCGAGCCCGACCGCCAGCTTCGCTAGCGCCGCGCCGACGTGGCCTGCCCCGGCGATGAGGAGCGTTGGCGCCGGCTCGACGTTCAGACGATACTCGACGGTCTTCCCTTCGTGCTCGACGCGAAGCGGGATTTGCGCTCGCTCTTGGCGGCGGATCCGGGCGGCGGCCTCGCGGAACGGACCCGCCTGGGAGGCATCGGTCAGGCAGACGACCGCGACCTCCAGGCGGCCGCCGCAAATGAGCCCGTCGTCCCAGCCGTAGTCGTGGTCCAGCTCGAGGCCGAGCAGGCCCGACGAACCCGAAGCGAGCATCGCCAAGGCCCGGCGCCGGACCTCGGCCTCGGCGCACCCGCCGCCGATCGTCCCTTCCGCGTCGCCATTGGGGTGAACCAGGAGCATCGCCCCGGCGGTTTGCGGCGTCGACCCCCGGGTGTTGACCACCGTGCAGAGTGCGCACGGCTGGCCGGATTCAAGACGGTCCAAGAGAGACCGGAACAGCTCCAACGGCTCGCTCATGGCTCGCCTGCCGACTCAAACCGTACAGGGCGGCAATCGGCTGACCACAAAGGCACAAAGACACAAAGGAGATAAGGGGCTGTTGAGAGAGAGAATCGCGTAGAATGTGAACCATGCAAAACAAACATTTGGGGCAACTGCAGTTCCCAATCGCGACATTCTACCCCCCTCTTCCCTTCGTGTCTTTGTGCCTTTGTGGTTCATCGACAGTCTGCGTCACCGGTTGACGCGGATCGGCATCTCGTGGACGCGCGTGCCCGTAGCGTGGAAGACGGCGTTGGCAATCGCCGGCGCGACGGCAATAATCGGCGTCTCCCCGCCGCCGGCCGAAGGGAGGTCGGGCCGGTGGAGCAGGTGGACGTCGAGATCGGGTACGTCGCGGAAACGAGGCACGAGGTACTTCTCGAACGTCGGATTCCGTACCTTGCCGCCGTCGAATCGCATCTCCTCCCGCAAGGCCGGTCCCAGCCCCATGATGATGCAGCCCTGCACCTGAGAAACCAGGTTGTCCGGGTTGAGGACCGCACCGCACTCGAACACCTCGCACACGCGGCGCACCGCGATCCGGTCCTGCGCCCGCTCCACGGCGATTTCGACGCAGGCAGCGACGTAGGAGCCCTTTTCCGTGCCGCACGCCAGGCCCACGCCGGCGTCGGGCCGCTTCTCGTTCACCCTCTCTCGCCAGTGGAACCGCTTGGCGGCCTCTTCCAGCACCGCGCGCAGCCGCGGGTTGTCCAGGTGCGCGAGGCGGAATTCCAGCGGGTCGGCCCCTGCCGCGGCGGCCAGCTCGTCCATGAAGCATTCCCGGGCGAAGTTGTTCGCCGTCGCGGCCAGCGTGCGGTAGGAGCCTTGGCGGAGCGGTGGATCGGACGGCACGTAGCGGCAATTGGTCTTGCCGGCCCGGTAAGGCGTGTTCACCGCCGCGCCGCCGGAGTTGATGTTGATGAAATGCCACGACGCAAGCGCGCCCTTCGCGTCGAGGCCGGCCTCGACGTCAATCACTGCCGCCGGACGGAAATAGGCCCAAGTGAATTCCTCCTCGCGGGTCCAGTGCAGCGACACGGGACGCCCCGCGGCGCGGGCCAGCCGCGCCGCCTCCACGGCGGCCTCGCCCGTGTGCTTCCCGCCGAAACCGCTGCCGAAGTCCGGCACGATGACGCGCACGCTCTCGTTGGACAAACCGAACGTGCGGGCCAGCTCCCCGTGGTAGCCGAAGGGGGACTGCGTGCCGGTCCACACGGTCAGTTTGCCGTCGGCCCATTCGGCCAGCGCGACGCGCGTTTCCAGCGGCGCGTGCTGGACGTACGGCACATGGTACGTCTGCTTAAGAACCTTGTGCGCCTTGGCGATCTCGCCGGCAAACGGGTTCACCGGCACACCGCCCCGCGCGTGCTTGCGCAGGTAATCGAACACCTCCTTGCTCGAAGGATGCGGGGCGGGCTCCCACTTGGCGGTCGGCGCGACGGCCTCCAGGGCCTGTTGGGCCTGATACGTCGTCGGCGCGGCTACGCCCACGAATTGCCCGTCCTGCACCGCCACCACGTCCTTCATCGCTTTGGCGGGCCCCAGGTCGATCGAGGCGAGCTTCGCGCCGTAGGAGGGCGGGCGCAGGACCTTGCCCCGAAGCATGCCGGGGCGCACGAGATCGGAAGGGAACCTATGCGCGCCGGTCACCAGGTCCCGGCGGTTCGGCCGCGGGAAGGAAGTGCCGAGCACTTTCCACTCCTTGACCGGAGTGACCGTGACGCCGGCCGGAACGGCTGCGGCGAACGCCTTCGCCAAGTCCTCCGCCCGGGCAAGCTCCGCGTAGGTCATGGTTCGGTTCGTTTCGCGGTGCGCGATCGTGCCGTCCCGCACCTCGAGCGTGCCCTGCTCCACCTGCCAGCGCTTTGCGGCCAGCTCGACGAGCAACTGGCGGGCAGCGGCCGATGCCGTGCGGACCGCGGGAACGGTCCGCGGCGTGGTGCCGCTCCCGGCGGTGGTTCCATCGTCCGGGACAAGGCCCGTATCACCCATGATCAGCCGGATCGCTGCGGGGGCAATCCGCAATTCCTCGGCGGCGGCCTGGGTGAGCTCGGCGCGAGAGCCTTGCCCCATTTCCACTTTGCCGATCATTACGGTGATTGCCCCGTCGCGGTCGATGTGCAGCCTGGCGGAGAGCGCGGTCTGACCGCCCCGCTGCCCGAAGCCGCCGCGGCCGGGGCCGCGCTTCCCGGCTCCGCGCTGAGCGGAGACGGTGCCGGCGGTGACCGTGATGAGCGCGCCGGCGCCGAGAAACTCGACAAAGGCTCGCCGGCTCATTTCGGCCTGCCCGAACGCCTCCGAAGCCGATTCGGAGTACTCCGGCTCGCAACCTTCTTGCTCAAGAGGCTCCTGGCTCATAATCTATACTCCTATTTGCTCGGAGCGCTCCCCGCCGCGCGGCGGATCGCCCGAAGGATTTTGGTGTACCCGTTGCACCGGCAAAGGTGGCCGTTCATCGACTCCACGATCTGCTCGTCCTTAGGGTGCGGATTCTCCCGCACAAGCGCGACCGTGGCCAGGACCATCCCGGGCGTGCAATAGCCGCACTGCATCGCCCCTTCTGCGAGAAACGCCTCCTGAACCGGGTGAAGGCGGTCGCCCTCGGCCAGGCCCTCGATCGTGACGACGGATTTGTCGGCGACCTCGGCGGCCGGGATCGTGCAGGAGTGGACCGGCTTGCCGTCCACCAGGACCGTACACGAGCCGCAGCGTCCCTCGCCGCAGCCGTACTTCGTGCCGGTCAATTGGAGGTCTTCCCGCAGCACGTCGAGGAGCGACCGCTCTCGGCTGGTGGTGACGGTCCTCTTCTTGCCGTTGACGACGAGCGTGATGGTAGCGTCCATTTTCGGCCTCCCACGAGCCGGCACTCCCGCGCCCGCGCCAGGGCGATCGAGCGTACCGTTTCCAAGCCCATTGTGCCAGAATCCGCGGGAACTGCAAGAGATCGGTTCCCGAGCGGTTGAACTACCGTGCCCCCCCAGTTAGGATGAAGCCCTTTACGGCGAGGAAACTGGACCCGTTGCCCGGCAATCGAGTGGAGTAGCGTCATGAAAGTAATGAAACACGTCGTTCTTGCCGTCGCCGCATGGGCGGTTGTGTCCCTGATTGCCAACACGGCGTCGGCGCAGCCTCCCAAGGGCCGCTCCGACCGCCCCGGCTTCGACTTCGGGGGGACCGTGGAGTTCGACAGCCCGCCGCTGGCCAACAGCGACGGAGAGAGGCGGGCCCTGGCGGCTCTCGATGAAATGAGCAAGGGTCAATGGTATCTCAACGTGACCACCAGAGAAGGACGGGTGCTGCGACAACTGACCGAGGCGGTGGGAGCAAAGCGCGTCGTCGAGATCGGCACGTCGAGCGGCTATTCCACAATCTGGCTTGCGATGGCAGTGCGATCTACCGGCGGGAAGCTCTTCACCCTCGAGATCGATCCCGAGAAGGTCAAGATCGCAAGGGCGAATCTCAAGAAGGCCGGCGTCGACGATCTGGTCACGATTATCGAAGGTGACGCCCATGAGACGGTCAAGCAGCACAAGGAGCCGATCGACGTTGTGTTTCTCGACGCCGACAAGAAGGGCTACATCGACTATCTCGACAAGCTGTTGCCGTTGGTTCGCCCGGGCGGCCTGATCCTCGGCCACGACATGCACCGTCCGATGCCGGACCCTCGCTACATCGAAGCCGTCACCAAGAGCCCGCGTTTGGACACGTCGTTCATCATGATGGAGAGCTTCGGAATCAGCATGACGCTGAAGAAGCGGTAGTCCCAGAGGGACTCCCAGAGCTGGATCGGCGTCCATCATGCCGCGGGCTGCTGCTGCGTCAGGCAGTGCAGCGTGCCGAACCCCAGCACGAGGTCCACCGCGTGGATGCCGACGACCGGCCGGTCCGTGAACAGCTCCGCGAGGATCCCCAGCGCCTCGCGGTCCGCCGGGTCGTTGAAGGTCGGCGCGAGCACCGCGGCGTTGGCAACGTAGAAGTTCGCATAGCTCGCCGGCAGCCGCAGGTCGCGCCAGTACAAGGGCGCGGGCATCGGCAGCGGCACGACCTCGATCCTCGAGCCGTCTTCCAGCCGCACGTCCTCGAGCCGCTCGGCGTTCTCGGCCAGCGGTTTGTAGTTGACGTCGCTGGGGTCCCTGCACCGGCAGAGCACGACGATCTTCGGATTGACGAACCGGCAGACGTCGTCCACGTGGCCGTGCGTGTCGTCGCCGGCGATGCCGCGGCCGAGCCAGAGGACGTTCTTCACACCCAGGTAGCGCCGCAGAGTCTCCTCGATCTCGTGGCGCCTCATGCCGGGGTTGCGGACCTGCGTTTCGGGGTCCAGATAGCACTCTTCGGTGGTCAGGAGCGTGCCGCGGCCGTTGACGTCGATGCCGCCCCCTTCCAGCACGAACTTCCGCGCGCCGTACCTCGCGTCGAAGAGCGGCAGGCCGAGCGCGCGGCTGGCCCGCTCGGACACTCGGCGGTCCTCGCGCCAGTTGTCGTACCGGGCCCAGCCGTTGAAATGGAAATCGACGATCGCCATCTCACCCTGCCCGGCGAAAGCCGTAGCCGTAGGGTGCGTGCTTGCACGCACGCGAGCCATAGCCGTAGGGTGCGTGCTTGCACGCACGCTTCCGGCCTTGTGGCCCCGGCGAAGAAAGATCGGTCCTGAGTCGCGCATCCAGCCGCGGTCCGTCGGCCAGCGGAAGAACTCGACCTGGCCGAGGTCCGCCCGCGCAGTCTCCAGCACGCGGCGTGCCCGCGCCTCGACCGCCTTCGAGCCAACCAGGATGCGGACCTTCTCGCCGCACGTGATCTTGCGGACCATCTCGCCGTAGACCCACCGGATGGCACTGGTCTTGCCGGGCCAGTCGGTGGCGTTCTGGGGCCAGGCGAGCCAGGTGGCCTCGTGCGGTTCCCACTCGGCGGGCATGGAATACCCAAGCTGTGCTGGGAACTTCGCCGTCATTGCTCCTCCTCATAGCTCCTCGTTGCCACGTTCTCCCCCGATCATTAGGATTACGCTCAGGAAGTACGATGGGCGGATACCGGCGGGGAGAACTCCCAAGCACTGAGGCAAGTGGCACCGCGGCCCCCAAGTGAGCTAATGCGCGCTACGCGCAGGCTGTCCATCTCATGGGCCTTTCAGAACGGCCAAAGCGCCTGCGTCCAATTGCTTGAGCGACGTGTCGAATCCCAGGCAGAACCGTGCGTTGACGGCATGGGCCGCCTGCAAACACATCGCGTTGGCGAGGCACAGCGGTTCGGGAACGCGCTCGATGTCGGCACCCAGCGTGGCGTCAATCGTCATCGATGCACGTCCCGCATCAAGATGATTCAATGCGTCGCCGGCATGGGCAATGTGGCTCTGTCGGCGGTACACGGCATCGTACCATTTGGCCAAACCGACATTCGCAGCCATCGTCTCGACCTTAAATGCTCCGGCGGACTTCTTCTTGTCCCGTAGCCATGTCATCCACACCGATCCCAGCCACGTCTCAGCAGTCTGAACCATGTCACCCATTGCTTGCGAGAGCGCCCCGGCTGGCCTCTTCAGTCCCTGCTTGCTCCTCCAAACGTTTCTCAGCTTCTCCTCGTTCAGCGCGTGACGCGCCAAATAAACCTCGGCCCTGAACTTCGTCGAGAAACCACCCCGCGGGCGTGTCGGTGCTGTGGCCCAACCTCGGGACAGCCTGATGTTGCGTTTCACAACGAACAACGTCCATTGGGTTGACTCAAACAGTGAGCGCGCTATCACCTCGGCATCTTCCACGAGGCCCAGTTCACTGAGGACGAGAATCGAGCGATACTGCTTGCATATCTTCATCCAGAGCCCTATGGCGACCGCTTTCGACCGGTTCAAGACGGGCCGAACCTCCTTGGTGCAGAGGAGACGGTGCAGTTTGTGGGCGGCCGCCAGCAGTTTCTTGCTGTAAGCGAAGTCCCTGGCGTGTCGCTGCCGAATCGCTCGTTTCGTGCTGTATTCACCAGGCCGCATGATGAGGTGGCCCCCAGTCCTTGAACGACGCATCCGGAGAACTTGAAAGCGGGTCAGAACGCCCCGTTGAGCGCATTGGAGCCCTTTCCTTTTCCAACAGGAGTCCACCCCTACTGCTTCTCCCACTCCTCCTTGCTGATTCCTGCCTGACGGAGGATTCGCGCGAGAAGCTCCCGGCTGATGTCGCCAGGATGGGGATTCGGAACCCGCAGGGTAACGTCTCCCTTCACCATGAACTGGTGCTTGCCGCCCGAGTAGGGACCCTCGAACCCAAGTTGCCGAAGACAGCGGATCAAGTCTCTCCTCTTGATCGCGCCATAGGGAGGCATCACACGACTTCCTTGATCGCCAGCTCAATTCCGTCGATCACCGGAAGCGGCAGGCTCCGATGGACGCGGAAGAGGACCCATTCCTCCAGGACTTCCCGCAACTGCTCGCGGCAGTCCTCCAGGCCGGCCGCATGGGCGTACACGCCGCGGCACTTGGGAATCTCGCCGTAGTACGTGCCCTCGTCCGGGAGGATTTCGTACTTGGCATGGCGGAGAGCCGCCTGGACGTATTCCAGAAGCATGACGCACCCTTTATGGGACCAAGGACATTGCAGCCTATCTTGATTGTACCATCCCCGGACCGCCGGATGAAGCGGGAACAAGGCCCCTGGCACCCGCGCCGCCGTGCTCTCGGCCCAGATGTCGGGCACGGCGTGCCTTGACCTACGGAAGCTGACCCACGAATCTGGCCCGGGGTAGTCCCGCAGCTCATCCCGTGCTCAAGTGCCGATCGACAAACGCTCGCGGGGACATCACTTCGTTGGTATCCAGCACGATTCGCACGGGCTACTTCCGCTGCCGGCGCCGCCGGGCACGGACCTTGGCAACTGCGGCCTGGATGTCGGGCTGCCGCAGTCCGTGCCGCTTTGCCTCGCGTCGGGCGGCAGCGATCTGCCGATCGAAGTCACCCAGCGAAGGGGGGGATATCGCCCGAAGGATTACCACATCCCCCTCGCCCAGTACCACCAACGCCGTTCCGGGGCTCAGGCCAAGCTCCCGGCGGACGTTTTCAGGAATGACCACCTGCCCGCGCGTCGACATCCGCGTCGTTCCGAATGCTGACATGTCGCACGTCCTTTCTTACCGGTAAGATTATACCCGACCTGCCGCCGGAAAGCAAGACCGCGGCCGCTGGCACCGCCGGCGCGCCAGGCTTGGGCGCCGGCGCGGGAACAAGGTCCTTGGAGCCGTGGTTTGGGGAGACCTTCGGTCAAGCGGTCGGCGGGGTCGGGAGACCCTCGCCGAGCGCGAATCGATAGCCGCACGTTCTGTCGAGGCGGCGCGATCGCCCCCTTGCGTCTCCGGTGCCCGGCGCCTACACTTCTCGGATACTCCTTTGGGGGAGAGCCCACGGACGATGAAGGCCACTTCGACCGCAAACCAGCGGCGGCTCAAGGAGCTTGCCCGCAAGCACGGCACGCCGCTGATGCTCATCAGCCGCTCCGCCCTCCGCGCGCAACTGGACCGCTTCCGCCGCGTCCTGCCGCGGGTGGAGCCGTTCTTCGCAATCAAGGCCAACTCGCACCCGGAGGTCGTCAAGACGATGGCCGCCGGCCGGGCGGGCTTCGACGTGGCCTCGGCGGCCGAGATGCACCTGGCGCTTTCGGCCGGCGCGAAGCCCGAACAGATCATCTTCGCCAACACGATCAAGCCGGTGGAGTCGATCGCCTGCGCCGCCAAGAAGGGCGTGACCCTGATGACCTTCGACAGCGGCTACGAGCTGGACAAGATCGCCGAGCACGCGCCGGGGGCGCGGGTGCTGGTGCGGATCAAGGTGCCCAACGTGGGCTCGATCGTCGAGCTGAGCCTGAAGTTCGGCGTGGACCCGGCCGACGCGACGAGCCTCTTAATCAAGGCGTACAAGCTGGGCCTGAGGCCCGCGGGCGTGAGCTTCCACGTCGGCAGCCAGTGTACGCGGCTGGAGAACTACATCGAGGCGATGGAGATCGCGGCGATCATCGCCCGAGACGCCCGGCTGAAGCAGCTTCCTTTCGAGATGGTCGATATCGGCGGCGGTTTTCCGATCCGCCAATTCGATCACGAGGAGGACCCCTTCGAGCGGCTCGCGCCGGTGCTGGCCAAGGAGCTCGACCGGCTGTTCGACCGGAGCATCCGCATCCTTGCCGAGCCGGGCCGCTTCCTGGTCGGGCCGGCCGCGACGCTCCTGATGCGGGTCATCGGCAAGGCGATCCGCGAGAACAAGCACTGGTACTACCTGGACGACGGCCTCTACGGCTCTTTGAGCGGCCAGGTCTTCGACCACTGCAAGTACCAGTTCAAGTTCCTCCGCGGCGGCCACACCGAGCTTTCGACGCTGGCCGGGCCCACCTGCGACAGCTTCGACATCATCGCTCGCGGCGAGGAGATCCCGGAGCTGCAGCTCGGCGACCTGGTCTACGCGGAGAACATCGGCGCCTACAGCCTGGCCAGCGCCACCGGCTTCAACGGGATGCCGGTGGCCAAGGTGCTGATGACAGTGTGACGGAATGCCAAAGGCCCAATGACCAATGACCAAGGTGCTTCGGGATTCGATCATAGGACCTTGGTCATTGGACCTTGGACCTTGGTCATTGCACCTTGGTCATTGGTCATTGGACCTTGGTCATTCACGATCGTGAGGAGAACGAAGGAATGAAAAGAACCCATCGCGTGCGAGAGGACCTCTCCGAAACGCCCGATTGGCTCGCCAAGAAAAAGTGCCCCAACAAGGCCAAGTATCTTTCCGGCCGGCGGATCCAGCCGAAGGGGATCACCGGCAAGGAGAAGCTCAGCGACCTGGTCGCCGGCGCCTTCCTGGCCTACAACTCGGCCCGGCTCCGCGAGGGGTGCGAGCTGTACACGACGAAGATGCTCGAGCCGGACGTCACGGTCGGCATGAGCCTTGCCGGCGCGCTCACGCCCGCCGGCCTGGGCTGCTCTTGCATCATCCCGCTTATCAAGGCCGGCTTCGTGGACTGGATCGTCGCAACGGGCGCGAACCTGTACCACGACCTGCACTTCGCCTTCAATTTCCCGGTGCATGCCGGCAGCCACCTGCTGGACGACACCGACTTGCGCCGCAACGACGTCGTGCGGATCTACGACGTCCTCTTGGGCTACTCCGACTGCCTCATGGCCACCGACGAGATCCTGCGCGGCATCCTCGTCCAGCCCGAGTTCCAGAAGGAGATGGGCACGGCCGAGCTGCACTATCAGCTCGGCCGCTACGCCGCCGAGTGGGAGCGCAAGGCGGGGCTGAAGGAGGTTTCCGTGCTGGCCGCCGCGTACCGCTGCGGAGTGCCGTGCTACACGTCGTCGCCCGGCGACTCGACGATCGGCATGAACGTCGCCGGCGTCGAGCTGCGGGGCAACAAGCTGCGGCTGAACCCCTCGATCGACGTCAACGAGACGACCAGCTTCGTCCTGGCGGCCAAGCGGTCCGGCGGCCGAAGCGCCGTCGTGCTCATGGGCGGCGGGAGCCCGAAGAACTTCATGCTCCAGACCGAGCCGCAGATCCAGGAAGTCCTGCGCATCAAGGAATTCGGCCAGGACTTCTTCTTCCAGGTCACCGACGCGCGGCCGGACCCGGGCGGTCTCTCGGGCGCCACGCCGCACGAGGCCGTGAGCTGGGGCAAGGTCGATCCGACGCGGCTCCCCGACGCGGTCGTCTGCTACACCGACACGACCATTGCACTGCCGATCTTCACGCACTACGCCCTGGCCAACCACAAGCCCCGCAAGCTGAAGCGGCTCTACGACCGGCGCGCCGCGACGATGGAGGCCCTGGTGCGGGAGTACTTCGCCCACAACAAATAGCGCAAAAGGCGACACTCTAGCAAGAAAATCGGGTAATCACGAAAGCACGAGAGCACGGAAAACGGGACAATTAGCGGCAGGCAAACCGATCGCGCTTCGGTTCTTGTTTCGCGTTTTCGTTCTTTCGTGTTTTCGTGATTTCTTTCCTCGTTTGGACCTGCCAAAACCCGAATTCGTTGCTACAGTCTCCAAAAGGCGGAGAAAAAGGCGGATATCACCGATTGTTCGGCGAGACATCGCAGTCGGCGGCCTTCTGAAACAGGCGCACTGGGGTGTTCGCTCCATTGAGGACATGCCGGAACGCGCCCGCTTCCATCGCTGCCGCTATCTTGCTTGACCCGTGCCACGCTCACTACCTCTACTTCGCCGGCACGAGGCGGAAGTCCTCGTCGAACTGGAGGACGGTGAGGTTCTTGCCGATCGGCAATTGGCGCAGCTCGGCCTCGATCTTCTTGCGGTCGCCCACCACGATTGCCCTGAGGCGGCCGAGGTCGAGGTGCTGCTTGGCCACGCGGAGCACGTCGTCCGCCGCAACCGCGCTCACGCCCGGAACGACGGTGTTGAAGTAGTCGTCCGGCAGGCCGTAGACGATCACGGTCTCCAACTGCTGGGCCACGGCGCCGGGCGTCTCGAAACCGGCCGGAAAGCCGCGGGTCAGATAGGTCTTGGAGAACTCCAGCTCGTCCTTCTCGACCGGCCGGTCGCCGCACATCCCTGCAAACTCCTTGAGGAACTCGACCAGCGCGAGGTGCGTGATTGCCGTTTGGACGCTCGCCGTGGCCAGAAACGGTCCGGGCTGGTGGACCCGCCAGTCGAAATGCGTCCGGGCGCCGTAGGTGTACCCCTTGTTCTCGCGGAGGTTCATGTTGAGCCGGCTGGAGAACTGCCCGCCGAAAACGCTGTTCATCACCAGGAGCGGGAAATAGTCGGGTGAGTTGCGGTGGACGCCCACCAGGCTCACCGCGATCACCGACTGGGCTGCGCCCGGCTTGTCGATAAGCACGATGCCGGCCGGTTTTGCCGCCGGCAGGTCGGGGAACGCCGGTCTTGAGCTGCTCGGCTCCGCCTTCCAGCCGGAAAACGCCTTTTCGAGCTCGCGGGTGATCTTCTCGGGCGTCGCGTCCCCTACGACGATCAGCGTTGCCAGGTCGGGGCGTATCCACTTGCGATAGAAGCCCTCCAGCTCGTCGCGGGCGATGGATTTCAGCGCGCCCGGCGTTCCGAATTGCGGTTTGCCGTAGGGGTGATCCCGTCCGTAGAGAACTCCCGCGACGGCCATGCCGGCCAGCGCGTTCGGCTCGTCGCGGACTTGGATCAATCGCCCCAAGGCGGTTTTCCGCTGCCGCTCCAGCTCCGGCCCGGGGAAGGCCGGGTGCTGCAATACGTCGGCGTAGACGTCCAGGGCCCCGGCAAGCTGCCGCTTGAGCGAGTAGAGCCGGACGACCGTCGCGTCCCAATCGGCCGAGACGGAGAGGGTGGCGCCCATGCCGGCCAGCTCATCGGCGATCTGTTCCGCGTTGCGCTTCGGGGTCCCTTCGTCCCAGACGGCGGCCATGAGGGCGGCCAGCCCGGGTTTCTCGGGCGGATCGCAGCACCGGCCCGCCGGGAAGACCGCGTGGACGTTGACCGACGGCAGCTCGTGGCTCTCGACGACAAGGACTTGCATCCCGTTGGACAACTTGCCGCGGTGGATCGGCGGGAGGCGGAACGTCGGCTCCGGCGCCGGCTTGGGGAGAGCCGCCCGATCGGGATCCTCGGGAGCCGGCGGCGGAGGAACCACCGGAGACTGGTGGACCCGCTTGGCCAATTCCGCCCGCGTTGCCGCCGCGGCCGTTCGCGGGTCCGGGGTGATCTTCACCTCCTTCCCCGGCACGACCTCCAACGCGACACACGGCCGGCTGAGATACTCCTTGGCCACCCGCTGAACCCCGGCGGGATCGACCTTCAGATACCGAGCGAAGTCCTTGTTGAGGAACCCGGGGTCGCCGGTGTAGACGTTGTACATGTTGAGCCGGTCGGCCCGCCCGCCGAACTCGCTGACCGACTCGAGGGCGCGGACCAGTTGTGCCTCGCGGCGGCTGAGCGAGCGGGTCACCTCGTCGGCCGCGGGCGGCTCGGCTTGGATGCGGCGGATTTCCTCGAGGATCGCGGCCTCGATTTCCGCCAGGGTGTGGCCGGGCCGCGCCCCCGCGCTGATGTAGAACCCGCCGGCCAGCTCTCCGGAGTTCTGGGTCGCTTGCACGTCCTGCGCGATCTGCTTTTCGCGCACCAGGCTGCGGTAGAGCCGCGACGTCTTGCCGCTGCCGAGGACGTCGCCCAGGACTTCCAGCTCGGCGTCGTCCGCGGCAAACATGGGCACGGTGTGCCAGGCCAAGTACAGCCGGGCCAGCCCCACGCGGTCGGTCATGCGGATCCGCTCCGGCTTCTCCAGCGCGACCGTGCGCGGCTCGAGCTTCTCCACCTTGGGCCCGGCGGGCAGGGGGCCGAAGTGCTTGGCGATCAGCCGCTTCGCCCGGGCCGGGTCGAAGTCCCCCGCAAGGCACAGGCTCGCATTGCCCGGGTGGTAGTAGCGGCGGAAGAAGTCGGAGACGTCCTCGTGCGAGGCCGCGCCCAGGTCCTCCATCGAGCCGATCGTGGACCAACTGTAGGGATGCTCCGGCGGGTACAGGGCCGCAAGCATCGTCTCGTAGGTCAGCCCGTAGGGGCGGTTTTCGTAGCTCTGGCGGCGTTCGTTTCGGACCACGTCGCGCTGGTTGTCGAGCCGGGCCTGGGTCATCGCCGGCAGCAAGAACCCCATGCGGTCCGACTCCATCCAGAGGGCCAGCTCGAGGTAGTTCGAGGGGACGGTCTCCCAGTAGTTCGTGCGGTCGAGACTGGTCGAGCCGTTCAGGCGTCCGCCGGCCTCTTGCAGGGGGCCGAAGTAGTCGGCGTCGTAGTGTTTCGAGCCCTGGAACATCATGTGCTCGAACAGGTGGGCGAAACCGGTGCGGCCCGGCCGCTCGTTCTTCGAGCCGACGTGGTACCAGACGTTCACGCCCACGATCGGCGTGGAAGAATCCTGGTGCAGGATGACCTGCAGGCCGTTGGGCAAGGTGTACTTCTCGAACGCGATTTCCGGGAGCCGCAGGGCGCCCTCGGCACCCGGCGCGGAAGCGAGCATCGAAGCGCAGAAGATGGCCATAAGGGAACTCATCAGACCTCCTGGTGAGATTGGGGGACTCCCAACACGATCTAACCTTCCGAGACTGCAAAAACGGCGCCGTGGTTCTTGCCACCCGCCTTCGCGCGGTACATCGCCCGATCGGCGTCGTGAATCATCTGCTGCGGTGTTCGGTAGGATTCTCTGCTCAGGGCGATACCGATACTGGCGGCGATGGTCACCGGCCGGCCCTCGACTTCGGCGGGCTTCTCCAACTGGGATTGGATCCTCTCCGCGACCCCAACGGCGTCCGCGGGGCCGCGAAGGTCATCGACCAGGATCGTGAACTCATCGCCGCCGAACCGCGCTACCATGTCGCCCGGCCGGATACACCGGGTCAGCCGGGCGGCGATCTCGCACAGTACCCCGTCGCCGGCCAAGTGCCCGAACGTGTCGTTGACCGCCTTGAAGCCGTCCAGATCGACAAAGAGCACGGCGAACGCATAATCCGCGCGACCGCGGGCCGTCGCAAGCGCCGTCTCCAGACGCGTCTCGAAAAGGCGGCGATCGGGCAGGCCGGTCAGGGCGTCGCACGGTTGCGCGGGGTCGCTCGCGGCTTCTGCCGCCGGTGGGCCTTCGGCGGCTGGCCCGCTGCCACCAACCGATCCTGACTGTGCGGGCTGCTTCTCAGCGGGCTCGCCGGTGTTCTCGCCCACCGCCCGGGCGACCAGGACCAGGTATTCCTTCGCCGAGACGGTTACCCTCTGCACTCGGCACTCGACCGGCGCGGTCGCCCCATCGCGAGTGCGGAAAACGGTCGGCACTACGGCGAGGGTTTCGTAGCCGTCGGCTGCCGCGCCGGGTCGCGCCGGCGCCGGCACGCCGGCTAACTGCGGCACGATCCGCTGGGATTCCATCCCCGGCAACTCGTCTAGCGAGTACCCCAGCATTCGGCAGAGAGCGGGATTGGCGTCCAAGACCCGAAGCGTCGCACAGTCCACAAAGAGCACGCCATCCGGCGACGTCCTCAAAACGGCCCGCAACAGGGCCAACTCATCCTCCAGCGCCAGCGGGTGGGGGGTAGGAGGCCGCTGGCCGTTTTCGTCCGGGCCGAGCGGGCCGCCCGCCGGAGGTTCGGTTTCTCTCTCGACCATGAGCGGTTCGCCCTGCCGGCTTGCTCGATACCGGGACAGACAAGTTTCGGACTCGTCCCTCAGCATGGTTCTCCGCCCCGCAGCCCGATCTCAAAGGATATCCGGGCGGGCTTTGGGTGGCAACTGGGCTCAAAAGGACCGCACCTGCGCTGCGCGCCGGTGGGGTGGGGAGACTGCCCGTCGCCCATAAGCGATAATTATCATGCCGAGGCACTCGCAAATCGCACCTAGGTTGGCTCTGATGGCTACAGATGTCTGGGGAATCGACGACGGCTACTGGGACATTGAAGGCGGCTGGCACGCCACTGCCCCGGAAACCCACGCGGCCATCCTCGCCGCCATGGGGATCGAACGGCCCGAGGCGGCCCCGGCGAATGAAGAGCCCGTCCGCGTCATCTATCCCGGGGACGCAAGCCGTTGGAGCCAGCCCGGGCAACTCACGCTCGAAGACGGCACGCCGCTTCGCATCGACGGCCCCCTGCCGCCCGATCTACCCTTCGGTTACCACGATTTCCGGCCGGCGGGAAGCGAGCGGAACGTGCGGATCATTCTGGCCCCGGACGAGTGCCTGCTCCCCGAGCCCACGTGGGGTTGGGCGGTGCAACTCTACGCCGCGCGGAGCCGGAAAAGCTGGGGGATCGGCGACCTGGGCGACCTGAAGCGGCTCGCCCGCTGGTCCGCGGACCTCGGGGCGGGCCTGCTCTTGGTCAATCCGCTGGGCGCCGACGTGCCGGTGCTGCCGCAGCAGGCCAGCCCGTACTATCCCAGCAGCCGGCGGTTCCTGAATCCACTCTACTTGCGGGTGGAGGAGGTTCCCGGGGCACGGGGCCTGGGAGCCGTGCTGGAAAACCTGTCCGCCCTGGGCCGGAAGCTCAACGCACAACGGCGGATCGACCGCGATGCCGTCTTCCGGCGGAAGCAGGAGGCCCTGGAATCGATCTGGGTGGATTTCCAGGAAGACGAGGGTTTCGACCGCTACTGCCGCGAGCGGCAAAGGGAGCTGGGACCGTTCGCGCGGTACTGCGCGCTGGCGGAGCATTTCGGCGGCGACTGGCGCCGTTGGCCGGCGGAATACCGCGATCCCGGCGGCGCAGCGGTGCAGCGTTTCGCCGAGGAGCGTGCCCGGCGGGTCCGCTTCCACCAGTGGCTTCAATGGCTGTCGGAACGGCAGTTGGCGGCGGCCGCGGAGGTGCTCCCCTTGGTGCTGGACCTGCCCGTGGGATTCGATCCCGGGGGGGCCGACGCCTGGATCTGGCAGGACCTCTTGGCGACCGGCTGCCGGATCGGGGCCCCGCCCGACGGCTTCAACCCCGCCGGTCAGGACTGGCAAGTGCCGCCGCTGGTGTCTCACAAGCTGCGGGCCGCCGGGTACGGGCCGATCGTCCAGACGCTGCGGGCGGTCCTTCGGCACGGGCGGGGACTCCGCATCGACCACGTGATGGGACTGTTCCGGCTCTTCTGGATTCCCGAAGGCTTCGGTCCGGCCGGCGGGGCGTACGTCCGCTACCCGGCCGACGAACTCTTGGGCATCGTGCTTGTGGAGAGCCGGCGGGCGGGGGCCTTCGTGGTCGGGGAGGACTTGGGCACGGTGGAAGACGAGGTCCGCCGCCGGCTGGCCGAGCGGCGGGTCCTGTCGCTCCGCGTTCTTTGGTTCGAAGACCGGCCGCCGTCGGAGTATCTGCCGCTGGCCCTGGCTGCGACCACCACGCACGACCTGCCGACCATCGCCGGCCTGTGGACCGGCAGCGATCTGGCGGCACAGCAGGCCATGGGACGCAACGCCGACGAGGCGACGGGGCGACTCCGGCAGCGTCTCAGCAGACTGGTCCCCGACAGGCCGGATGCGACGGCACCTCAGGTCGTCGAGGAGACGTACCGCCGCCTGGGCGAGGCGCCGTCGCTGGTCCTGGCGGCGACCCTGGAAGACGCCCTGGCCGTGGAGGAGCGGCCGAACATGCCCGGCACGACCGCCGAGTGGCCCAACTGGTCGCTGGCCCTTCCCGGCGGCATCGAAGGACTGGAGGAAGCCGATCTGCCACGACGGGTTTCCGCGGCGCTCGGTCGATCAGAGAGGAAAGAGTCGTCCCAGTAAGGTCTCAGCGGCTGGGGGCGGGCTTCGGGCTCGGGAAGTGACGACTTGGTCGAATTCGTAGGACGGCCTTTCCAGGCCGTCTCGCAGAAATGACGGCCTGGAAAGGCCGTCCTACGCCAGAATTACACAGGCAATCTCTTCACGGTCCCTTGCCGGCGGCAGGACTGGCCGGCGATTCCACGACCAGCTCGTTCTGCACTTTCCATATTCCCGGCTGCATTTGGGCCAGGGCTTCGGCCAACAAGCGGTCGTGATCCGTAGCCACGCGGCCGCGGAGGACGGCCGTTTCGCCCTGCACCGTCACGGTGACCGGCCAGCGCTTCACCGTCCGCACTTGCGCGGAGCGGTCGAAGATCGAGGAGAGGACCGCCCCGGGCTCCGTGGTCGCCGGGGCGGACGGGAAGCCCACGGTCAGTCGGGGCGGCCCCGGCAGTGCCGGCGGCGCGGCAGGTTGCCCGCCGGAAGCGGCCTCCGTGCTTCCGGCTGCCGTGGCCACGTTTTCGCCTCCCGCCGGGGCAGCCTCACCGGGCGTAGCCCCGACGGGAGGCGCAAGAGAGGCTTCGGCCTCGCCGGGGGCGCCAAACCACTGCTCGCGCGGCGGCATGGAAACCGGCGCGCGCTGCGGCTGCGGGGCAACCTGGCTCGGAACCGGCGGAATCTCGGTCGCTAAAGGAGGATAATACGACGATGCCCTGGGGGACCAGAGCGGCGGGCGCGGGGGCGCGATCCCGGTTATAGGCAGGGGCGAGGAATTGAACATCATGGCCCCGTTCGAGCGACTCCTGCCCTGAAACTCGCCGGCATAGCCCGTGGCAATCCCGCCGCCGAACCCCCGCGGCATCGGCCTCAAGGGTACGCCGAGCGTTCGGGTGCCGAACATCCCCTGAACCACCCTGCCCGACGTACTCGACTGCCCCCGCCCCTCGGTTGCGAGACTCGCCAGAAAGAGGGCCCCGATGCACGCCGTGAAGAGTTGGGTCCGCATGGTATCCTCTCGGGAGTTGCGTCGCCCTGAGGGTCAAGAACTGCCCGCGGTCATTATACGGTTCCGTCCCGCGGAAAGTACCGACAGGAAGAGGGGTCCACTCGGCCCGCCGCGGTCTTGGGAGACCTTGCGATATCCCCCCTTTTCGTTATCGGGTCGGAGTGCCGCGGCCGTGCAATGCGACCTTACCGGATCCTCTGGAATTACGGTCCACAGAGGTTGGCAGGATTCAATCGCCCCCCCGCAAGAGCTATTGCACGGCTGCCCAGGCAGCGGAGGAACCGTCGGTCGTGGGAGGCAATGAGCATGGCCTGCGGCAGACCCGCCAAGACCCCGGCCACGCGCTCCACGGATGGCTCGTCCAGGCCGCTGGTCGGCTCGTCCAGGAGGAGCAACTCGGGCTGCATGGCCAGGACGGTGGCGAGGGCCACGAGCCGCTTCTCCCCCCCGGAGAGCCTATACGTAATGCGGTTCTCGTATCCGCTCAAGCTGAGCGACTCCAACACGCGGGAGACGACCCGGCGGACCTCGTCGCGCGGCACGCCGAGATTGAGCGGCCCGAAGGCGACGTCCTCGGCCACCGTGGGGCAGAAAAGCTGATCGTCGGTATCCTGGAAGAGGAGCCCGGCGCGGCCGCGGATCTCCTGGAAATCGGCCTCGCGGGTCCGCGTCTTGCCGAACACCTCCACCCGACCCGCGGTCGGCCGCAAGAGGCCGACGATCAGGGCCAAGAGCGTTGTCTTCCCGCTCCCGGTCGCCCCGACCAGGCCGACGCGCTCTCGGGGCGCGACTTGCAGGTCGCAAGCTTCGAGCACGGGCCGATCCGGGCCGTACGAGAAGCTCACGCCGTCGAGCCGCACGAGACAGTCGCTCATAACCACTCCGCCAGGGCCAGCACGAGCAGGGTACTCGCCGAGAGGGCCGCGAAGCACACGTCGCAGCGCGAGAAGGCGAAGTGGTCGAGGAGGTAGAAGCGTCCGCGAAACCCCCGGCACTTCATCGCCGCGAGGATTCGCTCGGCGCGGTCGTGGCTCCGCACAAGGAGCATCCCGACGAGGTAACCGTAGCTGCGGTACGTGTGCCGGCTCATGCGGGGGCGGAAGCCTCGGAGCCGCATCGCGGCTACGAGCCGCCGGTGCTCGCGCCGGAGGACGTCGATGTAGCGGACCGTGAAAAGGAGTAGATGGGTGAGCTTGTCGGGGGCCCGGAGGTGGCGCAAGGCGTGTCCCAGCGTGATGATGTCGAGCGTGCCGAGCAGGGCGGCCAGCGCGGCTACGATTGCGTTCCCCTTGAGCGCAACACGCGCGGCCAGCAGGAAACCGTCGCGGGAGTAACTCAGGGGGCCCCATTCCACCAGGGGGAGTCCGCCGGCGGTCAGGGGCACGAGCACGATCAGGAAGAGCATGAAGAGATTCAGCGGGGCCAGCCGCCTGAAGAGTTCACCCCAGGACAACCCCGCGAGCAGGGCCGCAGCGACCCCCGCGGCAAGGGCCAGCGCGAGCGTGGGAAAGCCGTTCACCACGCCCACGAAAACCGAGAAGACCACGGCCGCCACGACCCGCCCTCGCGGATCGGGTCGCTCAAGCGGCCAGCGGCTACGTGCATGCCCTTCGCGCTGTGGGAATAGACCGGACATAGCGAATGTTGAAACCAGAATCACCGGTGACGAGCGAATGACAAAGCACGAAGCCCGAGAGAACAACGCAGCGGCGCCGGTTGGTGCCTCGTCATTCGGCGTTCTCTCGACATGCGACGTCCGTCATTCGTGGTTTCCTCCCTCACCCGGCTTCGTTCGTTCAGCCCTCTCCTTGCGCCGCACGCCGAGGAAATAGAATGCCAGGCCCGTAAAGCCCAGGATGCAGCCGATGCCGCCGAGGATGTCGTGGAGGCGCACGTTGTTCTCGTGGCGGGCCAGCTCTTTCCGCAGCTCGGCCAACTGCTTCTCGACCGCCTCGAGCCGGGCCAACAGTTCGGCCGCTGTTTGGGTCGAGGTCTGGGATTCGGCAGACGACGCCGAGGCGCCTTCCGCGGCCGTTGGAGCAGGCGCGAGGCCGGACTTGCCCTCCGGCGAAGCGGCGGCCGCATCCGGCGCCGGGAGATTGCCGGGCATCTGGTCGGCTCGCACGGTGACGGACTTCGTGTGCCCTTCTCCCGCATCCACCACGACCCGATGGTCCGAGCGAAACCGGATTGCCATGGAAAACCGCCCTTGCTGGTCGGTGGTGGTTTGACCGATCGTCCGGCCGGCGGGGTCCAGCACGGTGACCGTCGCGTTGCGGACCGGGTTCCCACTGACGTAGACCGCCTCCCCGGTGATCGTCTTGCCCTCCACCGTGGCGATGACGTTGAGCCGGTGCGCAAAGGCGGGCGTCGCCGGGAAGAGACTTGCCAACGTCAACGAGAAGAGCCACGGGGCGAGAAGCCGATGCCGCACGAGCCCTGCCTGGCCCGGCCACGAGGAAAGCGGCCCGAGCGGGCAATCAGGCATCGGAGACCTCCAGGCCGGCCGCAAGCAGCGGGGCTTCCAGCAGCTCGGGGCGGACCTTGCGCAGAAACACCACCGCGCTGGCCGTCACCAAGCCCTCGATCACCGCCAGCCCCAAATGGGCCACGACGGCGGCCTGGCTCAGGGCCCGGAATTCCGGCTGAGCGGCGATCATCGCCCCGGCCCACAGGGCCAAACCGAGAAGCACCCCGAACGCCCCGGCGGCCAATCCGCCGGCGAAGGCGATCCCGTCGCTCTCGGCGCGGACCGTGCCGCGGAGGAGGTGGTACACGGCGACCGCGGGCACGGCCATCGTCAAGGTGTTGATGCCCAGGGTCGTGAGGCCGCCGAAACCGAGGAAGACCGCTTGCAGGAAGAGCGCGATGAGGACCGCGGGGAACGCGGCCCAGCCGAGGACCAGCCCGACCAGGCCGTTGAGCACCAAATGGACCGAGCCGACGCCCAACGGCACGTGGATGAGCGAGGCCACGAAGAAGGCCGAGCTGAGCATGGCGACCTGGGGAACGCGCTGGTAGTCGAGCCTGCGGAGCCCGACGGCCGTGCCCGCGGCGGCCAGCGCGGCACTGGCGCCGAGAATCCCCAGCCCCATCGCCGAAGCCGACAAGACGCCTTCCTCAATGTGCATCAGCGCTCCTCCGGCCGCAAAAGGACCACAAAATGTGTCAGGAACCTCTCTTGCGTCACTTCATGTCCACCGTCTTGACCCAGATCACTCCGCCCAGCTCCACGTCGACGGGCCTGCCGGCGGGGTTCTTCATTTTTTCGGGGCCATCGACCAGCGCGGCGAATCCCCACCAGCCGGCCTTGGGCATGCTGTAGGAGAAGACGCCGCTGGAGTCGGCCTTGATGACTTGCGTGATGAAGGCGTCGTTTGGGGTCTTCACCCGATGTCCTTCGTTGTAGTACTCCACCTCGACGACTGCGAACGGCAGCGGCTTGCCGTCCCGCTTCACGACGGCCCGGAACGTGTTGCCGGTCCAGAGGCCGTACGGCCGCACCAAGGGCTCGATCTCGACCGGGAAGCCGACCATGGCGTCCCAGCCCTTCTCCACGCCCGAGAAGCTCACGACGACCTTGGTGTAGTGGACGATCAGCTTCTCTTCGGCGGCTTCCCAGTAGGGCGCCGGCTCGATGAAGAAGACGTGATCTCCCGGCCGTTTGAGCGGCACGGAGGCGGTGTAGGCCGTCTTGCCCCGGACCTTCTTGGGGCGGAGCAATTCCCTCAGGTCGTGCCGCTTGCCGGCGGCGAGCATCCCGAACCGCTGCGGCGTCCCCATCTCCATGACGGGCCCTTGCTCCATGGGATGCGTAAAGAGGATCGCCAGATCGACGGTCCGCGGGCCTTCAGGCGAGACGACGTCTTCGGTCGGCAGCAGGACCTGGAAGTGGGCCGCGGCCCGGGTCGCCGCAGAGAGACAGACCGCGGCAAACCATAGGCAAACGACGGTACGACGCATCGAGGCAGGCTCCGGTCGGTAATACGATATGCCATATTGTATTACCGGACGGAGGCGGTGTCGAGGGGCCCCAGTGGTCCGACACGCCTAGTAGGAGAAAAAGGGGACAGTCCCCATTTGCCGGAACGGCCCGAAGGGTGCTTCGCACAAATGGGGACTGTCCCCTTTTTCCAAGCTGCCCGTGCCACCCCACAAATAAAGCGTGTCGGACCGCTAGGGGGCGTGGGCGCTGGCCATGACCAGCTCCCCCTTGTAGATCCCCTTAAGACCCCGCAGTTGGGAGGCGACCTTCTGGAGGCGGTTGGCCGGGCCGCGGAGGACGATCACCTCCAGGCACAAGTCGTGCGACAAATGGGCGTGCAGCGTGGCCACCACCAGGTCCGTATGATCGTGCTGGAGCTGCAGCATCCGGTCGCGAAGCTGCGGCCGGTGATGGTCGTAGACCAGGGTGAGCGTCCCGGCCACCTCGTGGGAGTGGGACGACCATGCCCGGCGGGTGAGCGTGTCGCGTATCAACTGCCGCACCGCCTCGCTCCGCGTGGCGAATTGCTCCTCCCGGCAGTAGCGGTCGAACTGCTTGAGCAGGTCATCTTCCAGCGAGACGGAAAAACGCACGATTTCAGACACGGCCGGGCTCCTTGACGCAAAGAGGGGATTCCTAGCGGCAATAGGATACCAAAAAAGCCTCCCGCTTGCGGGCGATTGGGCCGAGAGGAAGACTGGATCGCAGGAGGCCGTATCGGCTCCGCAGGGAGATGGCCGAAAGCCGGTTGCGCAGACAGACTTCCGAAGTCTCTAAGACTTCGGAAGTCTACGCGGGGAAGTTTACGCCGCGCCGTGTGCGGCTGAAAGCTGATAGCCGATAGCTGAAAGCCGATGCCTACTTCTTCGCCTTCAGACACTCCCACGCCGTCACGATGCCGTCGCCGTTGAGATCGTACTTGGAAAAGTCCCGAGCCATCTCGTCGGACCAGGCGCGGGAGTATTCTGCCATGCTGACCTGGCCGTCCCCATCGGCATCCTTCCGCGAAAACCACTCGGGAAGCCCGCTGGGCAAGCGTTCCTTGGGCGTCAGGAACCGGTAGGACGTCCGCCCGCTGCTACCGGAGACGCTTGTGACGGTCGAGGAGCCGCCCCCGCTCCCGCCGCCCGAGGAGCGTCCCGAATCCGATCGCCCCCCGTCCCGCTGGCTGAACTCGACGAGCTTGGCGGTCAGCTCGTCTTGGGTGATTTTTCCGTCGCCGTTGCGGTCGGCATCCCTCAAGCCCCCGCGCAACTGGCTCGCTTCGTCCTTATCCAAGACCCCGTCCTTGTTCTTGTCGTATTGCCGCAGGAGGTTCTCGGCATACTGCCGAACCCTGGCATCCACCTGCGCCTTTTCCGATTCTGAGGGCGACGGGTTGGGATTGGGTTTGCCTCCGGAGGGGGGGGCTTGGGTCTGACCGGAAGGTGACCCCGACGAGCTGGCCGTCTGGGTCGCCATCGGCGGGCCAAAACCCAGTGGGACCGACCCCTTCACGCCCACGCCGAATCCAGGCATGCTCGACTGGCCGGCGGCGGAAGCGTCTTTCTTGCCGCCGTCCGGTGCTTGAGCGCCGGGCGGCCCACCCGGTGGACCGCCGGGGGCAGACGAGGGGGGACCGCCGCGCCCCGACTCCCCGGGTCTCGGGGCGTTGCGGATCATCGCTTCCCGAAGGGCGGAGACGGCAATCGGCGACCCCGGATCGAGCCCGGCCCTTCGGACGATATTGTCGTACATTCCCCGCATGGGGCCATCGACTTCTGAGGGGGAGATCACGCCGTCGCCGTTGCGGTCGAGTCGCCGGAGCATCATGTCGAGGCGCGCTTGGCGGTCGTCACCGCCGGGAGCGCCGGGCATCCCACCTCCACCCGGTCGGCCCCATCCACCGCCGGGAGGCCCCCAAGGACCACCAGGGGGTCCAAAACCGCCGCCAGGAGGGCCAGGCATCCCGGGCATCGCGCCTCCACCCGGCCCGCCCCAACCACCGCCAGGGGGACCAGGCATCTGGCCGCGATCCGGCCCGCCTCGCCGATCTCCGCGGCGGCCCCCTTCCGGGCGCTGCGCCCACAACTCCGCGGCGAAGACCAATAGCATGAGACATGCAAAAAGCCGGCAGAGCGGTTTCATGGCCAAGACCTCCCTTTCGCGCATACCCAGTATTAAACCCCTCGAATCGGATAAGGGTATCTCAATATCGCGGCGACCGATGGCGAAAACCATTCCAGACTCGGAGTCGCCGGATTGTTCCGCCATAGGCGGAGGAATAAGACCACCTATGCGAGGTATCACGGAACCAACAACCGCCCATGGGGTTCTATTCTGAGGAGGGACACAGGCCATACCCCTTCAGACGAGACCATTCCCCCTCTTCAGTGCTTTTTCCGACACCGACGGGGCAAAACCTGCTGGACGAGACGGGGTCTATGTTCGTATCGTGAAGGGAAGCGGACGCGGCGGAAAAGTCGGGAGGGAAGGCATCTCATGGAATCCGGGGAAATCCTGCTCAAGAAAGGGCTCCTTGAGCCACGCCAACTGGAACAGGCCCGCAGCGCCCAAAACGACGGCGCCCGCCTGGACCAGGTGGCCGTGGAACTCGGTTTTCTGACCGAGGAGGCGGCGCTGCGCGCCTTGGGGGAAGAGGTCGGCCTGGAGTTCATCGACTTGGCCGAAGCAGAGATCGACCTGTCGCTCTTGGGGACCTTCCCCCCGAAGTTTATTTACCGCGAGTCGCTCTTTCCCATCCGGCAGCAGAACGGCGCGTTGATCGTCGCCACGAACGATCCGTTCAACTTGTATCCCTTGGACGAGCTGGCCCTGGCCACCGGCAAGACGATCCGGCCCGTGCTCGCGGCCCGCAGCGAGATCGCCAAGCTCATCAAGACGCACCTCGGCGTGGGCAGCGAGACCGTCGAGGGGCTCTTGGCCCAGACGGCCGACGACCGCGTGGAGCTGTTGGACCAGATCGAGTCCGACGGCTCGGAGCTATCGGAGATGGCCCAGGAGCCGTCGGTCGTCCGGCTGGTCAACGAGATCCTGCTGGAGGCGATCGAGACGCGGGCCAGCGACGTCCACGTCGAGTCGGAGCAGAGCGGGCTCCGCATCCGCTACCGCATCGACGGCGTGCTGCACCCTCAGCCGGTGCCGCCGGAGATCAGCCGTTTCCAGGCGGCGATCATCAGTCGGTTGAAGATCATGGCCCGGCTCAATATCGCCGAGCGGCGTCTGCCCCAGGACGGCCGCATCCAGTTGAAGGTTTCCGGCCGGGAGGTCGACG
>CAYGZA010000007.1:0-52474 GCA_964354135.1 uncultured Planctomycetaceae bacterium
CCGTTGACGAAAACCTTTATGGAGTCGGTGGTTATGACTATTTGAACGGTATTGTGGCTAGGGCAGGCTCGGAGCGGTTCGCCGAAGTCACGGCTCCCACATCTGGTTGATCCTCTTGACAGTCTCCTCCACCAGGACCTGCCCGCCTTCGGGCCCGACGATGAACTTGTCGGCGCTGTAGCCGCCGCCGCGGACCGCCTTGGCCGTGGGCAAGTAGCCGCAGGTCCCGCTCGACAGGTTTACCACCAGCGTCAGCACCGCCTTGCTCCGCGCCTTCATGCGGATGCCGTAGTCGAGAAACAACTCGAACGGGTTGGTGGCCAGGGCAACGTTGCCCAGCCGCACCACGTGGCACTCGATCGGTTGCACGCTGTCGGTCTCGTAGAACGGCGTCGCCGGTGGCTCGTGTTTCGGGAGACGGATCGCGAGCACCGCGTGCTTGAAGACCAGCTTGTCCTTGATATCCTGCTTCGCGAGGGGAAACACCTCATCCACCGCCCGGGCAACGCGTAGGGCGATCTCCTGCCGGCGTGAGATCCCCTTCCTTTGCAGCAGGACCTGCTCGGCCTGAGAGCGGACCAGGAAGTGCGGCGATTGATCCCCGCCGGCGCCGCACTGGGCAAAGACCTGGACCTTGTCGGAGCGCCGCTTCTTGAGCTCCTGGCGGATCTCGTGCCAGAAGTCGGCCGAGACGTACATCTCGCCTTCCGTCTCCTGGGACGGGCAGGCGACGTTGAGGACCATCCCGGTCAGCTCGCGTTTTTCGTCCCAGAAGAAGAGCATCTCCACGCCGTGGTCTTCGTAGCCCTCGAGCGAATCGAATTCCTTGCGGCTGGTGTCGCCGTACATGGCGGCGGTGCCGTCGAAGTAGACGGCCCTGCGGTTGTGGCCTACCACGGCCTGGCCCAAGGCCCAGCTCATCCCGCCGCGTCTTCGCCCCTGCCAGGCCCTGACCGCCGCGTCTGCAAGCCGCGCGACGAGGAAGTCGGCGTACTCCGAGGCCTTCATCACGCCCGGGTCCTTGCTCACGTCGTAGCGGTCGCCGAAGGTGCCGTCGGCCTGGCCGGGGGCCGTATGGGTGTGGGTGGCGTTGAGAAAGAGCTTGGCGGAGTCGAAATCCGGGAGCTTGGCCTTGACCAGCTCCTTGACCCGGTCCTGCGTGGCCTTGAGGATGCCGACCAGGTCGCAGGAGATCATGATCGCCTGCTCTTTGCCGCCGTCGGGGCCGCGGGTTTCCAGGGCCAAAGCGGTGGCGGTGAGCGGGTCGTGGACCGACTGCGAAATCCGCTTGTGCATCTGCCCGACCAGGGCGACGGGCTTCGCGGGAGTGATGTCGGTTGCCGCCCAGCCGACATAGAGCGGGTCTTCCCGCGGCGCGGCCGGACAGGCACCGACGGTCCAGGCGGCGAGCACGACGGCGGAGATCCGGGCGGAAATGGTTCGCAGTGGCAGCGACATGGTATACCTCGCTTGGCTTTCTCCGGTTCGTGCTGCGGAGACTTCCGAAGTCCCGAAGACTTCGGAAGTCTTGTTGAGTGCGGCTTAGAGCCACCGCCATTGTGGCCGGGGGCGGCGGAGAAGTCAATTCGCCCGGTTCCGCGGGCACAGGAGCGGATTCTTGGCGCAACTCGGACGGCGAGGCTCCCGCCGGACCGTATTGGCGGTTGCGAATCCAGCGCGCTTGCTGGGCTCGGCAGGAGCCTCGCCCTCCCGGAATCGGGAAATCTCCTATGGAAAATCGCGATAGGCACTTGCAGATGGAGGAGTCCGGACAAGAATGAAATCATGCGGGATCGGAAGTGTTCTTACATCAGCTCCGGACGACTAGTCATGGCGATCCCCCGAGTTGTTTCTGCTCGACGGCGACGACGAGGCGGGAAGGTCGCCGCCGGCGTTTGGGTCGCCTCTGCCCTTGCGGCGCTGGCGTTTTGCCGCGGGTCGGCTGCGGAGCCGCCGCCGAAGACCGCAAGCGCCCGCCTCCCTAACTTCCCCTTCGGTGGTCCGGAAGCCATGTTCGACCGGATGTTCGGTCCCCCGAGCGAGGATGAGAAGAAGGCACTCGCCAGGATCGAGGTCTCCGCCGAGGAAGAGCGGCGGATGGGCGAGGACGCCCTTCAGGCCTACCTTGCCTGGCTGAAGGGCGAGAAGATCCAGGTGATCCGCCGCGGGAAGGACGTGAACTACCTCCGCGAATTGGCGGCCGCGATCCAGCCGCTCATGTCCAATAGGCGCCGCTACGGCAACATCCAGATCTACCTGGCCGAGTCGCCCCGCTGCGACGCCCGCTCGTTTCCGGGCGGCTCGCTGGTCTTCTATCGGGGGCTCTTGGAGTCGGCGGGGAGCGAGGCGGCGCTGGTGGGAATCGTCGGGCACGAGCTTTCACACTTGGATCGCGGGCATCTCTTGACCCGGGCCCGGCGCGTAAAGCTCGCCCAGCAGACTTTTGCCGGCGGACCTCGCCGGATGTCGTTCGATGACTTCTTCGCCCAGGGAGCGACGGCGATGAAGGTCTGGACTCGCCCGTTTCAACCGGAGGATGAAGCGGAGGCCGACCGCGACGGCGCCCGCTGGGCCTACCAGGCCGCCTATGACCCGAGGGAGCTGGCCCGGCTGATTCTGGACGCACAACAGCAGTTGATTGCTCATCGCATCCCGCTTCCGCCGTTCTTGCAGAGCCATCCCGCGCCGGCGGATCGGCACAAGGCGATCATGGAGCTTTACGAAGAACTCCAGCGGGACGCATCGAAGGAGGGGCTCTACGTCGGCAAGGAGAACCTGCGGCGGCGCATCCCGCGAAGCCGGCAGCGGTTCGCGGAGTAACGAAGGCTGGACGACGAATCGCGAGTGGCGAGCCAGCGGCCCGAAAGGCCGAGAGCGGATAGTCTGCCCAAGTGCCCATGGTCATGCCCTCGGGGATGTCACTTGGGGCACGTTGGCCCCCTCGTCAAGGGAATCGATGAGGAAGGATGCCAACTCAGCACGGGCGTTGGTGGGCAACTACAAGAGTTCGGACTTGAGTTGTTCGAACGACTGGCTCACGTGTTTCCTCTCCAATGGCACGTTCGTCGCCCATACCTAATTGTGGGTAGAGGTTTCGGGATGTCAAGCTCCAACACGAAGAAACGGAGAGAATCCGCACCGCCGGATGGTTAGCGGGTGTCTTGCCACCGTGCCGTGCCTTCGGCTTCGACGCAATGAACGATCTTCCGAATGTAGAACAGGTCGGCCTTGCACCAGGGGACGTCGAGGTAGCGGCGGAGCTTCTCGACCGGCTCGTTGAGGATCAGGGCTTTGGCGGTGAAGATCTCGGCAGACATGGTCGGGAAAGAAAACGGCACCTCGTTGCGCCAGGCCAGCTCGACGTTCCACGCCAGCCACCATGTCGGACGATGGTAGTCGACGAACACCTCCATCAAGTGCCGCTGGGGCTCGCCGGCGCAGGTCGCGATCAGCCGGGCGACCTCGGGCGTGAGATTCCGCCAGCGGGCGAAGATGTGCCGGGCGGCGGGGACCTCGGCCATCACGGCCCCGGCGGGATGGGCCAGCTCGAAGACCAGCCGCTGGCGCATCGCCTTGCGGGCCACGGCGATGCCGCGATCGACCGCGGCTTGGTCCTTTAGCCGCTGCGCCATCCGGCAGTAGGCAATCAGGCCGGCCACGTGCCCGTTGCGGCAGTCTTCACTGGTCCGGTTTGGCTCCCGCGAGGCGAAGTCTGCCAGCGATTTCCAATGACTCTGGACGTGCTTCCAATCGCCGGTCGCGTGGGCCCAGAGCCAGATCGGGTAGAGCCGGGCGAGCTCGCTGCGGGTGATGTCGTCGTTCACGCGCCAGAGCTTCTCGGGCGGCACGTCGTACGCCGATCGGACCTCGCCTACGTTGGGGTCGAAGGTTCGTCGCCCGGTCGGGCCGTCCAAAGGGCCGCCGGGTCTCTGCATCGCGGCGACGTAGCGCTTCACTCGCACCTGCAACTGCGGGTCAAGGTACGGATACGCCCGGGCAAGCGTTTCCAATGTCTCGGTCGGCTCAATGAAGAAGCGATAGGCCTCAATCGGATGTTTGCCGGCAGGAAACACAAGCGGGCGCCAGAGCATGCCGATCAGCTCCTTAACCCCTGCGGCCAGCGTTTCGCGCAACGGCGGCACTGGCAGCTTGTCTCCCAGTGCAACGTTTCCACGGGCGGGCGAGCCGCCCGTGCCACCCGCCGCTTGGTCGCCAGGGAACTCGATCCCCCTCGCCTCCCAGAGGATGCGGTCCAGCTCCGCGTCAGGAATCGCGGCCACCGCCGCGGCGGCCTTGTCGGTCAGCGGCTGGCGCCGCGTGCCGGGCACTTCGAGGGCCAGCTCCTTGAGCACGTGGTTGACGCGGGGCGTCTGGAGTGCGTCCCAATCCCAGCGAAGCCCGCGGATTCTCTCGCGATCCTCCGGTGTGAGCCTCTTGCTGGACGGCTGCGGCAAGCGGCCCGCAGTCCCGCCGGGCTGCATCTTGTAGGCGATGACGGCGCAGCCGGAGTTCATCTCGTGCGTGGGGATATAATAGAAGCTGTCGCCGGCCACCGAGACCGGCACGTCGATCGCCGAGCCGCCGCCGTAGACGGCCGTGCCGCGGATCAGCCATTCCTTACCGACCGGCACCGGCTCGTCGCGAAGGACGTGGGCCCAGATGCTGAGGGCCTCGCCGGGCCGCGGCTCGTGGATGTTCGTCGAGAACGGCTGCCCGTAGCCCTTGAGCGTGTCCAGGTCCATCGCGTTCACGTTGTCCTGGTGGGTGTTGATGAGCACGCGGCCGGCCAGGCTGAGTTGGCACTGCTCGTCGTGGACCAAGAGCAGGCTGTCGTGCCAGCCGTAGGTCCGCGACTGGTCCATGATCGGCGCGATGCGGCCGGTGCGGGTGTCGAGGTAGCCGACGCTCAAGAAGGGCGAATAGTGCTCGTAGCGGCTCCGCAGCAGGGCCTGGTACTTGACGATCACGCGGCCGTCGGGCGTGACCAGCGCGGGCGCCCCGGTGCCGTTCATGCTTTCGGCATACACGATCGGGGCGACAAACCGCTGCTTGCCGGTCTCGGGATCGAGGACGAAGAAGGTCTGGTATGCCGGCTCGGCCGCCAGCCGCTTGCGGAGGTGCTCCAGTTGCCTCTCGTAAGTGCCTGGCTGGGCCAGTTGCTTGAAGTTCTGCTCGCGGAGCCGGGCGTTTTCCTCCTTCGTGTGACGCCAACTCGCGAAGTCGCCGAAGACCTCCTTGACCATGTCCATGAGGATCGGGGCGATGGAATCCTGGGACATGACCGGCGCAACGGTGACCATAACCGCCCCGTCAGGTGCGACGACGGGGTGATAGCCGCGAAAGGTCGCGCCGGGCAGCTTCTCGGTCCGCCACAGCACGCCGCCGCTTGGGAAGTCAACGGCGTAAACTCGCATGTCTTCGCTGGCGGCGTAGACGCGGCCGGCTTTGGCGTCCAGCGCGGGGCTGGACAAGAGCGGCCCGCCGGTTGGGGCCGTCCAGCGGACTCGACCGGTATCGGCCGCCACGGCGTAGAGATTGCCGTCGCGGCTACCGATGACGAGGACGCCGTCGTGGATGAGCGGGGCGTTCCAGATCGCCGCACCCGTGGGCAACGACCATGCGAGCCGGCCGTCGGCTGCGCGGACCGCATAGACTCGCCCATCCGCGGCCCCGAAGAAGACCTTGCCGCTGGCGGCGGCGCACGTGTGGAGAATCGATCCGCCTGCCTTGAACGTCCAGCGGTCTTTGCCCGTAGCGTCGTCGATCGCGTGCAGGACCCCGGCCAGCGTACCGAGGTAGACCGTGCCGCCGGCGGCGACCGGCTGGACGCCGGCCATCAGGCCCTCGTCCGGGAAGAGGCGGTACCATTTCCGCGCAAAGGGCGGTCGGATCTCGACCGCGGTTGCGCCGCTGCGGGCCGGATCGTGGGCCAGCATGGGCCAGTCCTTCCGGGCGGACTGGGCCTGGCCGCACGGCAATCCGGTCGCCGCGACGACGAGTAGACTGCTTGAGACAATCAGAAGGACAGGGCAGGCTCGCGTGGAGGCATCCTTCCGAAGGCGCGCCGGTTGGTCTTCGATCCGCGTGCGTGCGGGCACGCGCCCTACGCTCACTGGCCCGCCCTCGCCACGGTCCGTATAATAGTCGCTCACGAGGCCACGATCCACCGCCCCCGAAGCAGGAGACGCACCCTTTGCGGCTGAAACTGATCGCTTGCGAGATCCTCTACCGCGAGTTGTGCGCCGCGGTTGCCCGGTCGGTGAACCAGGTGGACGTGCAATTCCTGCAAAAGGGCCTGCACGACATCGGGCAAGCCGGGATGGGCGCGCGGCTCCAGGAGGTCCTTGGCGCGGTCGATGCGGCGGCGTACGACGCCGTGCTCTTCGGCTACGGCCTGTGCAGCAACGGCCTGGTGGGGCTCTGGGCCGGGGCGATTCCCCTCGTCGTTCCCAGGGCCCACGACTGCATCACGCTCTTCCTGGGGAGCAAGGAACGGTATCTGGAGTATTTCGAGAGCCATCCCGGGGTGTACTTCAAGACCAGCGGCTGGATCGAGCGGGGCGAGAACACCCATCAGCAGAACCCGCAGTCCATCGCGCAAAAAAGCGGCATGGTCATGTCGTACGAGGAATTGGCCGCCAAGTACGGCGAGGACAACGCCAAGTTCCTCTACGAGCAACTCAGCAACATGACGCGGAACTACAGTGGCATCGCCTACATCGAGATGGGGATCGAGCCGGACGACCGCTTCGAGCAGACCGCCCGGCGGCAGGCCGCCGAGCGGGGCTGGAAGTTTGAGAAGCTCCGGGGCGACATGGCGCTGGTGCAGGATCTCGTGGATGGCCGCTGGGACGAGGAGCGATTCCTGGTGGTCCCCCCCGGGCACCGCGTGGCGGCGAGCTTCGACGAGAAGGTCATCAAAGCGGAGCCGGCATCAGAACAACCAGCCGAAAGCGCACGGGTCGCAGCCCGCGGGCTTTGACGCCAGTATTGGTGACGCGACACAACCGGGAGAAAGCACACCATGAACGGATACGAGCGGATCGTGGCGAAGATCGAGGGCCGCCAGACGGACTCGCTGCCGCTAATGCCGATCACGATGATGTTCGCCGCCGACCAGATCGGCGTGCCGTACGGGCGTTATGCGCGGGATTATCGCGTGCTGGTCGAGGGGCAGCTTGCCACCGCGGAGCGGTTCGGGTTCGATTACGTCTCGTGTATCTCCGATCCGGCGCGAGAGGCCGCCGACTGCGGAGCGGCGATCCACTACTTCGACGACCAACCGCCCGCCATCGACGAGACCAATTCGCTCCTGGCCGACAAGACCGTCCTGGCGAAGCTTAGGGCCCCCGATCCGCTGGGCGGCGGGCGGATGCTCGACCGGGTCCAAGCCGCCGCGCTTTTCCGCGAGAAGGTGGGCGCACAACTGCTGATCGAGGGCTGGATCGAGGGCCCCTGCGCCGAGGCCGCCGATCTGCGGGGCATCAATCGCCTGATGCTCGACTTCTACGACGAGCCCCAATTCGTCCGCGATCTCTTCGATTTCGTGTTGGAGATGGAACTCCGCTTCGCCAAGGCACAGGTGGAGGCGGGCGTGGACTTGATCGGGGTGGGTGACGCGGCCGCCTCGCTGGTCGGACCGCAGATCTACGGGGAGTTCGTCTTGCCGTACGAGCAGCAGATGGTCGAGGGGCTCCACGCCCTGGGCACCCGGGTGCGTCTCCACATCTGCGGCAATACCAATCGGATCCTCAAAGGAATGGGCGCCTTGGGCTGCGAGATCGTGGACCTGGACTTCATGGTCCCGGTGGCCAAGGCCCGCGAGGCGATGGGGCCGCAGCAGGTCCTTCTGGGCAACCTCGATCCGGTGGCGGCGCTCCGCAACGGCTCGCCGGCGTCGATCACCGCGGCGGTCGCCGAGTGCCATCGCCAGGCCGGCCCGGCGTACGTCGTCGGCGCCGGGTGCGAAGTCCCCCGCGACACCCCCGCGGCGAACCTTCGGGCCATGTGCGACTACGCCCGGTCCGGGGTCTAGCCGCCGAAAAGGGGGTAGCCCCTTTTCATGCGGCGGCTTGGCTCCTTCGACGAACCCTACGTTGGCCCGGGACATTCCGGCCGGCGGGCGACTTCGCGGGGTGTCGCCGGCCGAATCGTCGGTTGTCTGGAGAACCTGGGCCCCACTCAATTGGCCTTCCGGCCAGTGCGATTCCGACGAACAGGAGACGACCGAGGGAGCGGAGAGCCCTCACTGGGCCTCCGAATCGCCAAATCGCCACGTGAGTCCCAGGCCGATGTACCACACGGCAACCGACGCCCGCGTGTGGTCGCCGAACGAATCGCTGGTCTTGGGCAGGCCCCCGGCAAAGAAATCCAGGTCGAGGCCCGGCAGCAAGAAGTCCTCGCGGCCGAAACCCCCGGTGATCCGGTGCTGATTGATCGCCGCCAGGCTCGTCGCCTGGAGGAAGTAGATCGCTTCCTGCGCGACGGGGTGACCGTTGAGGCTGTTGCCGACGTTGTGGTTGACCGGGCTGGAATTGTAGGAGTAGCCCAGCCGGTACTTCATCTTGCCGCGGGTCAGTTGCGTGCCGAGGGCGAAAGCCCACTGGTCGAGGAAGACGTCGCGATAGAGATCGGCGTTCTCCCAGGATTTGTAGTAGACGTCGGCGGCAAGGAGCAGATCGCCGCTTAGGAGACGGCGATTGGCCAGCCCGAACCCGACGGTCTCGGGCTGCTCGATGTTCACGTTGCGATACTCGCCGCCGGGCAGGCGGAAGGCGTTGGGGAACTGGAATCCCAACTTGGTCTGGTAGTAGGCCCCGAGAGTGTTGCAGTCGTTCAGCGCATAGTTCAGTCCGAAGGTCCCACGCAGCGCGTAGTCGTGCACCATCGCCGAGGTCTGAGTGAGTCCCATTTGCGAGAAACCGGTCCCCAACGTCATCGTCGCGCCCGCGGAGAGCCGATCGATCAGCTCGAACCCCGCCCCGAGGTTGATCCCGAGCACGAAGTACTCGCCGCTGATGTCATTGGCGTAACTACCGGCCGGCGCTCTCCCGCGGTACTCTGCGCCAAGTCCGCTCAGCCCGGCCAGCCCGAGACCGAGTGTACCGGGAAGGCCCAGCGGTCGGAGGTCCTGGGCGACGCCGATTCCGCTGCCGGCGAAACCTTGGGTGCCGGAGGTGACGCTAAAAGGTATCCCGCCGGGAAGTGAGCCGTCGTTGGTGACACTCGGGTAGCCCTCGACCCAGCCGCCGCCGAGCGTGAACTGGGTCCCCCTGAACTGCGACAGCGTGGCGGGGTTGCCGAAGATCGCCGCCGGCACGTCTTGGGGCTCGGCCACGCTCACCCCGGCCATGCCGCCTGTCGCCGGTGTAAGGACGTTCTGGCTGTCCGTACCGTAGCCTTGAGCCCATGCTGTCGAAGCGGTCAGCGCAACGACGGCCGAAACCAGACCGATCGCGGCAAGTTTGCGGGTCATGCACCCCCTCCATGGGCGAAAAGGCCAAGAACCATGGCGCCAAGAACGGCACTGGCCGCTCCCTTGCTACATTCGGCAAACTTGACCGACGCTCTCCGGCACTCCTCCGGGGGCTCGCAAAGTCGATGCAGACGGCAAGGTCGAGGGAGTTGTCTCAGTTCAATAGGTCGACAAGCCTCCGCTCTGCTAAGATGCTCTATTCGTCCTTGCCGCTGAGCTTTGGCTGGCCGACGTCCACCGTCACCTTGAGGATCTTGCCGGTGAAGCGGTTCGCGCCAGGCCCTTCCTTGTAGTCCTCGGTCACCGGGGTGGCGTCGTCCTGGCCCACGTCCGCCGTCTCGTCCGCCGAAAAGATGAACGGGGTTGTCTTGTCGATCCGTCCTTCGGCCACCTTCTCACCGTTCACGGAGATCGTCCCCTTGCCGCCAGAGCCGGGCTCGCCGCCGTCATAGGCGAACTCGTAGCGGATGGTGGCCTTTCCGGCGGCGAGCGGCTCCGGGGCGGTGATGGTGTACCGCTCCTTGCCGACCCAGTTGTGGACGTACGACACCTTGCCGTCCTTCAGGTACAAGCTCCAGCCGGCGAAGCGCCCACCCTGGCAGAGGATGACGCCCTTGCCGCCGTCCTTGGGAATCTCCACCTCGGCGGTGATTGTGTGCGACCGGCCCTTCACGTTGATGAAGGCGTTCTCCATCATCCCCGTCATCCCCTCGTAGACCGTGAGCGTCTTGCGATCCCCCATCAGGTCGGGCCGTCCGGCGAGCGCAGGGTTGAAACGCTCGTAGCTGCGGTCGTCCAGAGGCAGGACGTTGTACTTCACGGCCTCTTTCAGAAAGAGTGCCTGCAGCTCCTTGAGCTTCTCAGGATTCTTGGCGGCCAGGTCATCGGCCTGGCTGAAATCCGATTCGACGTTGTAGAGTTCCCATTTGTCCTTTTCGAGTGGCCCGTCGGGGGCGGACGCCCACGGCGTGCGGTGCTTGGTCATGGCCGTCCAGCCGTCGCGATAGATGCCGCGGTTGCCGAACATCTCGAAGTACTGCGTGGTGTGACGGTCCTCGGCTTTGGCGTCGTCGAAGGAGTAGACCATACTCACGCCTTCAATCGGCTTCTGAACCGTGCCGTTCACCGATTTCGGCTCCGGCAACCCGCAGGCTTCCAGCACTGTCGGGGCAACGTCGATGACGTGGTGGAACTGGGACCGGACCTCGCCCTTGGCCTTGATCCCCTTGGGCCAGTGGACGATCAGCGGGTTGCGGGTACCGCCGAAGTGGCTGGCCACCTGCTTGGTCCACTGGAACGGGGTGTTGCCGGCCACGGCCCAGCCGGCGTGGAAGTGATTGAAGGCCATCGGCCCGCCGAAGTCGTCCAAGTGCTTGAGCTGGTCCGCGACGGGATCCGGCAAGCCGTTCAGAACCACGGTTTCGTTGAAGGTTCCGGTCAGACCGCCCTCGGCGCTTGCGCCGTTGTCGCCGACGATGTAGAAGAACAGGGTGTTGTCCATCGCGCCCATGTCCTCGATGGCCTTCACCAGCCGGCCAATCTCGTGGTCGGTGTGATCGGCGAAGCCGGCGAACACCTCCATCTGCCGGGCGAAAAGCTTCTTCTCGTCGGCCGTCAACGTGTCCCAGTCCTTGATGTCCTTCGGCTTCGGAGCCAGCTTCGCATCCTTCGGCACGACGCCGAGCTTCTTCTGACGCTCCAGCGTCTCCTCCCGCAGCGTGTCCCAGCCCTGGTCAAACTTGCCCTGGTACTTCGCGATGTACTTCTTGGGGGCGTGGTGCGGGGCGTGCGTCGCGCCCGTGGCGAAGTAGACGAAGAACGGCCTCTCGGGCGTCAGGGCGCTCTGGTAGCGCGTCCAGTTGATCGCCTGATTGGTCATGTCGGTGGTGAAGTGGTAGTTGGAATCGTGCGGCGGCTCGATCTTGGTCATGCCGTCGTAGATGAGCGGTGCCCACTGGTTCGTTTCGCCACCGAGGAAGCCGTAGAACTTGTCGAACCCCGAGCGGGTCGGCCAGCGGTCCGTCGGGCCGGACGGGCTGATCTCCCACGGCGGCGTTTCATGGTACTTGCCGAAGGCGGCGGTGCTGTAGCCGTTCAGCCGGAGCATCTCGGCCAGCGGGGCCACGTTGTTGGGCCGGTTCCCCTGATTGCCGGGGAAGGCGGTAGCGACCTCCTGGACCGAGCCGCAGTTGGCCGAGTGGTGGTTGCGGCCTGTGAGTAGGGCCATGCGGGTTGGCGAGCAGAGGGCGGTGGTGTGGAACCGGTTGTAACGGAGGCCGTTGTTCGCGAGCCGATCGAGCGTCGGCATCTGGACCGGCCCGCCGAAGGCGCTGCTATGGCCGAAGCCGATGTCGTCGATCAGGACGATGACGACGTTGGGCGCCCCCTTGGGGGCCTTCACCTCGAAGCGGGGCGGTGCCTTCGCATCGCGCGCGTCCAATGTGGTGATGGGTTTGAGCTTCGGCTCTGCGATCGGCAGCACCGTGCGGTCGGGCTGCCAGTCCGCGGCCTCCGCCGGTGCGGCCGGCGCCCGCCGACGGCGCACCACCTGCGCCGAACTCATCGATGCCTCGCCGACTAGCGCGATCAGCAGAGCGGCGACCAGGAGTCCACCGCAATGCTGAGCCGGACACATCTTCTTTGCTGTGCTCATCCATTCGCTCCTTGACAATTGGCTAACCACAAAACGAACCTGTTTCGCCACGTTTCCTGCTTGACCGCGGGTCCTCAGGCACGTCCCTCGATGAACACCGGCATCACTGCTGCGCGCTTGGCGGTTGCGGCTGCTTGAGTCGCACGAGCGTCCACTGCTGGGTCTTATCCTTGCCGATGTGGATCAGGGCAGGCGCCTCATCCTTGGTCAGATTCAGGATTCCCGTCTCGCCCACCGTCGTCTTGTTCTCTCCCACCGTCCAAGCCAGTCGCTGGGTCTTTTGGTCTACGGCGCCCTGGACGGGAACCGAAGTCCCGCTCAGCACGTCCTGGTAGTTCCCCGCGACCGCTCCCGACTTGTTGACGCCCAACTGCATCACATAGTACGGATCGGACTGATCTCCCCTGACAAGCCCGAACACTCCCAGAGGCATCCATTCGCCCGTATTGGGGTCTGACGCGGGCTGACTCTGGGCCAATGTGGAGGCCTGCTGGTAGTACTGGTCCGCCGTAGCCGCGGGTTGATCCCCATAGTACACCTGATCGCCCTGATACGTGATGCTGTTTCCGTAGTCGTAATACACCGGCTGCACGCTGCTGCCCCAACCGTACCACGAGCCGACGGCCGGCCAAGTGGCTACGCCCCATGCCCGGCCCGCCGTCCAGCCCGTGGGACACCAGGCGCCCGGGTGTGCCGCGTACCAGCCCTGACCGAACATTCCGGCGCCGCTGTACGAGGTCCTGACGGTGGCTCCACGGGCGGCGTAAACGCTGCCGCTGACCGCCTCCGTCTGGCGGTACCCAGGATATCCGGGAGCGCCGACTCCGGGAGCGCCGACTCCAGGTGCGCCGACTCCGGGTCTGCCGACTCCAGGTGCGCCGGCTCCCGGTCTGCCGACTCCAGGTGTGCCGGCTCCGGGTGCGCCTACTCCGGGTCTGCCTACTCCAGGTGCGCCGGCTCCACGTGCCGGCACGCCATAGCCAGCGTCGGTCGGCAGCCCCACGTGCGTACCGCTAGAGCCCGCCCGTCCAACTGCGGCTCCTTCACCGTAAGGAGTACGTCCCGCAGCGTATCCACCGGGTGGCGTGCCGCCAGCTTGAACTCCCCCGGGTTGCACACCGTCAGGCCTGGCGGCACCAGCAGCAGACTCGCCGCCACGCTGCCCGCGGCCGAAGGATTCACCGCCGCGCTGCATGCCCTCGCCCCCGCCTCCGCGCTGCATGCCCCCGCCGCCTCCTCCGCGCTGCATGCCCCCGCCGCCTCCTCCGCGCTGCATGCCCCCGCCGCCGCCAGACGCACCGCCAAAACCACGCGCATGGACCATTTGCGCCCCCAGCAGCGCCAAGGACGCTCCAACCACCAGACTGATCCTTGTTTTGTTCATGATAGACACCTTTGAGGAACTCATCAGACTCTTTCTGTTATGCGATCGAACGTCACTTGCCGGACTTCACTCTGACGATCTTGACGGGCTGCGTATCGGGAAGGCTCACGCCGTCCAAAGTGCGACTGACCGACTGCCACGTGAAGCTATTGGCGTCGATAGGGGTCAGGATGTTGACCGACTCGCTTTCGGCCCCGTCGCGGAACACGCCGCTGGCCTCGACGACCCACTTCGAGCCATCCTTGGTCCACACGTCGTTCCCGAAGCCGCCTTGTGCGTCGAAGTGCCAAGAGACGATAGACGCCAGCTTGGGATTCCAGCCGATGATCTGGCCTCCGGTCAACGTCGCCTCACCATCTTTCGTGATCGTATACGTGTTCTTGATGAAGTTCTTCTGCGCCATCCACTCGAAGTGAATCCTCAGGGGCCGGTCCTTGGCATCGAGCGTCCAGTCGCCGATCAGCCACTGGAGGCCCTTCAGGTAATCCTCATTTGATTCCGGCACGTGCCGGTCATCCCGCCCGACGACCATGGTCCACGCGCCGTCACGCTTGGCGTGGACCACGGTGTATCGCGCTCCCGTCGCGGCATCCCCTTCGGGCGCTTTGACCTTGGCGACCCCCTTCTCAACGGCAGTATCGGGCCCCAGGAAGCGTATGGACTCGACGGTGACCGTCATGGTCGCGCCAGGATACTCTTTGAACAGGTCGGCGTACTCCTTTTCGATCGCGGCGCGACCGTGGAATGACTGCCCTGACTCGTCGGTGTACTCGGCATCCGGCGCCCAGAGAGCGCCGATCGCCTTGGCGTCGCTGGCGTTGAACGCCTTGACGAACGCGTCGCCCGTGGCGCGGATCACCGCGTCTGGGGATTTCGCGTCCTTACCCTTCTCGGCCGAGCCCGCGATGGGGGCCAAGGTCAAGATCACAAGGATCGCCGACAAGGGCCACAGGAGCCTCGCTCGGGACGATCGCGGAAAATCGGGTCTACACATGGTCGGTTTCTCCTTAAGCTCTAGCTGACGCTTTCCAAAACCAATGCGGTCCGGCATTTCAACTGGTTCCGAACCTCCAGGTTGCCAACCCGCACTGACGGGCGAAAATATCATACGGCGCGCAGGCCCGCGAATCCAGTCCTTCACGCTCGACATCCGCAGCTCGCAGCCGAAAAGGGGGTCAGGTCTGTATCTTAAGGGTTTTTGCAGGGGAGGTCGCGGCGACGGGTGGTGAGAGGAAAGATATCAAGGCGTTCCGACAACCGCTGGACCCAGCGGGCCTCCGCCAACGGAAGTCCCGTCCGGTGGCTCCTCTGACTCCCCCTATTCGGCCGCTTTCAACCCCCCGCGGGCAGCAAAGCCCGCCCTCAACGCCGGTCGAAGCCGTTCCGCTGCCGGAAGTCAAGGAGCCGGTCTTTGCCACCGACTTCGCCGCCGGGCCGAAGGCCGGACTCCTGGACGGCAAAGTCCTCCAAGGAACGCTCCATGCCGGCGCCGCGGTGAAGGACGGGCTCCTGCACCTTGGCGAGAGCGGCTTCGCGACGTTCGACCACCTGCCGGAATTCGATTTAACCGGGGCGTTCTCTCTGGAATGTCGTATCTGGATCGACCGCGAGGCCGCGATGCCGGTGATCGTCAGTTGCGGCGCCTTTGGCGGTAGCGGCTGGTTCCTGCAGCGTTACGCCGGCGGCTGGCGGTGGCACCTAGCCCCGATCAGTTGCGACGGCGGCCAGCCGGTCGTAGGCCGCTGGGTCCATTTGGTCGGCACGTTTACCGGCAGCCATGCCTCCTTGTATCAAGATGGCAAACTGGTCGCTTCAGTCCCTTGCGAGCCGAACGGCGTTCCCTGGACCGGCCCGCTGGTGATCGGCCAGTATTCGAGCGAGCAAGCCGGCTTCCAGGTCCACGGGAAGATCGCCTCGGTTAAGCTCTACCGCCGGGCACTCCGCGCCGCGGAGGTGGCCCAATGTTTCCGTGCCGGTCCGGGCAAGTAGCCGATGAGTCCGGCTGTGCCGACCCACGAGTGTCGCGCCGCCTCTCAGGGGCCGATGGCGCGTGCCGCTGCTTCGCACAGCCCGCGGGCTTCCGCCTCGGTGGCCGCTTCGGCGATGGCCCGAACGATCGGTTCCGTGTTGCTCGGGCGGACCAGCAGCCAGCGGCCGGGCCAGTCGAGCCGCAGGCCGTCCATGCGGCCGGCCTGAGCCTCGGGGAAACGTCTTAGCAGGGCATCGAGAGCCGCAGGGACCCGCTCCGGCGGCACCGCGATCTTCGTCTTGACGATCGCGTAGCGAGGCAATTCGTCGGCAAGTTGGCTGATCTTCAGCCCACGGCCGGCCATCGCATCCAAGAGCCGGGCCATGCCCACGAAGCTGTCGCGCACGAGCCCCACGGCCGGATCGATCGGGCCGCCGTTTCCTTCGCCGCCGAAGACGGCCGCGTGGGCGAGCATCGCATCCACGACGTTCGCCTCGCCCACCGCCGCGCGGAAGAATGGCACACCATAGCGGAGGGCCAGGTCCTCGGACATGCGGCTGGTCGCGCAGTTGGCCGCGATCGGGCCGTGGCGGCGCCGCAAGGCGTGATCCACGCACATGGCCAGCGTGTATTCCTCGCCGAGGTAGCGGCCCGATTCGTCGATCACGGCCAGGCGGTCGGCGTCCGGGTCCTGGCAAAAGCCGACGTCCGCCCCGCACTGCGGGACCGCGGCCAGCACGCCCGCGAGGTTCTCGGCGGTCGGCTCGGGCGGGTGCTCGAACTTGCCGTCCGGCTCGCCGCCCAAGAGCGTCACGCGGCACCCCATCTCGTCCAAGAGCCGTTTGCCGAGGAGGCTTCCCGCGCCGCGATTCGAGTCCAGGAGCACGTGGAAGTGCCGCTTGGCAGTGGCCGCTGCATCCACCGTGGCCAGGATCTTCTCCAGGTGAGTGGTAACCGGATCGGCGACGGATTCCCTTCCCCCCAGGCGGTCGTGCCGGACCCAAGCAACCGGGCCGCTGCGGTAGCGGTCGAGCACTTGGCGCCCCGGCCCGGCGGGGATCACCCGCCCTTCGGCGGAAAAAAGCTTGATGCCGTTGTACTCGGACGGGTTGTGGCTGGCGGAGATCTGGATCCCGCCGGCGGCCTTGAGCTGCCGGACGAGCACGCCCGTGGTAGGCGTCGCGGCCACGCCGGCATCGAGCGTGTCGCGGCCGACGGCGTGCAGGCCGGCATGGACCGCCTCGGCGAGCATCCGGCCGGAAAAGCGGCCGTCCCGCGTCACCACCAGCGGCCCCGGCGGGCAGTGGGCCGCAAAGGCCGCCACGTAGCGGATCGCCACCTCCGGCGTGAGCGTTTCCCCCACAATCCCCCGCAGCCCCGAGACACTGATGATCGGCTCAGCCATTGTTGCTCCCGTGCAATCCGATCCGTAGGACCGGCGCGTACAGACAAGCATACCTCACCGGAGCGGACGCGGCACGGGGGCCCTCTTCTCCCGATCGCGAGAATGGATGTAGAATCTCACTGTCGCCGCGGCCGCCGGCTGCGGCTCTTGGGCCCGGAGGATGAAACCCGCGAAGGATTCCTTGACACGGAAGCACTGACCATGCTTGACGTTCCAACCGCTTTGGACCGCTTGCAGGCCGCGGCGGCGGAAAGCAAGCTTTCGGCCGGGGCCGTGGTCAACATCCGCGCCTGGTTGACCGAGCCGCGCTATGCCGAGTACGCCCCGCAGGTCCTCGACCACATTGCCGTCGGCAAGTGGAAGGAGCTGGACGATTACTTCTGGACCGTGATCCCCTTCGGCACGGGCGGTCGCCGCGGCAGGCTGTACCCGATCGGCACGAATGCCATCAACGACCGCACCATCGGCGAGAGCGCCCAGGGCCTGGCCGACTATGTGAAGGAGCACGTCCGCGACCGGCCGCTGCGCTGCGCCGTCGCCTACGACACGCGGCACCAGTCGCGGCACTTCGCCGAGCTTTCGAGCGAGATCATGGCGGCCGCGGGATATACCGTCTACTTCCTCGACGGCTACCGGAGCACGCCGGAGCTGTCGTTTGCCGTGCGGCACAAGAGCTGCTCCTGCGGGATCATGATCACCGCCAGCCACAACCCGCCCAGCGACAACGCGGTGAAGGCCTACTGGTCGACCGGCGGGCAATTGCTGCCGCCGCACGACCAGGGGGTGATCGACCGCGTCATGGGGGTCACGCAAATCCGGCGGATTCCATTTCAGGAGGGGCTGGTTTCGGGGCAGATCGTCTATTGCCAGGACGAAGTGGATGCCGCCTTCATCGCTGCCGTGGCGGGTCAGAGTCGACCCGGGCCGCGGGACCTGAAGATCATCTATTCGCCGCTGCACGGCGTGGGGGCCTCGGCCGTCTGCCCGGCCCTGGCGGCCGCTGGCTTTCAGGACGTGGAACTCTTCGGACCCCATGCCGCGCCCGATCCCGATTTCACCAATGTTCCGGATCACATCGCCAACCCGGAGCGGCCGGTTGTCTTCGATGCCATGATCGAACGGGCCCGGCAGACCGGGGCCGACCTGATCCTGGCCACCGATCCCGACTGCGACCGCGTCGGCTGTGCGACCCCCAAGACGCTCCGGCCGGGTGCCCCTTGGGCCACGCTGACCGGCAACCAGATCGGGGCCCTGTTGGCCGATTACCTGCTCGAGGCCGGCAAGCGAGCGGCGGCGCTCACGCCGGAGCACTACGTCGTCAAGACGCTCGTGACCACGGAACTCATCCGCCGCATTGCCGATGCCCACGGGGTCCGGACCATCGGGGACCTCTTGGTTGGCTTCAAGTACATCGGAGGGGCGATCGACGAGCGGGACCCGGCGAAGTTCGTTCTCGGGGCCGAGGAATCCTACGGCTTTCTGGTCGGGGCCCACGCCCGCGACAAGGACGCTGCCGTGGCCTCCATGCTCTTGGCCGAAATCGCCGCTCGGGCGAAGGCCGAGGGAATATCCCTGCACGAGAAGCTGGCGGCCCTGTTCCGCCGCTACGGGTGCCACGTGGAGCGGGCTTTTTCGATCCGGATGCCCGGGGCGGAAGGGATGGAGCGAATGAAGGCCGTGATGAGCCGCTTCCGGCAACGGCCGCCCGAGAACCTGGGCGGGATGACGGTGGCCCGCGTGCGGGACTATCAGAGCAACGTGGTCAGGGAAGGCAGGGGTCCGCCGAAACCGCTTGCCGGGCCCACCGGCGACATGGTGATGTTGGACTTTGCCGCGGAAGGCAATTACGTGGCCGTCCGCCCGTCGGGCACGGAGCCGATCGTGAAGTTCTACATGTTCGCCTACCGGCCGCCCGCCGAGATCCGCGACGTGGAGGCCTCGCAACTGGAGTTGGCCGCCCGATTGGAGGCAGTCGAGCGGGACCTCAAGGCGGTGGCCGGGGCCGCGTAACTGCTGCCTCGGGCCATCTATGTAGATTCGCGCGATTCCGACAGGGCAAGCCGGTCCAGATCGCGCCGGAGCCAGTAGGGGTGAGAAGCGTAGTAACCCCGAGCCGGAGTCCAGAGGACCAAGCGGAGCCTCGATAGCCTCAAGAGGTGAGACCGCGTCACCTGGAGATCATACCCCAGGTGCGCGGCGACTTTGCTCGGTGTGAGCGGCTCGACGCGCGGGCCCGGTAGTTCGGCGACGGCGCGCAGGATCGTCCTTTGCTCGTCGCTGAGGTCTCCCAGGGCCGGATCGATCCGCCTCAGCGCCCTGACGCCGATGCACGCAATCGGCCAAGTCAAGGGCAGGCTGACCGTGACGATAACGAGGAATAGGGGTAGGAGGCTTAGGGGGAGTACTATGGTCCACTCGACGATCCGCGCCACGTCTGGAGGGGGAATAGCGCGAAGGCACTCACGCGCGTCGTTCACTTCCTCCAGTATCCACATGAGCTGTAGGCCGATTGCGTAGCAGAAGCCAAGGCTCGCGCGCCAAGGAATCGGCCGACCCGGCCTCCGGATCCACCTTCTCAGCAGACCCGCGGCTACAACGGTGGCGAGCACCGAGCCGAACACGGCACCTTCGATGTCCGGCGCCCAAGCCGGTCCGCCGGCACCCGGCACCGCGGGCCAGACGAGCACCCCAGTGACGGCAAAGTACGATGCCAGAAGCGCGCCGAGAGCGGTTGCGGCCAGATAGTACGCCAGTCTCCGCCAGCCGCACCGAACCGCCAGCCGCGACCACCATGAACCGACGCCGAGAATGCCCAGGGCGAGTCCCGGACATCCCAACCAGACCGCCGAGGAAAGGATCACCGCCAGCCCGGTCGTCACGACGAAGAGCGTCGCGAGGCTGAACTGAAACGGCCGGCGGCGGTCGGCAGTCGGTGGCGAGTTGACGGAGTCCATTGTTCGGCCCCGCGATGTTACCCTCTCTACCCTCATGCTACACCCTCAGGCGGCATCTTGCAGCGCCGGCGGATTGGCCAGCTTCGCGGCGAACGCGCGATCAGATGCACGCGACTTCCGCACCTCCGACTTCCGAGGTCTGCCAGCGTGCTGCAACTCAATAGCCCTCAACACTTTGCGCCGATGTGCTAGGCTTGAGATAGCCCGCTCGGGCGTCGCTTCATCGAGACAAACACCCAAGGCTCTTCTAGCGGAGGCCGCAGCCGTGCGCATTGGTAGTTCTCTCTTCGGCGCCGATCTGATTGCCCAAAACAACCTCATGCGGGCGTTCGGCCAGTTGAGCGAAACGAACGTTCGCCTCTCGACCATGCAGCGGATCAACCGCGGTTCCGACGACCCCGCGGGGCTGATCGCCGTGGGGCAATTGCAGGCGGAGCTGGTCGCCCTCGAGGCACTTGACTCCAGCGCCGAGCGCATGTCGGGCGCGATCCAGGTGGCCGATTCCGCCATGGCTCAGGTCGGCGACCTGCTCAACACGATCCGCGGCGACATTGTGGAGGCCGCGGGTGGGACCTTGAGCGATGCGGAAGTCGCCGCCAAGCAGATGGAGATCGACGCCGCCCTGGGGGCCATCAACCGCATCGGCAGCTCGACCGCGTTCGGCGGCCGAAACCTGCTGGATGGCACCTACACCATGACCCTCGGTAGCGCATCCGGCACGGGCGGCGGCACCTCGCTGAGTTTGGCGGCGATCAGCACCGCAGCCCTGGGCGGTAGCGCCGGCTCGCTGAGCGACCTGGCAAGCGGCGCCAGCGCCAGCCTCACGGCGGGCGATCCCGCCAAGGCGGCCGAGATCCTGAACGCCGCTCAAGACCAGGTGCTTCAGGCCCGCGCCCAGGCCGCCTCCTTCGAGAGGTACACGATCCAGTCCACCCGGCAGGTCGCAGCGAGCACGGAAGAGACCCTCACCGCGGCGCTCAGCAGCATCTACGATACCGACGTTGCCGCAGAGGTTTCCCGGCAGGTCCGGGCGCAACTGCTGATAACTACGGGCGTAGCGAGTCTGTTATCGCAGGGCCGCAGCCGGGGCATGATCGGCCAACTGCTCGCGCAATCGTAGGGCGCGTGCTTGCACGCACCGAGACTCGCACTCTCTCGCGGGCGAACGCCCCCTTTGCGTGCGTGTAAACACGCACCCTACTGCCTGTTCCCCTTGCGTGCGTGTAAACACCCACCCTACTGCTCAGCGCTCTGCCCAGTCAGGACGGGCCGGCCCGGGGCTCGCGACGGGCCCAGCGCGAGTCCGAGCCAGCCGTCGTCGAACGCCAACTGCGTGATCTCCAGGCCCTTCAGCCGAGGATCGTCGCGGAGCCACTCCGGCACCAGTTGCAGGACCTGTTGCCGGGGGAACGTCTTGCTGAAGACCCCGCGGAGTGCGATTTGCGAGCGCATGTTCAGCCCGTCGCCGATCAGCTCGATCACCTCGTCGCGGGCCAGATCGGCGGATCGGCCGCGGACCTGCGGCCGGTAGGCGACGCGAACCTCGAAGTTCTCCCACGCGTGCGGGGACTTTTCGAGGCGGGCCAGCGCCAAGCTGAGGATCGCTTGCCCCTGGTGGAAATGGAGATGGACGGAGTTCTTCGCGGCAAAGGTGATCGCCACGTCGTCGTTTTCGGTTTCGCCGCGGAGCAGATTCGCGCGCGGGAGGCGAGCGGCGATCCGCCGCCGCAATTCCGGCAAACGGAAGGTGCCGCCGTCCAGGCGAAGTTGCTCCAGGAGGTTGTTCGCCGCCGACTCGTGGAGCTGCATGCTGAAGAAGCTATCGGCCGGGGCCTGCGGGCGAGGCGTGTGCCCGCCCAACTGCTCGTCCGACGCCAGCCGCAGCCGCATCACGACGCGATCGGCCGTGGTCTCGGCGCCGATGACTTCAGGCCCCAGCGACATCGCCGCCACCGGCTCCAAGACCCCATTCTTGAGCCGTTCGGCCAGGCCGCCCAAGCGGGCGTCGGCCTCGCGGTCGATCTGCTCCTTGGCCCGCGCCCAGACCTTCTGCTCCACCTCGGCACTCATCTCGCAGCGTTGCGACTCGTGCTGCGACCGGGCCACCTCCCGCACCAGCGAGCCGACCAGGGGAATCGGATCGAAATCCGTCGAGACGGAGCGGAGCTGGACGTCGTTGCTCACGGACACCTGGGCTGGCCGCAAGAGCATCCCCCGGGGCCCGACCTCGATTTCCTTCCATGCCCGGTAGACCGACTGGCTGTCGTTATAGAACGTCGCCGGGCCGGAGACGGAGTGCGTCAGTGCCGCAACCTCGCCTTGAACCTCCAGGGCCATCCGCAGGTGCCGCGGATCTGGAATCAGACGGAACGCCAGGTCCGTCGAGGTCAGGCTCTCGCCGTGTACCGGCCTGCCGCCGACCACGTCGTGGATCTGCCGGTACTCGTCGGGCCGATCCGGAATGAGGCGGTTGAGCAATTCGCCGCGGGCCGCCACGCGCAGATTGGCGTTGCGGTAGTGGCCTTGCAGACCTTCGGCCAACTCATGCTGCTCGGATGTTGAGGATAAGAGCAGCCGCCGGCAGTCCTTGGCCACCAGCCGGGCATCGCTCGGGACGGCGCTTCGCTCGTACTGCTCCAGGTGCTCCAAGACCTTCCGGAGATCGATCGGCTCGTCGGCCCAGCGGCGAAGCTCCGACCGCAACGCGGCAACCGGCTTGCCGGCAATGAACTGCCGCTGCCGCGCGTTCATGGGGACGCGGGCCAACCGCTCCAGGACGAGCTTGGCCACGGTCCGGCTCTGGCCGTCGGCCTCTGCCTGCCCCCCGGCCACGCGGCGCAGTGAGTCCAAGGCGAGATACTCGCCCCAGGAACGCCCCTCGGACGTGCCATGGGTTACCGCATCCACCGCGGTCAGGCAGGCCAGCAGACGCTGCGGATCGGCTTGGGCAAGCTCGCCCGCGGGCGTCCGCAGCCCGCCGGCCAGCATCGTTTGTTTCCAAACCACCAGCCGCCGCTCCAAGGCGTGGCCCGCCCGCCGCGTCTTGCCGGCCAGAGGTTGCTGCCCCAGGCTCGCCGCCAGGGTCTCCGCGCCGCGGCGCAGCTCGGCGAGCCGGGTGAGGAGCGGCAGGGCCTCGTCCGGCCGATCGCTCATCGCCTTGCCCAGTCTCTGCAAGAGGCGATCCACTTCCATGGCCCACGCGCCGGTCTCACACTCGACGGCCAGTGCGTCTAACTGTTCGAGGAGGGCGTAAGGCACCGGCCACCCGGGCTCGGCAACCTGGGCATGCCCCGGCGACGGGTTCTCGACGGCCTCCGGCTCTTGCCCGCCGGGCGAGGGCCGGGTGGGCTCAACGGTTGTCTCTTGCGGCGGTTTCGACGGAGAATTGCCGTCGCGTTGCTCCGTCGGAAGCGGCTCAGGGGGCAGCAGCGGCTCCTCACCCTTCATCTCTTCCGCCGGCTTCCATGCGGGAATCGCCACCCGGTCGGCAATTCGCGGCGACACCGGCGCCGGTTCCAGGTCGCTTGACGGCTCTGGATCTTTGGGTTGCGGGCGGTCCGCGACTACGGACGCGGTGGCAACGCGCGGCGGCTCGTTTGCCCAAGGGACGATCCGGAGTCTGTCGGTCTTGGACGCCGGCTTCGGGTGGTCGACCTCCATCAAGAGCGTCGGTCGCGAACGGAGAAGCGGAATCGACGGACAGGGCGTCCCGGAATCCGGGGCTGCACGCGAGGGAGAGGTCGTCGCGGGCCCTGTCCCGCTCGCGGAGCGGACATCGGCGTCATCGGTGGCGGCAGTTCCGTTCCGTGCGGCGCGGTCCCTCGGCGCCCGCTCCCATATCCCAGGCGATAGGGCGCTCAGGATGAACAAGCAGGTGAGGATGCAGAGCAGCGGCCAGGTCGGCTCGTAGCGCCGGCGAGTCATTCGTTCGTCGCCCCCGTGTCTCCCGAGTCTCTTGGCGGACCATGCGCGCGGACCTTCCGGGCGTCGCGCGCGCCCAAAGGGAAGAGCCCGAGGTGTGATAGCCCGTACCCAGATAGGATCGGTTATTTGGGTCGGGTGATTAGAAGGTGTCTTTCCAGAACTCGGGAATATGCGTTTGAAAGCGCGCGGGGGAAAAATGTCGGTATCTAAGAATGGTGGATCTGGGGTAAATAGGAAGAATGGCAAGGGCCGAGAAAGGGCCCTACTCGAAGGAGCGCAGCCCTGTCAGGCCCCGGATTCCGCCAGGATCGTGTCCTCGTGTTCGTACGCCGGGGCCTCGTCCCCCCGAAATCACTCCGGCGGCTTGCGGTATATCCCCACGACGGCCGGCGGATACTCGCGAACGTCCCAATCCGCCGCTTCAGGAAGCAGGCGGAAATCGAACTGACGATCGGCCTCGACCACAAAAACGGAGTCGGCCGGGGCTGCACGCACCAGCCCGCCCAGCAACTCGAGCATCTCCTCCGTCCGTACCCTATAGAACTCGTAGGGCGGCGACGCAAACACCAGCCACGGCGCCGCCCCCAGGGCATGTTCCCAGCGGGCGCGGAGGAAGACGTTGCCCGAGATCACTTCACTCGATTGCTCGACGCCCAGGACGGCGATGTTCTCGCGGATAATGCGAGCGGTGGGATAGTGCTGCTCGATGAACGTTGCCCGGGCGGCGCCCCGGCTGAGGGCCTCCAGGCCGAGGGCCCCCGTGCCGGCGAAGAGGTCCACGGCGTGCCTTCCTCGGGCGGCGTCGCCGAGCAGGTTGAAAACGGCTTCGCGGACCCGGTCTTTCATGGGCCGGACTCGCAAGTCGCCGCCGTAGCGGAGCTTGCGGCCGCGGAACCGGCCGCCAATGATCCTCAGGCCGACCGGTTCCGCGGCCGGGCGGCGCACGGCTCGTCGGGACCGCTCTGGCGAGGGATTCTGTCGACGCGATGCCATGTGCGGACCTACACTGGAAGAAGACACGCTGAAAACGGCTGCTCGGCGGCTCCGGCCGTGCCATGACCCCTGGAAGAACGCCCGCCCGGTATGGTACCGTATGGGGTAGAGGTCGGGAAGCATGAGGTTGGGCGAAGGACATAAGCGTTTGGATGTGACGGGCCTGCGTTTTTTCACTAATAGGTATCCAAGTATGGCGGTTCATGTGCGCTGGTTGGTGGCGTTGTGCTTATTCTCTATTGGGCCTTCCCCCGCGTGGTCGGCCGACCCCGCCCCGGCTCAAGAATCGGGCCCCCAGGGGGCGGAATTCGACCGGCTCTTCACGGATTGGAAGGGCATCCTGAACGAGCTCCGCCGGCTCCGCGAGGATTTCCAGAAGGCGTCGCCGGAGCGGCAGGGAGAGATGGAGAAACGCTACGAGGAACTCATGGGCCAGGGCGAGAAGATGCTGCCCCGGCTGGTCGCCGTGGCCGAGGGGGCCTTCCTGGAGGCGCCTCGCGCCAGACCCGATCTGGCCGAGTTCCTCATGGGAGTCACGATTGACTCCTGCTACGTCGATGCCTACGAAGAGGGCTTCCGGCTCACCAAGCTGCTGATCGACAACGGCTTCGACCACCCGATGCTCTACGGGTGGGGAGGCATCGCTGCGTTCAACGTCGCCGAGTTCGACCTGGCGGAGAAGTGGCTCCGCGTCGCCAAGGAGCGAAACATCCTCAGCAGGCTCGGCCGCGAGGTCGAGGGTCTCGGAGAAACGTGCTTGATAGACATGGCCTTTTCCAAAGGGGCTTGGAAAAAGGAGCAGGCGATCCGCCAGACCGAGGCCAAGGCCAGTACGCCGGAAACCTGGCTGCCCCGGGTCCTCCTGCGGACCAGCAAGGGGGACATCGAGCTGGAACTCTTCGAAAACGAGGCCCCCAACACGGTCGCCAACTTCATTTCCTTGGTGGAGCGCGGCTACTACAACGGGACGGTCTTCCACCGCGTGATTGAGCACTTCATGGCCCAGGGCGGCGTTCCCCCCGGAGGCCGCGGCGCCGACATCGGCTATACGATCCCCTGCGAGTGCTATCAGCCGAACTACCGCGTCCACTTCCGCGGCAGCCTCAGCATGGCCCTGCCCGCCGACGGGCGCGACAAGGGGAGCAACCAGTTTTTCCTCACCTTCCGGCCGACCCATCACCTGGACGGCAAGCACACCTGCTTCGGCCGCGTGGTCAAGGGGATGGAAGTCCTCTCGAAGCTCCAGCGGATCGTCCCCGAGCGGATGGACACGGGCGAGCCCGACAAGATCCTCGAGGCCAAGGTCCTCCGCAAGCGGAAGCACCCCTACGAGCCGAAGAAGATCGTCCGCGGCAGTTGAACGGGCCGTCGGGGCCGGAAAAGACGTGAGGGGATTATTGGTCAATAAGAGGTTTCCGGCCTGACTCGGGGGGCGGGGAGGGCGAGTCGTCCCATGAAGACAGAGGAGCCGTCGCCGCTTGCCGCGGCAGGCTCGCCGCCGAAAACGGCGAAGGAGTCTATGGCCACCGTCGCGATCCCCTTGCTTCTGAAGGACGTTACCGGCGGCGCCCGCCGGGCGGAAGTGCCGGGCGAAACCTTGGCGGAGATCGTCCGCGCGTTGGACCGGATCCACCCGGGGATCGAGGCGCGGATTCACGACGGCGGAAAGCTGAACCCCAATCTCGCCTTGACCGTGGACGGGGCCATTGCCTCCCAGGGGCTTGCCACCCACGTCGGACCGGAGAGCGAAGTCTGCATCCTGCCCACCTTGGGCGGCGGCTAACGGGAATCCTCGCCGCAAAGAGAGAAGGCACGCGCGGGGTGAGGATCACTTTCCGTTGGCGGAAGCCAGCTCGAAGGTGCAGCAGGGGGCCCCGTCGTGGCGGGAGGCGGTCTGCCGCACCGGGGCCTTCACGATCGCGGAGATCACGTCGAGATCCACGCCGCAGACCGTGCGCGTCTCCTCGAACATGCCGATGAAGGGGCAACTCCGCTTGCGCATCACCAGGGCTCCGCCGGCGTCCTCGGCGACTTCCACCAGGTGCCCCTCCTCGGCCAACAGGGCGCTCACTTGGCGGAGCCGCTCCGCAGGAGTGCCCCCCGTGACGCGCGACCGGAAATGGTCGACCAGCCGGTGGGTGACGCGCTTGCGGATCTTGCGGGTCAGCTCGGGCCCGCCCACGTCGGCGATCGCCCGCCAGATTGCGGGAACGACCAGGCTCTGCTGGCTGGCAAAAAGGAGCAAAAGCGCTGCGGTGGTTGCGGAATACAGATGCCGCGGGCGGCCCCGGCCGGGCAAGTGCTGGATCGTCCGCTCGACGAATCCGTTGGCCATCAGGTCGTCGAGCTGTGCGGTAACCGCCGTGCGGGTCACGCCCGCGCTGCGAATCAACTCCGTGACCGTCGCGGGCGGACGCCCCACCAACAGCTTGACAATCCGCACTCCGGCCGGTGTTACCGTGGCGTCAGGCATGACCTCCTCGCGTGGGAATCCCAGACTCGTTCCGCGTGCCGCCCGCAGGACCTGATTTTCTGCTACTCCAGATGATAATAAGATATGATAATGATTCCACGGTGCGACGCAAGAGCGAACGCGCAAGAGCCTCCGGGGGCGAACCGGCGGCGAGGCGCAATCCACCTTTGGGATGGGGGAAGTGGTAGATTTATTGGGGGGTTCCGGCCGCAAACCGGTCTGGCGAGGGTCTAGCGCCGCGCTTGGGCGCTACGCGGCCTTCCGGCGCTCTTGCGGGAGGGAGACGGGCCGATCGGGGTGCGGCAAGTCGGCCCGGTAGGAGAAGCCCCACTTCCAATACCATCGCAGGTACGAGCGGAGGTGCAGTGCCGCGTCAGCCGACCAGAGCCGCTTGCTGGCGCGGCGCTCGAGGTGATAGCAGCGGGGGGCCCCGTGATACATGACCCGCCAGCCGGATCGGGCCATGCGGTAGCAGATGTCGACGTCTTCAAAGTACTTCAGGAAAGCCTCGTCGAAGAAGCCGACGTCGCGGAAGGCTTCGCGGCGGATCATCAGAAAACAACCGGAAAGCCAGTCGCACTCCCAGGTTGCCTCGGGGGGCAGTTCCCGGTACAGGTAGTGGTCGAGGGTGCGCCGCATGAGCCCGCCCAGGCCGAAACGCCGTGCCAGCACGACGCCCAAGGTCTGAAACCGCCGGGCCGGGTAGGCATACGAGGCGTCCTCGCGATAGACGCCGCAACCGGCAATGCCGCAATCCGGCTGACCGTCCATGAAGCGCACCATCCGGGCAACGCACTGTTGGCGGGGGTCGAAGAACATGTCGGTGTTCAAGAGGAGCGTGTATCGGGCGGAGGACGCCTGGAGGATCCGATTCAAGTTGGGCGCGTAACCCAGTCTCCGGTCGTTGCGCAGGACGAGCGTCTCCGGGAGGCAGCCCGTCCACGGCTCCACGCCGTCGGAGGAGTGGTTGTCGACCAGGATGAGCCGCATCCGCACGCCGTGTCCCGAGTCGGCCAGCGAAGAGAGGAGCCGCGATATCAGCCCGCGCTCGTGGGTGTAGACGATGCCTACGTCCACGTCGCGGCGCTCGGCAACGCCCGATGGCGCGGACTTGCAGGACCTCATGGAACCTCCTGCGCGATCATGCTGCTATCCGGCGATCGTCGCGTCGCCAATCGGATCCCGGCTGCTCTTGCCCGTCTCGGACCAGGTCCTCGACCTGCTCGGGATGGTCGGCGAAATGTCGGCCGAAGGCGTCGAGGATTTCCACCAGCGCGGCCGGATCGGGGAGTTCCGTGCCGTCGGCGTCGAAGCCCGCCGCCTCCAGCCCGCACGAGGTCCCTTCCCGGCAAGGGACCGCAATGCCCACCGCCCACCAGGGCGCCGGAAAGGCGTCGAGGCCGGCGTCGATCCACGTGCGCTCGCGGGAGTGCTCCGCGCCCTTGCCGAGAATCAACCGCAACCGCCGGACATTGCACGGTCTTGCCCGATCGATCAGCACGGCCCAGACGTCGGCAGCCGAAAGGCCGGTCAAGCCCGACGGGTCGACCTGGCCCCGCGACGGCGCCGGGCCCCCCAACCGTCGGATCATCGCAGCGGCAGTGTGCGCGACAGCCCTCACGACCATCGCCAGCTCGTGATGCCCGAACAACCGCAACCGGACCGCCAGAACCACCAGGGTCGCTGCCGTGATCCACGCCAAGGCGTCGCTGCGCACCACGGTCGCCACCGTGGCCGCGACACCCGTGGCCAGGCACAAAGTCCCGAGGATCCCCAGGACCATCCAAGGGCTCATGCCCCGGTCCAACAGGCGATGGTGGATGTGCTCGCGGTCGGCGGCGTCGAACCGTTTGCCGGTCAGTTTCCGCCGCAGGATTGCCAGGAACGCGTCGAAGATGGGGAACGTCATCACCACGAGCGGGGCCGTGATCGCCAGGGTCGCCGAGGTCTTCAAAGTACTTTTGACGCCCAGGATCCCGACGACCAGACCGATCACCATGCTCCCCGAGTCGCCCAAGAAAATGCTCGCCGGAGGCAGATTGTGGACGAGGAATCCCGCCAGCGCTCCGGCCAGGGCCGTGGCAATCACCGCGACGTAGTCGTTGCCGATGCAGGCGGCGATCGTGCCCATCATAACGGCCGTTGAAAGCCCGACGATCGACGCCAGGCCGTCCATCCCGTCCAGCAGGTTCATCGCGTTGATGCAGCCGACCAGCCATAGCACCGTGAGGGGCACACCGAGCCACCCCAACTCCACCGTGCCGCCGAAAAGCACGACTCGATCGACGCGGCACCCCACCATGACCACGGGCAGGACGGCACAGACTTGCAGCAGCAGCTTGACGCGAGGCTTCAATCGGCACGCGTCGTCGATGCAGCCGAAGAAGCAGACCAGCCCCGCGGCGGCGATGACGGTGGCGGCCAGCTCGTCCAGGTCATCCCCGAGGCCGAACGAGCCGAACTGGGCGCCGACCAGACCCAAGACCAGGGCGAGATAGACGGCGATTCCGCCCCACAGCGGCACGAGGCCCTGGTGGAGTTTCCGCCGGCCGTCAGGGTAGTCGAGAACCCCCCACTGCCGCGCCAGGGTCCGGACCGCCGCCGTCAGCCCCAGCGAGGCCGCACAGGCGACGGAGAACGTCAAGGCCAACCAGTACATGCTGCCATCCCTAGCAGGATTCAATGCCCCGGACTTCCCTGCCGGGGTCGGCGCCCCTCACTGCATCGATGTATGGGAGTCTCCACGCCCCGCCGGGGACCGCCCGGGCGGTGCCGGCGGCTTGTCTGCCAGCTCGGGACCTGCACGGCCCGACAAACCGGTGGTGGCCACCCGTTCCAGCGGCTCGACCCGCTCGCGGACCAGAACACACACCTTCTCACACCCCGGAGGCAACTGCGAGGCATCGACCTGCCTCAGCCTGAGCTGCTTCATCCGGTCGATCAAGGGCGCGTAGCGCTCGCCGGTCGGCTGCTTGGTCGAAAACAACAAGAGCACGTCGGGCTTGCACTGCCGGACCATCGCCGCAATCGCGGCATCGTCGGCTTCCATAGGAAAAATGCTGTACCGCCCTTGGGCATAATGGCTGATGGTCGCGGTCATGCCCGGCGGGCCCACGAGCCGAGGCGCAGGGCCCACCTCGCGGCGGACCCATGCCGCCAGCCGCAGCTCCGCGTCTCGCAGGCTATAGTCTCTCGCAAGCACGTCGTACACCCCGCCGGCAACTGCCGCCACCGCCGGGAGGAAGGCCGCCGCGCGGGCCAATCGCTCTCCTCGCAACAGCCAATTCGCCGCGTAGGCGCACCACTCGGCCAGCTTCAGAAGTGCCAAACCGGCAAACACGGTCGCCGTCATCACGATCGGCAGGACGTACCGCGTGCAAATGGCGTGCGCCCCCCAAAGGTGAATCCACATGCCTGCAAGGATGAGCACGGCCACATAGAAAAGGGGCTGCTGATCCCGCCGGGCCCAAATCCGCCGCCAGCGCCACAGCCCGAAGAGCATCAACAGGCCGAAGACCGGCGAGAAGCCCTTGACGACCGTGGGCACGTAGATTTCGACCATCCGCTTCAGCGGCAAACCCGCTTGTTGCAAGACGATGCCCTGACCGGTGTTCACGGCCACGTCGCTCGAGTCACCTGCCGCCGGTTCAGCCGAAGAACCCGCAATCGAGCCTACCCATGCCCGTGCCAGCTCCAAGGGACTCAGACGAGCGAACTCCCACTGGGGATGCCCCCGGAGCCAGAGCAGATTCGCCGACACCACCAGGGCCGGAAAGACCGCGGCACAGAGCAGCACGCCGAGAATCAACCGGCGCCGCTCCCGGCGCAAGGCCAGCCATCGCCAGAACGACCAAAGGACCATCGGCACCGCAAGGAACACGCCCTCGAACCGCGTCAGTATGGCCATTCCGACCGCCAGACCCGCGGCCGCGAACAGGATCAAACGGACCTCCGTGACCGCCCGCCACAGGAGATAGACCGAGAGAACGAACAAGAACCAGAACGTGGGGTCGCGAATGATCTCCGGGCTCCACTGCACCAACCTGGGGTGGACCGCGTAGAGAAAACACGCCGCCAGGGCAACGCGGCCGTCGAATTGCCGGCGGGCCCAGCCGAACAGGGGCAGCACAGCCAGGCTCGAAACGACGACTCCCGACCACGCACCTGCCGTTTCCATGTCGAAGCCCGTGCGGTGCAGCAGTGCCAGCAAGGCCGGGTAGGTGTTCAGACGGAACTCCCGCAGCCCTACCGAGAAGTCGCCCCCGTCCAGGGCCTTGGCCATCTGGATGTAGAGCACCGCGTCGGGGCAGACCCCGTCCAGGCGCCACGCCATGATGGCACGGGGCACCAGGCACAGCAGGACAAGGGCCGCCAGCAGCCACGGACTGGTCCGAACCACGGCGCGCTGCGGGCATGGCTCGACCAGCCCATTGGGGTAATCTGCCGAGACGGGTTGGAATACGAAGCCCATCCGTGTCACGAGAGTCTGGCAAAGGCGGGAAGACTAGGCTGTGCTCCGTCCACGGAGCCTTGCCTCTTACCCGACGGCAAAGAGCTATACCCCAGGAGCCCCGAGAGCCGCAATATCAAATCGTTGCGGATGGCGCGAATGGGGGACTTGGATAAGCCGATCTTGCTGGAAATCGGGGCGTCCGCTACAACTCTTCCCCGGGCCTACCTCCAGCCGCTCTCGCGTCACCGCCAGAGGAGTTTCTGCGTGCGCAAGCAGGCCAACGTGCTGCTCAGCTTCTTCGAGAAAAAGCGGGCCAAACCGGTGGTCGCCTGCAAGCCGTGGAAGATCTCCCTCGAGGTAGCCCTGAGCTGCAACCTCCGGTGCATCACCTGCGGCCACGGGGCATCGGTTTTCGGCGGCACCATGAGCGATGCGGTCTTCGAGCGGGTCAAGCCGCTGTTGGCCTGGGCCCGCGTGGTCAACGAGGTCGGCTACGGCGAGCCCTTTCTGGACAGGGCATTCGCCGACAAGCTCGATTACGTCAAGCGGCTGGGCGCCTCGGTGTTTGTCTACTCCAACGGGATGCTCCTGAACCCGGAGCTTTGCGAGCGGCTGGTTGCTTTGCAGCTCGACCAGATCACGTTCTCGGTCGACGGTGGGACTCGGGAGACGTTCGAGTCGATCCGCCGCGGGGCGCGCTATGCGAAGGTGCTCGACAACATCGCCACGCTGCACCGGGTGAAGCTTCGCCGGAGGAGCAAGAGGCCGGTGCTGCGGGCCAATTTCGTGGGAATGCGGCGCAACATCGAGGAGCTGCCCCCGGCGATCCGGACGCTCGCCCAAGTGGGCATCGAGGAGATCGTGCTCAGCGACATGTCGCCCCCCAGCGCGGAACTCGCCCGCGAGTGCCTCTGCTACCACGAGGGCTTGGCGCGCCGAATGATCGAGGAAGCGACCAAAGCGGCGCGGCAGTGCCGGGTGACGTTCATCGCGCCCTCGGTATTCTGCACCCCGGAACTTTTGCTTGCGGAAAGCGGCGGGGGGCCGGCTCTCGCGGCTCCCCAGCGGACGGGCGTCCTTGCACTGGCTGCCGCGGCCGGCGATGAGCGAGCGATCCTGCGAGTGGACCGAGCGCATCGAGGCGGCGGCTCGAACGGCTACTGCAAGTATCCCTGCTACGAGCCCTGGCAGACGGTCTACGTCGCCCACAACGGAGATGTGAGACCGTGCTGCGCCATGAGCCGCTCCTTCGGCAATCTCCTCGCGGCCGACATCGGGAGCATCTGGAACAGCCCGCAGTATCAAGCCCTGCGAAGGACCGTCAACAGCCGGCAGCCGGCATTTGACGAGTGCCGCCGCTGCCTGCTGCGTCGCAAGGTGCGGTTGCCGCTCGGAGAGGTCGTCAGGCTGGGGATGAGGACGGTTCTTCACCAGGGTCTGGCCCACACGGCCCGGAAGGCAGTCAAGTACCTGTCCGAATACTGCTAGGGGGCGCCGTCACAAGAACAGGTCTTGGGCCAGCGACTTCCAGCCCAGCGAATAGCGGGCATAGTGGCCGGCGGCCAGCTCGCGGCCCACCAACGGCCACCGCCACGCGGCCGCTTCGCGCATGCGGGCCTTGGCGCGGAAGTGGTCCACTTTGCGTCGGATCGCGCCGATCAAGCTCGCGTCGCGGAGCCGCCGGCGGAATAGCAGCAGCCGGTCGCGGGCGGCCGCGTAGTTGTCGGCCACTCGCTGGAAATCGGCGTGGCCCATTTCGCGGACCCGCCGATACTGCTCATAGAGACCCCTCCGCTTCTCCCCGATCTGCTGGTCCGGATGCTGGCGATAGAGGAGGAGCGGCTCCTCGATCGCCCGGCACGAAGCGACGGCAGACACCAAGAGCGCGATCCACGCGTCGTGGAGCCAGCCGGGCGGGATCGGCAGGACCAGATCGCGGTATTCGGCGCGGAAGGCCATCGTCGCGCCGGTGACCACGTTTCGCCGCAGAAGCACGTCGGCCGCGCGGCCGTTCTGCACCCGCCTCCGCTCGCGCGGCGAGAAGCCGATCGTTTGCCAAAGCCCTTGGCCCAGCGGCCGTCCTTGGCAGTCGGCCAGGAGGGCGTCGCTGAAGACCAGCCCCACGCCGGGATCTTCTTCCAGAACGCCCGCAAGCCGGCGGATCCTGCCGGGGAGCCAGATATCGTCCTGGTCCGCCAGGACGATCCATTCTCCTCGGCACAGACCCACGGCCTTGGCAAAGTTGGCAGCGGCGCCGAGCCGGCGGTCGTTGATCTCAATGCGGACCTCCAGCGGCGCCGTTGCGGCGAACTGCCGGAGGATCGCCGGCGTCTGGTCGGAGGAGCGATCGTCGCAGACGACCATTTCCTGCGGCAGGCGGTCCTGGTGAAGAATGCTCGCCAACTGCTCCGCCAGGTAGCGGGCGCCGTTGCAGGTAGCCATTGCAACCGAGATGTGCATGCCGTGGCGGCTCAGAAAACGTCTGGCAAGGGGTCTCGGCAATCAGCGTTCGGCAATCAGCGATCGGCTAGCGGCCGACGCCCCGGCAGCGTAGCGCAAACCGAGAACGGCGCGATAGAAGAGCGTTGGGAGCGGCAGACCGAGACGACGGTCCACAAAATCGCCGATTGTCTCGCCGATTCCCGCCAAAGGCGCCACCCGGGCCAGAGCCCTCATGCGACCGGCCTTCCTTCGATCACCGTCCAGCTCCGGGTGCTTCTTCAAGAGGATCCTGGAATCCCTGCCGACGACGAGCTGTCGGCGGCAGAACGCGGGAATCGTCGTCGCGTGGTCGTGCCGTGCCACGGCGTCCGGATGGTAGAAGAGCTTCATGCCGTTCTGCTGCAGGCGATAACCCAACTCAATGTCCTCCCAGGCCGCGGACGAGAACTCCTCATCGAACACGTGCGCGGGACCTTGAACCATCGCCCGCGGGAGGGAGAGGTTCGACGAGTAGAAGAAGCAGTACGGCAGCGGGCGGTTTGGGCTCATGCGGGCGAAGCCGAACTGCGGGCCGCACTCGCCGATGTACTTCATGAAGGGCGTCACCCGCAGCCCTGCGAGCCAGGTGGTGTACCCCACCACGGCAACGTTCCGGTCATCGCGGTGCTGCCGGTGCGCCTTGAGGTGCTGCTGAAGAAAATCGTCCCGGGGAACGGTGTCATCCCCGATGAACACGAGCAGCCTCCCTGCGGCGGCTCGAATGCCTGCGTTTCTGGCCGCCGCCGGCCCGCGCTGCGGCTGCCGGAAAAACCGAACGGCCGATGAAGACGCTTGCCGAAAGCCCGCCACGGCCGCGGCCGTGTCCGCGGTCGACCCGTCGTCCACGACCACAATCTCAAACGCGTGCCGATCCAGCGTCTGGGTCTCCAAGGCGCGCAGGACCTTGAGGAGCTTCTGCGGGCGATTGTGCGTAGGAACGATGACGCTCAGCGGGTCCACGGGGCCGTTTCTCTACGCTTGGGAGCGCTCTTGTGTCTGCGGCAACGGTGACTCGTCATGCGCTTTTCTTGAGCAGCCGGTTGCGGAGGAACCGTCGCCCGCGATGGTAGGCCCGTCTCCAGCTCCGGATCTGCCTTTGCCGCCAGCGGAGCGAGAGGAACCGCGGGCGTTGGGGCCGCCAGCCCGACCACGCGGTCATATCGAGGTACCGGAAGAACAGATCCCGCTGCGGATGGACGTTGTCGTAGTGCCAGGGCTTCTCGACCGTCGCAAAGTGGACGATGAAGGGCTCGCCGACGACCCGCCGGAACACGTCCTCGCCCAAGAAGCTCTCCCGCCAGGACGGGCAAGCGTGGATGTGCGGAAGTTGGTTCCATCGCAGGTCCAAGGCCCGCCACTTCTCCCACAGAACGACGTTCAGGGCGTATTGGTCCCACCAGAGGACGTGGTTGCGGTGCTTGTGGAGGCACTCCAGCAACCGGTCGGCGACGGCGTCGCGCCGCCAGCGGGCCAGGTCGATCACCAGCACCCCCGCGTTGAAGTACTTGGCAAAGGGGCTGATCCCGAGCTGGTGGTAATTGGGCACCGGCCTCGCCCCGGCCAGGTACGGCGCGCAGCGGGCGAAACCCGGCAGGACCCGCTCGGCATCCATGTAGGGAGCGGCCACGTCCTGCACCGCCAGGCAATGACTCCCGTAGAAAGGCTCCCGCCACAGCCGGCAGAGGTCCGCGACGACCACCGCGTCCGAGTCCAGGTAGATCACCTTATCGAGCCGCTCGGGGAGCAGCCGCGGGATCAGGACGCGGAAGTAGGTGGCGATCGTCACCTGATCCGAGACCGGCAGCCCGGCCAGGGCGGCCGTGTCCGGCTTGATCCACTCGATTTCCAGACGATCCACCGGCCACGACCGGCACAGCCGCTCTTGGCTCTCGGCCGACAGCCCGCCGTCGAGCACGAACAGGGAGAGCTTCGTCGAGGGATTCAGGCTCTCCAGCACGGACCGGACCATCACTCCGAGCGGCATCGCGTATCCGTCGTCCGCCGCGCAGACGACTGCGATCTTCTCCGGCATCGTGCTACCGTCCGGCTTCAGGATTGGGTCCCCTTGTGATTGGAAGTGCCCTCCCAGACCGTCACACGTGCGCCTGATAGAGCCGCTTCAGCATCCGCACCACGGGCGGCATGCAGGCCAGCGCCGCCAGGCCCAAGAAGTCGATCCGCACGGGCGTGGTCCGCCAGGCATCGAAGAAGAGCCGGCGGGATTGCCGCGGGTTGGCCGCCAACTCGTGCCTGCCGCCCAGGGCGAGGACCTTAGCCGTATGTTTCCGCCAGGTTCTTGGAGGAATCGCGCTTACGAGCCCTTGGTTCTTCCGCAGCGCCCGCACAATCCACGCCGTGCAGGACGCGAAATTCGAGGAAAACGCTTCCGAGCGGCCCTTGCGATACAGGCAGCGGCAGCCGCCCAGGTAGACGAACTTCAAGCCCGCCGCCGCGCAGCGTAGCCAAAGATCCAGGTCTTCGGCGCCGCGCAAACTCGAGTCGAACAACCCGACCCGCTCGAACACGCTGCGGCGAACCACGGCCGCCGACGGGAGGATGTACGGCCGGCTCAAGAGGCCCTCGGGAAACCGCTCCAGGTCCCGCGGCGTAGGCCCCCACACGCCGAGCAGCACGCGCGTCGCGTCTTCAAACATCACCGCGCTGGAGTAGACGATGTCGGCCTCACTTTCCTCCAAGGCACGAAGCGAAGCCTCAAGGTAGCCCTCCAGCCAGAGGTCGTCGGCATCGAGAAACGCGAAGAACTCGCCCCGCGCCAGGCCGATCGCCCGGTTGCGCGAGTGACTCGGCCCCCGGTTGGCTTCATTCCGCTCCCACGCGACGCGGTGGCCGCTGAGGCGGGCGGCGAACTCGCGGACGACATCCTCCGTGCGGTCCGGCGAGGCGTCGTCGACGACGATGAGTTCCCAGTGCGGATACGTTTGCCGCCGTACGCTTTCCAAGGTCTCGGCGATGTGCCGCTCGGCCCGATAGGCGGGCATGACGACGCTCACCAGGCCCGCTCTCGGCGATGAGGCGCCGTCCGGACCTATCTTCTCCAGCGGCGTGAGTTCGTCTTGTCTTGAATCCATGAAAAGACTCGATGGATGGCGCGGCGGATGCCGGCCCGTCGGCCCCGCCGTCACAGCACCCAAAGGCTCCCTGCCACGGTCTTCGGTCCCCCGGCCTCGTCGACGGCCTGCACGACTCCCGGGAACTCGTGGCTGTAGTCGTGTCCTGAAACGGTGCGGGCCCCGACGTGCCGGGCCCACGCGATGTCGGCCGCGGTCTCCTCGTACGTGTGCATGGCGTCCAGGAAGACCAGGGCCGGCGGCGGGCCTTCGTACGAGGCATAGAACTCGTCCTTGCCCATGCACACCTGCTCCACGTGTCCGGCCTGGATCAGGTAATACAGCACGTGACCGGCCAACGACCGATGAGCGGCCGCAGAGAGGCCCCACGGGTTCCAGCAGTAGTTGTCGACGGTGACAATCCGCTGGCAGGGCGCCTTCCAGGTAGCCATTTTTGCCGTGGTGAGCCCGATCAGCGTTCCGATCTCGACGATCGGGGCGCCGGCATCACCGGATTGCTCCACCAGGCGGCGCAAGAGCGGGATTTCATCGGCAGTGAGGCTTGCTTGCTCGGGGTCGAACGGCAGCGGAGCATTGGGCCGGCTCAGGGCGTGAACGAACGCCCGCCCGGCGCGGCCGAGCCGCCCCAGAATGCGACTCGGAGTCATCTTGCGGACCAGCGAGGCGTGCCAAACGGGCATGGAAACACTGTAGCTTTCAGGATAGTGCGGCCCGAGATTGCCGCCGCCGGCGCAGGGCCAGGACCAACTGGCGCAAGCCGGGAATGGAGAGGCAACCGTTCTGGGCCCATCGCCGCAAGGTTCCCTCCCAGGACCGTTCCCGGCAGAGACGCGTCGTTTCGGCCTCCAGTTGGGCCAGTTCCGGGAATGCCGGAAGCATGTACCATTGACGGCAGTTTTCCAGGCTCTGCCGCAGCGATTCGAGACACTTCCGGCAGAATCCGTGCCAACCGGCATGCCGCGACAGAACGATCCCGGCACTGCGTGCCATCGAAAACGGATCGCGACTCATGGATCCCGGATAACGGCGGTAGACCACGCGGGCCTCGGGCACGGGCACGAAGCGACACCCTTGCCCCGCCAGTCGCAGCCATAGGTCCCAATCCTCGCAGGCCTTCAGGTCGGGATCGAACGGGCCCGCCGGGTCAAGCACCGAGCGCCGCACCACCACCGAATGGCACGGCAGCGGGTTGAGCGCGAGCAACTGGTGAAAGACGTCTCGGGGCAGCGGCGCGGGCGGCACCTCCGAGAGCAGGTTACCCTCCTCGTCCACGCGGCGGACCCCGCCGTAGAACACCGCGGCCTCCGGGTGCCCCGCTGCCGCCCGCACGTGATGCTCCAAGGCGGTCGGAAACAGGGAGTCGTCTGCGTCGAGGAAGTTGACCAGCTCGCCCGTCGCGTGGCGGAGACCTGCGTTTCGGGCCGCAGCCAAGCCGGCGTTCTCCTGCTCAAGGTAGCGAATCCGATCCCCGAAGCGGGCCGCAACCTCCGCCGTGGCGTCGGTAGCGCCGTCGTTGACGACGATCACTTCCACCTGCTTGTACGTCTGTCCCAACGCGCTCTCCACGGCGCCGCGGAGATGATGGGCCTGGTTGTAGCAGGGGATGATCACGCTCACGAGCGGCTCCGCACGCCGGTTCACGGGATTTCCTTTCGTGGGGCGGAACCGCCAAGGCAGCTCTCGCAGCTTCAGTGCCAGGTAGAGCCGCCATCTCTCCTTGGAGAAGGGTGCGGCGCGCAGGCGTTTCCCCGCCAGGCGGCGCGCGTTGCCAAGCTCGCCCGCGGCGAGGGCCCAGTGGATCCAAACGAGCTCGCAGTCCCCTGCGGAGCCCGGCTCGGCGGGCGTCTTCGGCAGAGGGAGGTTTTCCAGCCCGCGGCGCCTGCCCGCTTCGATGAGCGCCAGATCCGCCCGCCGCAATTGCTCCGCGGCCCGCAAGTGCGAGACGCTCTTGCGGTGGACGCGGTACCTCACGAGCACCTCATTCAGATTCGCCAGGCGCCCTCGCTCGGCGAGCCGCAGCCAGAGGTCGAAATCCTCGACCCACTCAAACTGCTTTCGATAGCCGCCCACCTGCCGGACCGCTTCGGTCCGCATCATCGCCGTCGGATGGAAGATGCCGGACTGCCGCCTGGAAAAAGGGATGGAGTCCATTTCCTCGTGGGAAGTGGCACAGGGGAACCGGCAGATCGGCGCGCCGTGCGGATCCATGACCTCCATTGCCGAGCCCGACGCGACGCACTCCGGATGGGCCCGCATGAAATCCACCTGCCGCGACAGGCGGTGCGGGAGCGAAACGTCGTCGGCGTCCATGCGGGCAATCAGCGATCCGCCGGCGGCGGCGAGCCCGTCGTTGAGCGCGCCGACGATCCCGGCGTGCGGCCGGGTCACGATGCGAAGCCGGGGATCCGCCGCCGCGAAGCCGTGGAGGATTTCCAGCGAGCGGTCGGTCGATCCGTCGTCGACGGCAATGAACTCGAACTCCGCGAATGTCTGCTCCAGAATGCTCCGCACGGCTTCCGCCAAGTACTCCTCGGCGTTGTAGACCGGCATGAGGACGGTCACGGGCTGCGGGATCCCGGGAGGGCGAGGCTCCTGCCGAGCCGCAGGGCCGCCGAATCTCGCTCGGTCCGTCGGGCTCAGCAGGGGCTTTGCTCTCGCAAGGTCACGGAATTCCATTTGGGCGTTCTTTGGAAACGGTTTACGTCGGTATCTCGCGTTGCCCGAAAACCGTGCGACGCAGCCGGCGCCGCACGCGGAGCAGGAGGTTGATCGGGAACACCCCGGCGAGGCGCCGGTGCCGCTCTTTCCAGGCGGTCCATCTTGCCGCGAGCGAGCGGCTGCGCCCGTGCGGGCTCTTTTGCCCCAAATCGTGGACGGCGATCAGCCGCTCCATGATGATCGCGGTCAACTTGCCGGCCGTCTCGGCGACGGGCTGTCCCCGTCGATGCTCTTCGTCGAGGAACCGGCAGCAGATGTCCTGCAAGTCCCGAACCATCGCACGGGCGGCTTGAAAGTCGGCCAACGTGCCGATCCAGAACCGCCGCAGGTCGGCCACTCGTCCCTTCGGCAAATCGCGGCCGGCCAGCCGCGAAAGCCGCTTCCGCGAGATCTCCAGGCTAACCGCCTCTTGCTCCTCGCGGCAGGCAAGCGAAATGCTTTGCTCGTGGACGCGGTAACGGGCCAGCACCTGCGGGATGATTGCCACGTCTCCCACGTCGGCCAGCCGCAGCCAAAGGTCATGGTCCTGGCTCCAGCGGCACGATGGGTCGTACCCACCCAGGGCCAGCACGGGGTCGCGGCGGAACGTCACCAGCGAGTGGCAGCCCAGGCAATTGAAGAACATGAGGTGCCAGCGGACCAGCACCGGGTCGGCCTTCACTCCGATCCGCTCCAGGATGCGGCCCGCCGAGTCCATCGTCTCGAAATGGCCGTAGGCGAGAGCCGCTTCCGGATCCGCGTCCAAGTACGCGGCTTGAACGGCCAGGCGCTCAGGGAGCGACACGTCGTCGGCGTCCTGCCGGGCAACGTACCGCCCGCGGGCCATCGCTAGGCCGCGGTTCAGCGAGCGTGTCAGGCCCACGTTTTCCGAGTTGCGAACCACGATGACCCGCTTGTCCCGGACGGCGAACTCGGCCAGGATCGAAGCCGTGGCATCCGTCGAGGCGTCGTCGATGACGATGAGCTCGAAATCGCCGAAGCTCTGCCCGAGGATGCTCTCGACGGCCTCGCGCAGGTAGCGCCGGCCGTTGTAGACGCTCATCAGGACGCTAACTTGCGGTGTGCCCATCGGGTATCAGCTCCGCCCAGATTTCTCCCCAGCGGGTTTCCTGGTAGGCGACCGTCAGGCCCGCCGCGGCCATTTCCACGGCGAACGTCTCTTGCGTGTACTCGACGCGGTGGGTCGGGTCCAGGCGCCATTCGACGCCCAGCTCCTTCTTGAGCGGCACCCGCCAGTCGCGCTCGAAAAGCGGCACGCGGAGCAGGATTCGCGACGGGCGTGCGGCGGCCACGACCCGGCGGAGGAACTCGCTCCGCTGGGGCAAGTGCTCCAGGACGTTCGACAGCACGACCACGTCGAACCTCTCCTCGGGCAGTCCGTTCCAGGCGTTGCCGACGCGGTACTCGACCCGCGGATGAGGAAACCGCCGGCGGGCCTCGGCAATGTTCTCCGGGTTGATGTCGATGCCCACGATGGATGCCCCGGATTCCTCCGCCACGTCGCGGGCCACCGCTCCGATGCCGCAGCCGATGTCGAGCACTCGATCTTGCCCGTGGATCCGGCTCGCAAAAAACCGGTGGTAGTGGGTATGCCGGTGCTTGGGGTGCGTGCCTCCTCCATAGCGGACCGCAAGGTCTCCCAGAAGCGGATACATCCGGGCGTCGAGCCGGAGCAGCAGTCGAAGGCCCTCTTGCGGCGGGAGTCGGGATGCCCGAGCGGCAACCTGGCCTGCAAGGATCTCCTCAAACGCGGTGGTCGGCACGCGGTTGAGAAGGAACCTTGCCAACCGGGCGATCAGGGCTTTCAAGCGGCTCTTGCGCGGCGGCATCGCTCGACCACCTCGTGCAGAAGCGCCCATTCCATTTCGACAATGCGATCCAGGCCGAATTGCTCGACGGCAAGGGCCCGGGCCCGCGATCCGAGCCGTTGTCGCAGTCCCGCATCGGCCAGCACCGTCTGCACCGCCCGGCGAATCGAGGCGGCGTCAGTCCCGCAGAGCCAGCCCGTCTCGCCGTGACACACGAGATCCCGGATTCCCGGCGAATCCCCGCCGATGACCGGCAGCCCGCAGGCCATCGCTTCGAGGAGTGCCTTCGGATGCCCCTCATAGTGCGAAGGAAGAACGAACGCCTTCGCGCGGTTGAGCATGGCGGGCAAGTCCCGGCTGGGGACGGCGTCGTGCCAGCGCACGCGCCCGGCGAGATCGCCGTACCGCGTACGAAGCGTTTGCCGCAGCGGCCCGTTTCCGACCAGCGTGAGCGTAACGTCCAACGGGCAAATGGCCTCCAGCAAGTTCTCCACGTTCTTCTCGGGCGACAGCCGGCCGACGAAGATCAAGTCGCACTGCGGTATTACCTCGGGAAACGGACGGAATTGCTCGGTATCGACGTAGTTCGGAATCACCCGGGTGCGTTGCCGCGCCTCGGGCACGCGGGCAACCACGTCTTCGGCCATCGCGGGCGTGGTGACCACCACGGCCTCGGCACCGGCGAAGACTTCCCGCTCGATCTGTCGGGCGCGTCGCGCCTCGGTTTCGCTGCCGGCGCGGGCGGCATTGACGGACCCTAGGTAGCCGCACCGGGCCACGAGCGGCTTGTGCCATTGCCGCGCTGCCCGCAGGGCCACGTCGCCGCCGTCGGCCTGGTTGGTCTTGATCGCGTCGCAGGAGAAAAGCGTGCGCCAGTGCAGCCAGGGGATGAGTCTGTCGTAGCGGTTCTGCGAAAGCCGCCAGCGATTGCACAGGATGCGGATTCCCGGGAGCCGGCGGGCGTATTTCAAGTCTTCTCGGCCGCCGTAAGTGACAAAAGAGACCAGGGCGCCCCGCTCCTGGAGCCGCCGGTAGAGTGCGACCTCCCGGTCGAACATGCCGGCGCGATCCCAAGTAGCCAAAGAGACGCCGCGGGTGAAGAAGAGCACGAGCCGGAGCGTCCGACGCTGCGTCGCAAAGCCCAGGGGCTGCAACCCCGGGGCCCTGTTCCGCCGGTGATCGTTGTCATCGAATCCGCCGTTCAGCTATTCCTCCGCGCATTCTCTCAGGAGCGTCAGGTACTTGTCCGCCACCTCGTCCATCGAAGCAGCGGCGATGAGGTTCTGGAACATCTCGTAGTCTTCCACAAGTTCATCGAGCCGCGGCAGGATTTCCTCTTCACGGTCGAAGGGCAGCCCGCCGAAGCCGACCAGCTCCGGGTTGGAGCTCCCGTCGGCGTAAAGGACCGGAAGACCGCAGTGCAGGGCCTCCAGCAGGGCGTTGGAACAGGATTCGACACGGCTGAGGAAGACGTAAACGTCGTGCCGGCGGAGGAGATCGGCCAGCTCCTCCGAAGGGACGGGCGGGATGCGGCGGATTCGCTCCAGCGGCTCGGAAAGGTTGCCCACGAAGGTGTACTCGAACCGGCTCCAGTCCAGATGGTCCTCGATCCACTTGCAGAGCGAGCCCCCTTTGCGCGGATTGTCGGACCAACTGGTGGAGATCAGCCGGGTCTTCCGTTGGCGATCGAAGGGGATGCGGCCCCGGCGGTGAAAGACCTGCGGGTCCACGGCATTGTGCAGGATCACCGGCCGGACGGGCCGATACCCCATCTCCACGATCTTCTGGTACGTCCAGGCCGATTGGATCACCGTGGCCGAGGCGAACCGGGCGTTGAGACGGAAACAGAGTTCGTCCTTCTCGCGGTCGAAGCCCCGGGCCAGGGAGATCGGCCCGTCGATGCGGTGTACGACCCGGAGGCGATGCTTCTTCCGGAAGGCGAGGAACCGGTCCACGTCGAAGTGGACGGAATTGAGGAGGTAGACGTCCACGCCGCGGCAGAGCCGGTTCTCGACCACCCTGACCCCGCGGGTCAGGAGGGCATTGCGGAGCGCCAGCATGAACTGGTTGCCGCCGCCGTAAGGCGGTTTGTGGAACTGGTGCCACAGGCCCACGCGGAGTTTCCGGCGGGAGAGGCGTGCCTTGACGCCGCGGAGCAGCCGTCCCTTCGCCCGGCGAAACAGGCCCCCGATACCGCCGCGCGCCGGCGCGGGAACCAATGTCTTGGGCCTTGCTTCGGTAGAGGGCGTCACCGAGGCGATGCCGTCAAACAGCCGGCGGAACACCGGAGTCATCGCCGCCGGACGATGCGCCGCCTGAATGCAGCGGTGCTGATCCTCGATCGTGCCGGCCAACGACCCGTTTTCGACATCCCGTTGGATGACCGCCACGGCCTCCGTGGGAGAGCGGTACACGCACCGGGGATCGAGCACTTCGAAGGCCACCCCCACCGGGCTGCTGACGATCTTGCACCGTGCCGCGGCGGCCTCCAGGACCGATTGGGGGCCCCCTTCCGACCGGCTGCTCACCAAGTAGAGGTCGATCAGGTTGTAGAGCAGGTTCAGGGTCTCGCGGGACTGGCAGTTCTGCTTGAGGTCGTCGGCGTCGCCGGGCCGGCCGACGAACGTGAAGGGCACCTCGCGGTCGGCCAGGGCCTTGCGTATCCAGTGGCGGCGCGGACCGGCCAGCACCACGTGGATCGGGAGTCCTCTCCTCCAAAGGGAAGTGACGATTTCGACGAACACGTCGGGCCCCTTGACCAGCTTCGGGCTCGCCAGGTCGCGGCCTTCGGTGTCCCGATGGAAACTCCCGATCAGATAGCGGTCGGCCGGGATGCGCCACGAGGTGCGGAGTTGTTCCAGGCACGGGGCGTCTTTCGGGAGCGGGCGGAATACCGCCGTGTCGACCGCGTAGGGGACGAACGAATTGGGCACGCCCAACGCGGTGAATTGGGCCGCGGCCTGCCGACTCCGCGCAAGCCAGAGTCCCACCTTCGCCGCGGCCTGCCAAAACACGGGGAGCGTGAGGTAGCGGTGCGGCTCTCCGTGGGCGTGGCAGACGACCCGTTTCTGCGCCAACCGGTCCGCAGGCAACTGAAGAAGCGATTCCAGCCACACCGATTGCACGACCTCGCAATCGTCGAGATTGCAGAACTCGACGACGCCCGTCAAGGCCCGGCGGGTCAATTCGTAGTCTTCGTCCAACGCCCAGCCCACGCCGTCGCCGCCGGTGAGGAACACCTTCATCGGCTTGAGCCGGCGCTGAGGGTGCGACCCGGCACAACACGCCAAAGGACCTTCAAGCCGAGGCGCTCCGATTGCCGAACCGACTTCTTCGATCATGGGATTCGCTCCGCGGAACTGAGGTGAAGAGCCGCTTGGCCCGAGGCGCGTGCGGTTTCGGCCCGAGCCGCCCCGAGGTCCCGGACCCTGCACAGCCGTTTGGCTGCGCGGGATTGGAGGAGCCGCTCGAACCACGCCGTGCCGCGGAGCACGATGTCGCGATCGTGCAACGGCGTGACGTCCTCCTCGCCCACGACCACCAGATTGCCGCAAGCCCGCGGCCTCGTCTGGCAGGAAACGTAGCGGAGGCCGTACCGCCCGGCGATTTCCAGGGTCTCTTCAGTGAACACGCTCCCCGGCGGCACGAAGGTGACAATCTCGGTCTGGAAGCAGCCCTGCAAGATGTCCTGGGCCCGCCGGATGTGATCCTCCTGAACGGTGCGCGGAATCCAATCCCAGAACTCGCGGTGGTACCGGCGGTTGCCCGAGAACCACTTGGGCTTGAAGAGATTCTCCGCCAGCACGCAATGGCACAGCCCGTGGTTGGCAATCTCCAGCAGGCCGGCTCGGCAGCCCTCCTTCAAGGCAGCCGCTTCTTCGGGGAACTTCCTGGGGAACGGAATGAGTTCCGCGGCCGACTCGGCCCAAGCCGCGGTCACGGAGACCGTCAGCCGGGCGCGATGCCTCTCCAAGAGGCGGAATACGTCGAGCCATTCTTCGGCCCGCATCTCCCGGTACACGCCCCATTTCCGGAGGCCGGGCAAGTACTTGAGGCAGAGCCAGTTCGCCGACAATCGCCACGGCCCCAGGCGCCAGGATCGGTCGGAATAGACCTCATAGCGCTTGCTCGAAGCGCCGACGTCGTCGAGTCGGAGGGCGTGCATCGTGCTTGAGCCGGCGTCGGGCAACCTTCATCCTCCCGGCTTCACGGCCCGGAGCCCGAAACCGGTCGTGTAGCTGCGGTGCCACTGGGCGAAAGCCCCCGACCGGGCGGCCCACTTCCGGTCCCACGCCAGCGCCTTGCGGATCCCCAAGCGGACGGCGGCGTCGACGAGGCGTTGGAGCCAGCGGACTCGCGGGCGCCCCTCCTGGCGTTTGCGGGCGGCCAGGTCGCGGAGCATATCCATCAGGGCACTGCCGAACGCCCCCTGGCGGTCGATTTCGATCTCGGCGAATCCCGCTCCCGCGAGGTGGCGCCGCCAATACGCCTCGGTGTAGAGCCCGAACTCCACTTCGGCCGGCACCATGCGGAACAGAAACGGCACACAACCGAGATACTTCCCGCCGGGCCGCAGCACGCGGAACGATTCCCTAAGCGCCGCCGGCGGTTCCGGAAGGTAGAGGAGCGTTTCCGCGCAGACGACGGCATCGAAACACGCGTCGGGAAAGGGAAGTGCCGCGGCGTCGGCCCGAACGTCCGGCCGCTTCTCGGTCGAGAGGTTCGCACAGACGACGCGGAGGTTGTAGCGCTCGATGTCGAACAGCCCTCGCTTGCGGACCTTCTCGCCGCCCACGTCGAGCACCCGGCAGCCGGGCGGCAGCTCGGCGACGTGGCGAAAGTAGAACTGGTCCGCGTAGTGGCGGCGAATCGAGTGATGCACCCGCGAGAGCCCACTGGGCGCGAAGGCCGTCGCCGTCGCGGCCCGCAATGACCGGCCGGTCCTCCCATTGCTGCCCGGCGACTTCGCCGGCTTCGTCTCTTGCGGGGCGACGTAACCCCGCGACCGCGCAAGATCGATCCACTGCCGGGGATACGTCTTGCCGGGCACCCCGTAGTCGCCGGTGGTCTTGGAAACGCCTCGCCCCAAGTGTGCGTAGAATACCCGGCCGCGGTCGTCAAGACTCCTGTCGCACTGAAGGTGCCGCAGCGGATCGGAGTCGGGAATCCGCTCCGCCAGGCGCGGCGTGTTGTACGTGTTGTCGCAGATCGATACGTCGTAGCCGTGCTGCCTGAACCGCAGGGTGATCAGGTCGCCCACGTCGTATTCGGGCCGGGCGGGATCGCGCTCGGGCCCGATGTTCGGCAGGAAGCTCACCCCGAGACGGCGGAACAATTGGAAATCGAAGAACAATCCGCTGACGTGGCCGACTCCGCGGCTGGTGAAGTTGGCCGCGGCACGGACCCGCTCGTCCGTCTTGCCGCGGAAGGACTCCAGCCAGTCGGGCCGCAGCACCATCGAGTCGCTGTGCATGGCGAGCACCCAGCGGGTATCCGGATCGATCAGGCGGGCGCCCAGCTCCAGCGCGACGGCGTTGGCGTAGCTGCCCCAGGCCCGCTGGCCGCGCCCGCCGTTCGGCGAGTGCTTGCGGTCCCGATGCTGCGGGGGCAGGGGATCGGTATCGCTATGGACCACGTTTACGCCCGGCCAATCGAGGAGCCACCGGCTGTGCTGCCGCGGGGAATGGTTGTCGATCACCCAGATCTCGTGCGGCTCCGGGGTGTTGCGCTCGATGCTGCCGATGCACGCCCTGAGGATGTCGGCCGCCGCGCCGTTGGGCAGGTAGGAGGCAATCAGAACGCGGACCGCCTCCGGCGATTGCGCCACGCGGCGAAGGACGCGCAGCCGGTAGTCCCGGCCGTCCACGCGGACGGTTCGCAGGATGGGACGCTTTGTGGTGGAGACAGCCTCCATGCCCGGCGACTCCTCCGGCCGCCTCACGCGGCGCAGCGCCTTCCTACGGCGTAGACCGTATCGCACCAGTCCATGCGGAACACTCGGCACATCAAGTCCACCAGCGGCCGCTCCCACCATCGCGGTCCCCGAGCCTTGTTCGTGCGGGCACAATACGACACCTGAAGCTGGCTGAGTTCCAGCAAGGCACACAGGTTGACGTAGTTCCAAGGGGTGAGGTGGGTCGGGTTACTCAGGAACCGCGTCGGGTGGTCCGGATTGGGTACGCCGATCTGAAGAATGCCTCCGCGGGCCACGTGCCGCGCAAGAACGACCGCAGTGCGAATGCCGTCCGCGAAGTCCAAATGCTCGAAAACCTGGTTGGCCGCCACAATTTCGTAAAGGACGCCTTCGGGAATCTCCTGCGGCGACGCATAGGTGAACGTGCCGGAACGGTCGCTGTCGCAGCTATGATAGCGATCGTCTCCCAGACCCAGGGCCCGCTTCAGCGGCTTACCGGCCCCGCAGCCGAAGTCGAGCACGCGCCCCCCCGGGTAGTCTCGCAAGTAAGCCGCGCGGAGGCACTCGTACGGCCCTTTGTCCACGGGCAGGTCAAAAATGCTCCCGAAACGCTCGTACGCCTTGCCGCACAGGGAGAAGAACCGGTCGTAGGCCACGTCGGCCTCGACGCGGGACATCGGCGCCAGCGCAACCGGGAGAGTCATCTCGGCTTCTCCAGCTTGAGCAGGATCCAGGTCTGATCCCGCTGGATCTCGCGGTGCCGGACGATCCACTTCACCAGCCGCATGGGAATCGTCAAGCTCGCCTTCCACTCCCGCGGCCAGCTTTGGATCACGCGCATCGCCACGACGGGGTGCTCCATGAAGATGTTGGTCAATTGCCGGGAATCGACGAGCCGGAGCGAATCGAGGAACTTAGGGTTTCTGCGCCAGTGACGAAGAAGCAGCTTCGCGACCCAACGGGGGGCGAACATCGGCAGCGGCAGCTTGTAATGGTTTTCCCAGCACTGCCGGTAGTCTTCGCTGCTGAGGAAGATGCGCCCGCGGGGCTTCACCACGCGGACCATCTCCGCGACGGAGCGGCCCACGTCCTGCACGTGCTCGATCACCGAATGGCAGCAGACGAAATCGAAGCGGTCGTCGGGAAAGGGGAGCGATTCGGCGACGCCGCACAAGAACCGCCCCGGATCGGCGCCGGCCAGCCGCGCCCTTTCCCGAGCGATGGCGACCGCCTCGGGATCCGGTTCCACGGCGAAGACGTCGCAGCCGCGCCGGGCCAGCGCCATGAACTCCGCCCCCGTGCCTCCGCCCACCACCAGGACCCGGAGGCCGCACTCCAGGCGCTCGTTCATCCACGTTTCCACCTGCCGGAGGCGCGGCAGGATGTTCTCGTCCTCGGGAAGCCGGTTGGCGACCCGGGCTTGCCAGTCCGGCAGGCCGAGCACGTCGCGGTAATACTTCGTGTAGTACGCAGACACTCGGGCCGCAAGCCGCTCTTGCGCCGCGGCGCGTTCCGACAAGGGCCGCTCGCCGGGGCCCTCGCCGCCGCTCGCCTCTCGGCGTCCAATCCCTTCGGCGATCCCGGTTTCCACTGGAGACCCCAAGCCTTCGGTGAGAATCAGTTTTCCGGCCAGAGAACGTCGGTCATGACGTAGCCGTACTCGTGAGACCGGCGAATCTCCGCCGGCGTGGAGACCGCGAAATACGCGCTGCTGCTCACCCCGCCGAGCGTGCTTCCGTCCCCGGCCCGCACCTTCACGGAGAGATTGTAGACGCCGCTCAGGAGCATGAGCCGGGGGATGCGGCAGCGGAGCGTGCCGCGGCCCCGGGCCAGCCGCCAGTGCGCGTTGTGCAGCTCGTTGCTGAAGCCCGAAATGAACACGGTCTCCTGGGAAATCCCGATCCCCACGTTGGGCGACGGCACGTCCAAGTCGGACTCGTAATGGAGCTCGATCGTCATCGGCTCGCCGGTCGAGAACGCGGATTTCGCCTCGCCGGAGGCATCGCGAAGCTCAATCGCCGTAATCCGCACCGGGTCTTCCGCCGAGGTCGCATCGGCGATTTCCCGGGCGAGGCCCTCGTGCGTGCTCTTGCGGTGGAGCAACTCGACGCTCGTGTCGAGCTGGTACCGGCTGATCACATCCGCCGTGGGACCGTAGCCGGCGACCCGGCCGCGGTTCAGGTAGAGCGTCCGCGAGCAGAGCCGCTCCACCATCCGCAGGGCGTGGCTGACGAAGACGACCGTCTTGCCCGCGCGGTGCAGGGCGTTCATCTGGGCAAAGCACTTCCGCTGGAAGGGCAAATCCCCGACGGCCAGCACCTCGTCGACCAAGAGGATTTCCGCGCTCACGTTCACCGCTACCGCAAATCCCAGCCGGGCCAACATGCCGCTGGAATAGGTCCACACGGGGCGATCGAAGAACTCGCCCAGCTCGCAGAACTCCTCGATCTGGCCCATGCGCCGGCGCATTTCGGACCGGCTCAGGCCCATGAATGCCCCCAGCAGGAAGACGTTCTGCCGGCCCGTCAGGTCGTTGTGGATCCCCGCGTTCAGCTCGATCATGCTGAACATCCGGCCCCGAAGCTCGTACGAGCCGTGCGTCAGCGGCGAGACTCCCGCGAGCACCTTCAAGAGCGTGCTCTTGCCGGCGCCGTTGCCGCCGATCACGCCGAGGATCTCCCCGCGATGCACGTCGAAGCTCACGTCCCGTAGCGCCCACGGGCCGTCCCCGTCGTCCGGAGAGCCGTTCGTGCCGCGGCGGCTCCGGAACAGCCTCGCCAGCTCCCGGCCTAACGACGTGCCGTACCGCTTCCACCCGCCGTCGAGTCGGATCACCACTTCCTCGGACATCAGGGCCCTTGGCCTCACATCATGTCGGCGAAATACTGCGACAGGCGGCGGAAGAGCGGCCAGGAAACGGCCAACACGATGAGCGAAAAGGCCACCGTCCACGCCAGGGGCAGGAGCTCCGGCGCGGCGCCCGCCCCTACGACGTTGCGAAACCCTTCGACCAGCCCCACCGCCGGATTGAACATAAGAACCTTCCGCAACCCGGGCGGGACTCCCTCCGTCGAGTAGAAAAGCGGCGTCAGGAACATCCACAACTGCATCGCGTAAGGCACCGCCAGGCGAACGTCCCCGCGGAACGGGGCGATCGCCGCCACGAGCAACCCGATTGCAAGACTCAGCAAGACCGCCGCCGCCACCAGAACCGGAAACCACAGGAGGTGTACGGTGACCGGCACCGCAAACCACGCCATCAGCCCCACGAGCACCACCTGCCCCGCGAGAAAATCCACCAGCGCGGCCAGGATCGCCGAGAGGGGGAAGACCTCCCGCGCCACCGGCATCTTCTTGATCAGCGCGGCGTTGCTGAAGATCGAAGGCGCGCTGTTGGTTACCGAGCTCACAACGAAGTTCCAGGGCAACAGGGCCGAGTAGAGGAAGATCACCAGGTGCATCCCGCCCGAGTCGGCGATTCCCAGGATCTGCCGCAAGAGGGCAAACACCAGCATCTGCACGGCCGGCTGGATCAAGATCCACGTCCAGCCCAAACTGGAGCGCGCGTACCTGGCCTTCAACTCGCGGTACGCGAGTGCCCGGATCACCGATCCGTAGTGGGCCGCCCGCTGCCGGCGGGCGACCGGAGCCGACAGCGAAACGATCGGGTATTGACTCATCGGCCTAAACCGGCCTAAGGGGCCGAAAGACTGCAAGACGCAGAAGCATGGCTAGGCAGGCGCGGGTGAAGGTGCGCGCACACTCCGTTCCCGTGGGTGGCGACCCGTGCGGCCCGTTCGGGCCCGAGTGGCCTTCCGTCGCGAGGTGCCCTGGGTTTGCCCAGCCGACCGCCGATCCGTTTGCGGAGAAGTTCCGGTGCCAGGTAGAGACACGAGGCGCCGGCACGGGTTACTTCCCTCGCCGGGCGCAACGGCCGGACGCTGCCAAGAAACCCTCCTCCGTGCGGGATGCGGCGTGCGCAGATCTCAAAGCGCGATGGTGCGGGCAGGCGTTTGCCTCAAGAATCTGGGTCGGCGGTAGCCCGCTCCCTTAGAGCACCTCATTCCTCTTGCGATGCTCGGGGCGAATGATATGTCAATTCGTGCCCGCCGTCCAGGCCGGTTTGGGCGGCTTCCTGGGGAGAATGCGGGGAGTAGGCAGCGGAGAGAAGGCAGCGAGTGGGTGGGGCCTCGGGGTTGCGTTCCCCGGCGTCAGAACGCAGCCCGAATCGCGACCAAGAGCCCCTCGCACCCCATCACACGGAGGGTGCCGTTAACCTCGTCTCCCTCCCGATCCAGATGGGTGGAGAGCCGGATCGTGCCCCGCCGCATGTGCCTCTGCAAGAGCAGCGTTTCGTCTTTAGGACTGAAGTTCAGTGCGACGAGATACCGTCGCCCGTCAGCTTGCCGGAGGTAAGTCAAGAGACTCTCTTGTGAGACCGGGAGAGGAATCAACTCCCCATCGTAGAGTGCAGACTCATCCCTACGAAGATGGGCAAGACGGCGATAGAACGACAGCAAGGACGCCGGGTTAACTCGCTGAGCAGCCACGTTGGTTTGTCGGAAGTCCTCGGCCACGGGCAGCCACGGTGTCGCCGTGGAGAAACCGGCGTGCGGGCCTGCATTCCACTGCATAGGGGTGCGCTCCGGGTCGCGCCCCAGGCCCAGACCGGGTGCATTCCGCTCCCAGCAGTCGCGTGCCCTCTCTGGAGGGATCGCAACGTCGGCCATTCCGATCTCGTCGCCGTAGTACAGCGTTGGCGTGCCCCGGAGGGTCAAAAG
>CAYGZA010000008.1:0-48463 GCA_964354135.1 uncultured Planctomycetaceae bacterium
CGATGCGGGGAGTCGGTCTTGCCCCTAATCCCTTTCCTCTCACACGTACTCGATCGTTGCCGGCGGCTTGGGCGTCAGATCGTACACGCACCGGTTCACGCCCGGGATCTCCGTGATCCGCGCGCAAATCCGGCGAAGCTTGTCCCAGGGCAGCTCCACGGCCGTGGCGACGCGGGCGTCCACGCTGTCGACGCAGCGGACGACGATGATCTGGCCGAACTCCCGCTTGCCGTCACGAATGCCCGTGGCCTTGTCGGCCAGCAGTACGGCCATGTATTGGAACACGCCGGTGCCGGCCAGTTCTTCCTCGACGATCGCCGTGGCCGCGCGCACGGTCTCCAGCCGCTCCTCAGTCACCTCGCCCACAATCCGCGTGGCCAGGGCCGGTCCGGGGAAGGGCATGCGGCGCGCAATCGCCGGCGCCAGCCCCAGAAGCCGGGCTACCTCGCGCACCCCGTCCTTGCGCAGCGTTGCCAGGGGCTCGAGCACGTAGTAGCCGTACTCTTTCTGCGGGTCAATCCCCAACTGGGCGAGGATATTGTGCTGCCGCTTGATGCCGGCCACGGTTTCCTCAATGTCGGTGAGGATCGTGCCGTGCAGCAGGTGCTTGGCCCCGGACTTCCGGACCAACTCGCCGAAGACCTTGGCATAGAAGGTCCGAGTGACGGCGTTGCGTTTGTCCTCGGGGTCGGTCAGGCCGGCGAGAGCCTGCAGGAATTCTCTTCGGGCGTCCACGACCGTCACGGGAATGCACATGTCGGCCAGTGCCTCCACCACCCGTTGCGGCTCGCCCTCCCGCATCAGTGCGTTGTCGATGAACACGGTGTTGAGCCGTTCGCCCAAAGCCCGGTGGCCCAACACTGTGACGACGGAGCTGTCGACTCCCCCGCTGAGCGCGTTGATGGCCAACCCATCACCAACAGCTTCCCTAATACTAGCTATTTGTTCTTCGATGAATGCCCTGTAGTCCATCCTGTCCTTCCCCCCTGTTGTCTGTAACCGGTGACACTGAAGCACATGATGCCAACTCGAGCTGCCGTGGAAAGCTCGACGGAAAACCGCGTCAAACCGCGTCCGGGCGCGAGTGTCGCCAGTATAGCCGTTCTATTAACAAGTGCAATGGGTGCATGTAGAATCGTAATCTCGCATTCGGAGTCGGGTGCTTCCCCGAGGGCCGAACCCCTGCACGGTGCGGGCCCCTATCGCGTGGTGTACAAAGCGCCGCACTTCCGGCCGCTCCAGTTTACGAGCCCACGGTCGCTGACTGCGGCGTTTTTCGGCCTTCCGCCGGGCTGCCACCGCCCAGTAACCGTTGCGGCTGCGATTACGCCGCAGTTCGCGGGAGATGGTGCTGTTGCTCCGGCCGAGCCGGTCGGCGATCTGCGTCTGCACGTTTCCAGCCCGATGCATCTCGGCGATGCCCTCACGCTCTTCCAAGGTAAGATGACTTGCCATCGCGGGGACTCCTTTCGAATGGGACCTTCCTGAAAACGCCCATTCAAACGTCCCCGCGAGGTTTTCACCTGGACCAGTTCTCCCCAGGGTTGCGATTCAATCTTGACAGCAGGGACGACCGTGCACAGCCCTACCGCAATCTTCGCACCAGAAACCGACAACGATCATCAGCGAAAAAACGAGCGAAACAAACGAAGCTTCGGCTTCGGCGTGGAGGCTATGGAGAAGAATCCCGGGAGAGCACCTTGACAACCAGGGCCCTTTCAGGGATGGACCCCCGGCTAGCCTCTCTCTGTTCCGGCGTTGCTGTTTTTTGGAATCGGGGCCTTGACTGCGGTGGTTATGGGTGACCCCAGTCGCTCCGCAGTCGCCCTCGACTCGCCCCCTGGGCTTGTCCGCTGCCCCGGGGACGCCACGCCGCCTCCGCCCAAGCCCCTCTGGTTCGCCTCGGCCAGATCGCCGTAAGATCGTTGTAGCGAAGGACTTACAATCTTGGTCGCAGGCGAGTCTGCGGCACACCGGTGGACTGGGTCTGAGGTTCGCACCCATCCTTCGTCGGGTCTTCTCGGCGCGTTAGGCAGGTTAATCCTAATTGTGACGATTTCGATCCCTTTCCTTCAGTACGACCCATTGTCTCCATCCGACCGTAAATAGAGAGGGAAAACAGCTACCCTCTTCATTGGTGACAGGTAGAATTGAGATTAGAAGGGCGCTTTACGAAAGCGAGGGGTTATGGACACGCGGGATAGAGCCAAACGCGACGAGAAGCTGGTCGAAGAGGCACTCGCAACCGGAAAACCTCTCCACGAGTTGGAAGACATCCTCGACAGAAGGGAGAACACCGCCGAGTGTCCCAGCCCGGGCGCGGAGAAGTTGTGTCCGGCCAAGCCGCGGATCATCAGTCCGAAGCCGGTTCTGGGGTAGTCATCAACAGGGACCGGTGACGTACACTCGATTTGCCGGGAACCCGCTGCAAGGCCGTTGCCGGACTCATGGGTGATCTGAGTGCGCCCTGGCGCCACTCCGTGTGACCCTACTCCCCACCCTCCCTGCTCAGTTTTGGGAGGGCGAGGTTCCTACCGAGCCGCGCACCTGCGGCGGCCCGAGGAGCTTCTCCAAGAGCTTGCCCAGCTCCGCGCCGCGGGCCCGGAACTGCGTTTCCGAGGCGCGAATCCAGAGCCGCTTACGGCGAAGGAACGTGGGACCGCCGCAGAGAACGGGTCAGGCTATCATTGGAATAGTCTCCACCTCACTTGGAGATGATACATCTCTTGGTCTGGTTGCCCTAGCACAGAGGTTCTCCAGTCTTCGGACAAATGCGCGGCCTCCGGAAAGGAGAAATCGTGCAATGCCCGGTACTTCTCGACCTTCAGTTTCCCCAGGTTCCCTTCAGCGGTTCTGAACACAACGACCGCTCCGGGGACGAGATCGCGCCCCCGGTCGGATCCGGAGATCTTCTCTGAAGACAGGCCAGCGCCCTTGATGAACACTGGATCGATCTTGTCGAAATCCCCATGCGGAACCAGCCTCGCTTTGGCCCCACTCATCGGCACAAGGTAGCGTTCGGTATCGGTGACTTGTTCCCAGAAGAAGTCCGCGGCATGGACGTCGCCTTGCTTGTCCGATTCCACATCCCAGTAATAGGTCCCAAGGAGGACGGTCCTGTTGTCGCCGGGCGCCGATTGGAGTCCTTCGTCCTTCAAGTCGGACAGGTCCTTCGACTTGATCGCCCAGATCTCCCAGCCGGCCGGCAGACGCAAATCCAAGGCGATCTCCGAGCCGTCCGGCGACCAGGCCGGCATCGTGGCTTGGGTATTTCCCAGCCGCCGGGTCTGCCCGGTCTGCACGTCGACGACCGTAAAGGGCACCGGATCGCTGCCGCCATAACCACCAAAAGCGATCTGCCGACCGTCGGGCGACCAGCCGCCCAGGAAGCCGACGCCGCCCAGGATCGGCCACGTTTTCACGGTCTTACCGCTTTCCAGATCGGCGACGATCATCTGGCTGCCCGTTCGATAGGCCACTTGCTTCGCATCCGGGGGAACGGCAGGATACCACCAGGGCACGTCCAGCACGTCCTTGGCCTGGGCCCCTTCGGCATCTACCGGGATGACCCGGAGCTTACGGCTCGAGCGCGACTGGAAGTACACCCTCTTTCCGTCGGGTGACCAGTTCGGGTACCCGCCGTCGACGAGCTTGCGCGGCTTGCCGCCGGTGGGCTCGACGAGCCAGACCTGCTCCTCCTCGGCGTTGCCGCGGACGTAGGCAATCAGCCGCCCCTCGCCGGGCGACCAGGCGGGGTCCTTGCCGGAGTCGGTCACGTCGGTCACCTTGCCCGTCTTCGTGTCCAGGACGCTGATCCCGGCTCCCACGGGATTCCTGCCGAACGCGAGCCGCGCCCCATCCGGCGACCAGCTCGACTTGAACCCGCGGGCCAGGAATCTGCCGCCCAGCCGCTTGACTTCCGCAATCGCCAGGGTCTCGCCGGGTGTGGGTGCGGCCGGGCGCGGCGGTTCTTGCACCAACTCGGCTGCGGCTTGGGCTGGGGCCAGCTTCACTAGCGCCGGCACGTCCCAGAGCTTCACGTTGCGGTCTTCGCCGCCCGAGGCCAGCAGCTTGCCGTCGGGCGAAAACGCCACGGCCCATGCCCCCTTGGGATGCGCACTGATGCCGGTGAGGTTGCGGCCGGTCGCCGCGTCCCAGAGCTTGACGGTCCCGTCCGTGCCGGCCGAGGCCAGCGTCTTCCCGCCCGGCGCAAACGCGAGCGACACCACGTCGCCGTCGTGCCCTCCGAGGATCCGCCGCTGGAGGCCCGCTTCCCCGCCGCGGGTCCAGACGGTGATCGCTCCCTGGGCGGTCCCCACCGCGAAGCCCGAATCGTCCGGGGCATACGCGACGCACAAGGCCGGGATGCCCAATTGCAGGACTGCGATTTGCTGGGCCGACGCGGTCTCCCAAAGCCTCACCGTCCCGTCCCTGGAGGCGGAGGCCAACGTCTGGCCGCCGACGTCGAACGCGAGCCCCTCGACCGCCTGACCGTGCCCGAACAACGTCGCCCGCTGGTTCCCGGCGGTCGTGTCCCAGAACCGAATGAACCGATCCTCGCCGGCCGACGCGATGGTCTTTCCCTCCGGCGAGAACGCCACGCACAGAACCGGGCCGGCGTGGCCTCGCAGCGTGATCAACTCCGCCGCCGTGGGCACGTCCCAGAGCTTGATGGTGCCGTCGGAGCCGGCCGTGGCCAAGGTTTCCCCGTCCTTCGCGAAGGCAAGCGAATTGATTCCTGCCCGGGAGCTGGGAATCGGCGTTGGGTACGGCGTGTACGGCCTCTGCCCGCGGAGTGCAGCCACCTCTTTCCCATCGACGGCCTTCCAGAGCTTGACCATCTGGGCAACATCCCCTGAGGCCAGCAGCTTGCCGTCGGGCGAAAAGGCCACCGAGTGGACCGGGCCGGCGTGCCCCGCAAGCACCTTCAGCGGCTTGGGCCCGGCTTCTTCCCCGCCGGGCGGCTGCTGTCCCCGGAGTTGTCCCGCCGTCAAGACCAGGCAAACCAACCCCACGATCAGCACGCGCAAGTACGATGCCATCGAAGCTCCTCCCCTTCTTCGAGACCCCACGGTCCGGCACCCCGCCGGTACGCCGTCATTGTATCCTGTGGCTCAACAGGAGTCCGCAAGCGCCCGGGACGCAGCACCGCGGGGCGCCGTGTACGTTCCCCGGCGACGCCCGCGCCGGAATATCACGGCGCCGGCTGCTGCCGCAGCGCCAGTCCTACTGTCGCGAAACGGTCACACCAGCCACCAGTGTCCCGGGCTTATGGACTTCAGATGGAAGGACCGCTGATTCTCCGGCAGCGAGGCCAGCAGCTCCCGGGCCTTCCGGCCGATGGCCTCGGCCGCCAGCTCCACGTTCCGCTGGCCCACCTTGGCCGAGGCGTGCTTCCGCGGGTCCAAACCGCCGATGCCGGAAGGCGGCTTCATGTCCAGGTTGATGGGGCCGTCGCCCAGCTCGGACATGTCCACCAGCTCGGGATAGAAGAACATCATGTTCGACGTTTCCCACTTGGCGGCGTGATCCGAGTTCGACTCGGGTCCCCGGCTGAGCGTCATTTCCCACAGTCCCAGCCCGGCAACCGTGCCGTCGGCAGTCACGGGCGCCAGCGCCTTGTCGATCATGTCGATCTGCTCCCGGACGTTGTGCCCCGAGACGCCGAGGATGACCCGAAACCCGGTCCGCTTCAGTCGCGCGAAGAGGTCCGTCAGCACGGGCACGAGGTGCTCCTGCTTGAATCCGGCATGGAAGTACACCGGCGGATAGACCGCGCCGCCGAACTTTTCCGCGCACTTGACGAGAATGCCGTGGGCCTTGATCGCGTCGTTCCCCAGGGGCAAATGGCGGCCGTGCCATTCGATCAAGCCGAACGGCACGTACACCACCGGAAACTTGCGGCCGGCCGCTTCCAACTGGCCGGGTCGCATGAACTGCATTTGGACGCTGGTAGAGAGTTGATTGGGCGTTTCGGCCTTGTCGCCGGGGGGGCCGCCGGCCGCCTCAACACCCCCTGCCGCCGCCAGGGACCCGCCCGCCAGGGCGAGCACGTTGGTTCCGAGAAAGCCGCGTCGATTCATGTTCGCTTCCTTCCTGCTTCTCACCGGGATTTGCCAGGCAACGTCTGCCCGAACGTGCTTTCCGCTCTGCGCCCTATTCTCAGTGGGGCCGGGCGGATGTCAATCCAAGGCCACTCCTTATCGTGGACATGCCTCGGCATCGCGCCGGCGTTGACCGGGACGGCGTCTCTTCCCTAGAATTGGGAACCGACCGGTCCACACTTCAGGCTCAGGAGAAACAGCCATGACACCCCCAGAGGAAACCGGAGCGGCAGAACCCCACCGCCCGCAGCTCAGCCGGCGCGAGGCCCTGGCCTACACGGCGGCGTTCGGCAGCGGCTTCGTGGCAGCGCAGGGCTTGGCGGCCGATCCCCCGTCCGGCGGTGCCGAGCCGGCCCCGGTGCCCTCCCGCGCCAAGCCCGGCAAGAAGTACGACATGAAGAAGTCGATCAACCTCTGGGCCCTGCCGTATCCGCAGAAGATGACGCTCCGCGAGTGTTTCCAGTTGTGCAAGGACGCCGGCTTCGACGCCGTCGAGGTGAACTACGCCGAGGACGGCGACCTCTCGCCCAAGGCGAGCGAGGCGGACCTGAAGGCCGTCGGCGCCTTGGCCCGCAAGATCGGCTTGGAGATCAGCGGGCTCTGCTCCTTCCTCTTCTGGCCGTACTCGTTGACCCACGAGGACCCGAAACGCCGCGAGAAGGGGCTCGAGCTGGCCGCGGCGATCATCCGCGCCGCGCCGCTGGTGGGTACGGAGAACGTCCTGGTGGTGCCCGGGGCCGTGTACATCCCTTGGATGCCCGACGAGCCGGCCGTTCCCTTCGAGGTCTGCGACCGCCGCGCGCGGGAAGCCGTGCGCCGCCTGATTCCCGAGGCCGAGAAGGCCGGCGTCTATCTCAATATCGAGAACATCTTCATCAACGCCTTCCTGCACACGCCCCAGGAGATGGCCGCGTTCGTCGATAGCTTCCGGTCCGACCGGGTCCGCGTCCACTTCGACACCGGGAACATCATGCTCTACCATTTCCCGGAGCACTGGATCCCGATCCTCGGCAAGCGGATCAAGAACGTCCACCTCAAGGAGTACTCCAAGCGCGTCCACGAATTCAACCTGGACGCCTTCCGGCCGCTGTTGGACGGGACGACCAACTGGCCGGCCGTCCTGGAAGCGTTCGAGAAGATCGGCTACCGCGGCTACCTCACGTTCGAGTACTTCCGCCCCTTCGACCATTGGCCGGAAGCCCTCATCTGGCAGACCTCCGACGCCCTGGACCGTATGCTGGGGCGCAAAGCCTGACGATGAACTCCCCAAAGCGCGGATTGCCGGCATGATGCGGATCCTGACGAGCCTGCGGGCATGGAACATCGCGGTGCGGACGGCCCACATTGCGGCCATGGGCGTCCTCTTGGGCGGGCACGCCTTCGACGTGGAGCGGGCTCGGCTCGTGCCAAGCCTCCTGCTGTGCGTTCTCACCGGAGGGGGACTGGGTTTCCTGGAGGCCGGGATGAACTTCACCTGGTTCCACCAGGGCCGGGGCCTAATGACGATCGCCAAGCTGCTCTTGCTCTGTGCCGTACCATTCCTGTGGGACCGGCCGCAATGGCGTTTGGCGGTCCTGTTGGCGGCAGTGACGCTCGCCTCCGTCGGTTCCCACATGCCCGCCCGCTTCCGCTACTACTCGGTGATTTTCCGCGAGGTGGTCCCGTGCCGCGACGGGCCGGGAACCTCGGGCCTGGCCGAAGAAGACGACAAGTAACGAGTAGCCTATGCAGCCCGCGCCGTACACCGAAGCCGACTTCGACCGCAACCCGCTGATGTTCTATTACGAGGTGACCCAGGCGTGCGACCTGGTGTGCAAGCACTGCCGGGCCTCGGCTCAAGACCATGCCGCCCCTGAGGAATTGACCACGGAGCAGTCCGAGGCGTTGATCGACCAGGTCGCCGCATTCCCGCGCCGGCCGACGCTGGTGATGACCGGCGGCGATCCGCTCAAGCGGGCCGACCTGTTCGCCCTGATCGGTCACGCGGTGGCCGCCGGCTTGCAGGTAGCCTTGACCCCCTCCGCCACGCCGCTGGCGACGCGCGAGGCCTTCCAACGCGCCAAGGACGCGGGGATCAGCGCCCTGGGAATCAGCCTCGACGGGGCCGACGCTAAGACCCACGACGCCTTCCGCGGCTGGGAAGGGAGCTTCGAGCGGACCCTGCGGATGCTGGACGATGCCCGGCAGCTCGGGATCCCGGTCCAGGTGAACACCTCGATCACGCGGCGGAACTTCCTACAGATCGACGCCATCGCAGCGCTGCTGGCCGGCCAAGGGATCATGATGTGGTCGGTCTTCTTCCTGGTTCCCGTCGGTCGGGGCGTGGAAGAGCAGCGGATCGAGTCGGAAGAATACGAGGTCGCCTTCGAGCGCCTCTGGCACCATGCCCAACACCGGCCCTACGCCGTGAAGACGACCGAGGCCCCGCACTACCGCCGCTACGTGCTCCAGCACGGCGGCAACCCGCTCGAAGGGCCGCGAGCGGCAACCGGCAGCGGGCCGGGGGGACGCATGCACCGCGCCCCGCTCGGCGTCGGCGACGGCAAGGGGATCATGTTCGTCAGCCACACCGGCGAGATCTACCCGGCCGGCTTCCTGCCTCTCGTATGCGGCCGGTTTCCGCGCGATTCGGTGGTCGACGTGTACCAGAACCACCCCACGTTCCGGGCCCTCCGCGATCCGGACCAATTCAAGGGGCATTGCGGCATCTGCGAGTTCCGCTACGTCTGCGGCGGGAGCCGCGCCCGGGCCTACGCCGTGACCGGCGATCCGCTGGCCACGGAGCCGGATTGCGCGTACGTCCCGAGCCTGCAACCATTGCGGGAGTAGACTCACCACGGAGACACGGAGCACACGGAGAAGCCCTATGGAGCAGGAGTACTTCCATTTGCTGCGGTCGGCTGAATGCGCAGGGGAATCTCTTCAAGCTCCCCCTGTGTGTCCTCCGTGTCTCTGTGGTGAATCCCTCTTCGTCGTTACTTCCCGACGCAGAATCGGCTGAAGACCCGCTCCAGCACGTCCTCAGTGTAAACCGCGCCGACCACTTTGCCCAGCTCGTCGAGGGCGAGGCGCACCTCGGCCGCAACGAGCTCTTCGCCGGCCAACACTCCCCGAGCACGCCCCAGGGACTCGGCGGCCAGGCGCAGCGATTCGGCGCACCGGACCGCCGTGCCCGCCACGACCTCGCCCTCAACACCCCGCCCGGCCAGCACCGCCGCGGCAATCCGCTCCCTGAGCGGCCCGATTCCCTCTCCGGTGACGCTGCTGGTGGCAATCGCGGTTTCCGGCCATCCCGGCGGCATTTGTCCGCCTGGGAGGGCGAACCTCCCGCTGAGCCTCCCCGATTCCCCTGGGGCTTTCGGCTCGGCAGGAGCCTCGTTCTCCCGTTCCGCGGTCATCGACTCACGTGGCCAAGACAGGTCGCACTTGGTCAGCACCACGAGTTGCCCCCCGACGCCGTGTGCAAGTTGGGCCTCTTCCCAGGCGTTGAGCGGCCGGGTCGATTCGAGGCAGAGCAAGCGGACCTGCGCCAAGCGGGCCTGCTCCGAGGCCGCCTCTTGCGCAGCTTGTCGGACGGAGCCCTCCGTAGCCGCGGCCGCCGGTTCGAGACCCGCCGTGTCCACCAGCAGACAGCGTACCCCGCCATCCAAATTGAGTTCCGCAGTCAGGTAGTCCCGCGTGGTCCCGGGGTGTTCGGAAACCAGGGCCCCCGTCCTTTCCAGCAGGGCATTGAACAGACTGCTCTTCCCGGTGTTCGGCCAGCCGACGAGCACCACGCGGACCAAGTCGGCCATTTCTTGACGCGACGCCATCTGACGCGCCAGCCGGTCGACCGCGTCGGCGGCTTCGGTCAATTGCCGGTCCAGGTCCCCCGCGGTGAGGAACGGGAGGTCTTCGTCGGCGAAGTCGAAGCCAGCCTCCAGATGGGCCAAGAGATCGAGGAGCTTGCCGCGGAGACGTCGCAGCGGCCCGGCCAATCCGCCGGCGAGTTGGCCAAGCGCCACCTCCAACTGCTGCGGGCCGGCGGCGTCGATCACGCCCAACACGGCTTCGGCCTGGGTCAGGTCCAATCGCCCGGCCAAGAAGGCCCGCAGCGTGAACTCGCCCGGCAGGGCCGGCCGCGCGCCGGCAGCACACAGGGTTCGGAGAGCGGCCTCCAAGAGCGGGGGGGAACCGAGCGTGTGCAGCTCGGCCACCGGCTGACCGGTATAGCTGCGGCCGGTCGGCCAGAGGAACAGCTCGCAAGGAAGCGGCGCCGCCACGTCCGGCAGATGGAGCACCCCGGGAACCGCGGTGGGAACGCGAATCTCCGCGAGCGCCCGCGGGGGCTCGGCCTGAAAGACCCGCTCCACGCAGGCCCGTACGTCCGCGCCGCTGAGCCGCAGAATGCCTCGGGCTGCGCCCCCAGGAGGCGAGGCGACCGCGGCGATCGTGTCGTCCAGGCAGTAAGACATGCTGCGGAGTCCGGCAGGATGGAGAGGTGCCGTTGCGTCGAGGCCCTTGCCCAAGGCGCGTCCGGGGCGAGACCGTAGGGCCTTCCCGAGACTGTAGCAGCGAAACCCGCGGGATCAAGCTCCCAGGCGCGATGTTCCGCCGCCTCGCCCTCCCGGGTCATCCCTCACGTCGTCCCCGAATCCGAAGAGGTTGTCTGGCATGACGTGGCCCGGGTCCCCGGTTTGGGGGTGCGAAGTTGGGAAAATCGCACGGGACTTGCCGTGGCGCGTCGACACGGCCTGGACCCCACCGTATACTAGAAACGCAAAATGGGTCTCCTCCGCAGCGGCCCGCGCTCACGCCTGAGCCGACCGGGTTTTCCGCAAGTAAGCTCCGGGGAGTCCGCACAATGGTTGCACTCAGAAGGGTCACTCGAACAACAGGAGCCACGGGATGATACGCAGGTTTGGGATGGCGGTCTTCGCTCTGGCGATTGGGGGCTTGTACGCGGGCACCGGGCTGGCCCAGCCGGGGAAATACCTGGGCCCCACGGCGGTTGTGGCCGCCAAAGACGGCGCGAGCCTGTTCGTGATGAACGTGGACGCCAGGCAGGTGGCCGTGGTCGAGATCGCCGGCGGCAAGGTCGCGCGGACGATCGCCTTGCCGGCGGAGCCGACCGGCATGGCCCTCAGCCCCGACGGCGCCAAGCTCTACGTTACCTGTGCCGCGCCGCAGGGGACGGTTTCCGTCGTGGAAGTTGCCTCCGGCCAGATCAGTGCGACCATCCCCGCCGGGCACACCCCCGGGGCGCCGGTGCCGAGCCCCGACGGCAAGCGGCTCTACGTCTCGAACCGCTTCAACAACGACGTGTCGGTCATCGACTTGGAGGCCAAGAAAGAGGTGGCCCGGGTGCCCGCCGTGCGCGAGCCGATCGCCGCCGCGATTACCCCGGACGGCAAGACCCTGCTGGTCGCCAACCTCGTGCCGAATGACCGCTCCGACGGCTTCGACGTGGCCTCCATGGTCACGCTGGTCGACACGGCCACGAACCAGACCTCGGCGATCCGGCTCCCCAACGGCAGCTCGAGCCTGCGGGGGATCTGCACCTCGCCCGACGGGAAGCACGCCTACGTGGCCCACATCCTTGCCCGCTACCAGATGCCCACCACCCAACTGGAGCGCGGCTGGATGAACACCAACGCCCTGAGCATCCTGGACGTCGCGGCCAAGAAGCTCGTCAACGCGGTGCTTCTGGACGACGTCGACCTCGGGGCCGCCAACCCTTGGGGCGTCGCCACGACCGCCGACGGCAAGCAGGTCTGCGTGGCCCACGCCGGGACCCACGAGCTGAGCGTCATCGACGTGCCGGGCGTCATGGAGAAGCTCTCCAAGATTCCCGTTCAGCCGAAGCCCTACGAGCCGGGCAAGCCCTACGACGACCGCGGGTCGTTCTCTTCGCCCACCCAGGCCGACGTGCCCAACGACCTGGCCTTCCTGGTCGACCTGCGGCGGCGGATCAAGCTCCAGGCCACGAGCCCCTGGTCCGTCACTCCGACCGGGCCGATGGTCAATGGGCCGCGAGGCCTGGCCGTCGTCGGCTCGAAGGCCTACGTGGCCCTGTATTTCAGCGACAATCTGGCCGTGGTGGACCTGAGCCCCAAACCCGAGAAGCTGGTCTCCTGGATCCCGCTCGGCCCCGAGCCGAAGTTGACCGTGCAGCGCCGCGGCCAGGTGTTCTTCCACGACGCCGACCTCTGCTTCCAGCACTGGCAGAGCTGCTCGAGTTGCCATCCGGACGCCCGGGTCGACGGGCTGAACTGGGACCTCTTGAACGACGGACTGGGCACCCCCAAGAACAACAAGAGCATGCTCCTGGTCCACAAGACCCCGCCCTCGATGTCGGAGGGGGTCCGCGCGACCGCGGAGCTGGCCGTCCGCTCCGGGATCACGCACATCCAGTTCGCCGTCCGGCCCGAAGAGGACGCCGTGGCCATCGACGAGTACCTGAAGGCCCTGACGCCGGTCCCCAGCCCCTATCTGGTGAACGGCCAGCTCGGCGAGTCGGCCAAGCGGGGCAGGGAGTTGTTCTTCAGCGAGCGGGTCGGCTGCGGCATCTGCCATCCCGAGCCGCTGTACACCGATCTCATGATGCACGACGTGGAATCCAAGGGCCAGTACGACCGGCGGGTCGATTTCGACACGCCCACCTTGATTGAATGCTGGCGGACGGCCCCCTACATGCACGACGGCCGCTACGTGACCATCAAGGAGATCATCAAGGACGGCAAGCACGGCCGCAAACACGGCGCGGTCGAGAGACTCACCGAGCAGGAAATCAACGACCTGGTCCAGTTCGTGCTGTCGCTCTAGCGCGCCGGACCCCCCAGACTTCCGAAGTCTTGAAGACTTCGGAAGTCTCAGTGCGGTCTGCGTGTGTCAATCATTGAACAACAGGTGGGCGATCTTCTCGCGGTCTGCGGCCTGATAACTCTCCACGAAGACCCGATATCGTTGCCGGGCCTTGCCCAAGTCGGCTTTCGTGGTGACGAAGGCGTCCAACACCGCCTGCGGCTGAGGGAGGGTGCCCGCTCGCAGGCCAACGAACTCCCGATAACTGGAGAACTCCCAATCCTCTGCGCGCACTACGAGGCGGGCCCGCACGGGATTGAGGTGAAGATACCGCGATAGGTGGAGCAAGTACTCGTCGCAGTTCACGAGGCTTGCCTGAAACGCACCCTGAAACAGCGAGCCCACGCGGTCGAACCGCTTGTTGATGGCCTTGACATAGGAGATGCCAAAACGCTGCATCGCGGAGGATAGGTTGTCCGACAGTGCTTGCACGAGCACGTGGTAATGGTTCGGCATGAGCACGTAGGCAATCACCCGCGCCTCCGAATCGGCCACGTAGCGGCGGAACTGCCGCACGAAGAAGCCATAACTCGCGGGCTCCAGGCAGATCGGTCGGCGATTGTGCCCTCGATTGTAAAGATGGTAGAACTCGCCGGCGACGAGCGGCACTGCGCGGCGAGACATGACGAAAGCCTCCTTACAGCACTCACAGACTTCCGAAGTCTTCAAGACTTCGGAAGTCTAGCGGAATGGGTAGCTGGCAAACCTCACGGGTTGCTGACAGAGATCGGACCAGTTGAACCCATAGCATTCGTGGGGAGGCCAGTTTGAGGATGGCTTCACCCCGAAGATTGAGTCCGTGTGTGAGAACCAGCCGTTGTCGGTCTCGTATATGCCCTCCGAAACGTGTGCGCGAAAGCACAGGAGGTAGAACTGCGAGAACAAGACGGCGAGAACGGCAGAGACTGCGAGAAGCACGTTTTCCAGGGTCGCCAGATCGAAGCAGGCGCTACGATTATGTTTCACTTCATTGTAATCCTGATACCAGACTAAGGACTTGCCAGTCGTCCAACCCTCGAACGGCTTCAGCACCCTGCACCCGTCGCGCCAAATGGGAATGCGCAAGTGGTAGTCCGACAAACGACTGCTCACGTCTACCTTGGAGTAGTCGTCCATCGTCCAGTTGCCACATTTCTGGTAGTCGTTTGCCTTTAAGATGCCTTTGCAGTTGGCCTCAAACTCCGTGCTCGCACGCAGAAGAAGCTCATAGAGGCGATGCGAATACGTCTTCAAGTTTGCGTCAGCGGGCTCCACAAACTCAAGAAGCCGAACAAGGTCCCCCTCGATGACCTTGTAAGCCCGAACCAGACTGACGCGATCTGGAGCATACTCGGGATGCTCGAAGTAGTCGTCCTGCCCAGGGGGTCTCCCTGGGGGCCTGTATTCCCCCGATTCGGAAAACGGCCGTATGATTCGCCGAAAGGGTTTGGCGAGGTACTGGGGCTGCGTCATGCTCGCGGCTCTCTTTCTGCGTGACAAATGGACGCGCAGTGTCAACTTGTCCCGTCTATTCGTATCGCCGTGAGTGTCTCCCAGCCCCATTCTCAGGTCAAGTGGGATATACTCAGAAGTCAGACTTCCGAAGTCTTCAAGACTTCGGAAGTCTCTTTATCGCAGCTCCACAATCCTCACCCCGCCCGCCGGGACCTCGCAGCGGACCGCGTTCTCGCGGACGGTGAGTTGCTCTTCCGGCGCAAGCCGGTCCCGGGCCGTTTGGACCGGCACCCGGGAGCGGATCGTCACGGACCGGTTGTGGGTGTAGTCGGTGGGGGTGATCCCCTGTTGGTGCTTCAGTTGCCCCGCCGGGTTCAAGAGCGTGACCGTCCAACCCTTGCCGGTGCGGTTCACGAGCCACTCCACGTGCCCGTCCACCTCGATCGGCATGAGCCCGCGGGTGAGATGGGCCATGAGCCGGGCGACGACCGGCACCGCCCGGCGGTCGATTCCCAGCCCGTGCGGCACGGAAAGATAGATCAGCCGGCCGCGTCCGCGGTCCATTGCGGCGCAGAAGCACTGCCCGTCGGGCGTGGTGCCCAGAGGCCGGGCACCTTCGACGGCAATGGGCCGATAGCGAAATCGTTGCGACGGCCATACCTTCGGGTCATCCCCCCAGCGGTAGCCGTAGCCCTCGGCCTGCGGACCCGCAGCGGGTAATTGCAGTGCCGCCGTGCCCGGGCCGCTGAGATGCCCGTCGGCCACCAGCAGTGTCCCGCCGTTTTGGACGTACGCTGCCAGCCGCCCTCCTTCGGCCGCCGTCAGCTCGATCTCGCCGGCTGCAATGACCACGGGATACGTGTCGATGGTTCGCCACCGCGTTATGTCCGGATAGGCGAAGATCACGTCGAACACGTCGCCGAACACGCCGGGCACGTAAACTTCGTTGGTAGCGGTCATCGGTTTTTCGCTTTCCCGGCCGATCGGGTAGTAGGCGGTCGCGAAGTACTCCTCGAGCATCTTCTCGTGGTCGCCGGGGCGGAAGCGGTCCGGCTGCTGGTGCCAGTCGCCGAACGCATTGGGCCGGAACGGGGCCGGCTCCCAGCCGTGGGCGTAATCCACCAACAGCGCGACCGGCGTGAACGGATGCCCGCGGTCCGGCTCCGACGCGGTGACCCGTAGGAAACGATCCACCAGCTTTCCCTTGGGCGAGAGCTGCACTTCCTGGATCCCGGCGGCGGCCGTGCCCCCGGGCCGCCAGAACTCGTCGAAGCCCTGCTCGTGATAGAACATCGAGGAGCCGGCCATGTACTGGTACCAGATGTCCATCTTGTACCAGGTCATCCCGGCCCCCGAGTAGACCGAATAGTAGTTGTCCAGAATGGCCTGCGGCGAATGATAGCTGCCGGCGTTGCTGAAGATGGTCGAAGAGTCCCCGAAGTTGCAGGAGCGGTAGGTGGCCGTCAGGCACTCGTTCTGCCGGGCGGCGCCCCGCAGGAAGGCCCAGCGCATCCCCAGCATCGCCGCGGTCGAGGCCGACGACTCGTAGCCGATCGTCCGCGCCCCCCACAGGCTGCACAGCGGCGCGAAGGCGACGTTGCCTTGCGACAGGCAGGCGATCACGTCTTCGTAAGGATTCTTGTCCAGATCGCGGCCGTAGACCTTGCGGTACTTGGCGGCGTTTGCCGCTAGCGTGGGCGGCGTGCACGCCTCGACCAGTTGCCGCCGCGTCCGGGCGCCTGAAGCGGCCCGCTGCACGGCCGCCCCATCCACCTCGAAATACCCCAGGCTCTCGCCGGCGACCGACCCGACAAACCGGTCGCGGTACTTCAGAAAGGCCGCGATTCCCTTCTCGCCGATCGGGTTTCCCGGGTGATAGTTCATCATCAGCGCCCAGGGGCGGCCGGGATGCTCGTCGAGCCAGCGGGCGAACCGGCGCCCGGCCTCGCTCAGCTCCCCGGTCTTCGGGTCGGTCGCGAAGATGCCCGCGCCCACGCCGTGGAAGGCGGGCACGATCCTCGGGTCGGAGAAGATCGGCACGTCGTCCCGGCCCCCGTACTTCTTCTCGAACTCCTGGCGGGTCTGGTCGTCGGCGATGTTGTAGGGGAACTTCACGCGGTCGGGCTTATCGCCGAGCCACGTCTCCTCGGGCTTGGTGTGGCTGACGTTCCACAGGTAGAGGAATCCCCTATCGCGGAAGGTTCGCAGTTTCCACTGCGGCGGCAGATCCCCGGCGGGCCGGCTGCGGGCCAGCGGCTCCACCTCGGCCGCGATTCCCGCGCGGTAGCTCGACAACAGATCCCACGTCGGGTGCAAAGGGCGGTCCTTGAAAAGCGGCCGGTAACGCTCGTCGGTGGTGAGCACGATCAAGTCCACCTGCCGCGGCTCGGGCTCCTTGGAGCTGGAAACCAGGCTCAACTTCGCCGGGCCTTTCTTGAGTCGTGCCGGGCGCTGGTCCCAGGCAAAGGCCCAACCCCAATAGAGTTTCATCTCGTTGTCTTCCTCGACCACGGCCCGCTCGCCGTACTTGCCGGCCCACGGTGCGGCCCCGGACTGTTCGATCTGGATCTGGAATCGTTCGGTCTTCTCGCGCCAGTCCCCGTAGCGGACCCAGACAAAGTAGCGGGCGTCGATGGGGATCTCGACGGTCTTGCTCGCCACGGCGCGATCGTCGTCGGCCCCGGTAGCAATGGAGAGGAACCCGCTCTCGCCGCCCATGTTCCACTCGGCGGCCCAGCCGGGTCCGGAAAGGGCCCAGTGCCCGGTGGTTTTCTTCATCTCCGGCTTGCCCATCGGCCAGCAATGGTCCCGCACCCCGTCCAAGTGCTCGGCCTCGACCCAGACCGTCTCCGCCGCCTGAAGCGGCGTCCAGCCAACCGCCCACACTGCGGCAAACCCGGCTATCAGTCGGACCATGTTCATGGCTCCTTGTCTGTCGTGGCAGAGTAACGGCGGGGTGCGTGCTTGCACGCGCGCAGGAATCCCGCGCTAACGCGATCACCTCTGGCGGCCGCAGCGGCGATGGCCACGCCAGAAAGCGGGCGCTAAGGGCCCTTGTCCTGGATTCCTGCCAATTGGGAAGCCACGTCCGGCAGCTCGGCAACGGCAATCTGCCACACGATGTCGAGATTGACGCCAAAGTAATGGTGTATCAGCCTGTCGCGAACGCCGGCCATGCCCTTCCACGGAATCCCGGAATGCTTCGCCCGCAGTCCTTCGGACAGGCTCTTCGTGGCTTCGCCGATAATCTCAAGATTTCGGATCACTGCATCCTGCGTCTTGGTATCTGCCAGGAAGGGCTCGTATGTCATCCCCGCGGTATAAACCGCTATCCGGCGAATTGCCTCTTGAATGTCGCTCAGAACGTCTCTATCCGCGCGCTCAGACATAAACGACGCTCGCCGCAATGTCCTTGGCCACCCCGGGTACCCTGATCGCCTGGATGCCCGCAGGAGTCAACACGTCCAGCTTCCTGCCCAGCAAGCGCTCAAGATGCTCCGCAAACTCAACGAACCTGAAACCGATGGGAGGATCAAACTCGACAACCACGTCAATATCGCTTTCCTCGTCCGCCAGCCCCTTGGCATAGGAGCCGAACACCCCTATCCTCTTGGCGCCGTAATGGGCGAGAAGGTGGGGGCGATTCTCTCGGAGGACCTTGATGACCTGATCGCTGGGTAGCATGACCGGATGCTCGGCAGTTCGAAGCGCGCCAACCCCTTTCGGGCCGGCACCTCACAGGACAAGTGTAGCACGGCGGCCCCGAAATTGGCATAGGGGAGACCGCCGAGGTACGGGCCGGCAGACCGGATTGTCGCCTGGCAATGGGGCCGGCGGAGCCTGCCGCAAGGTGCCCCGCCTCTGCGGCGGCAAGAATGGCGTCCCGGCGGCGAATAACACAAAGCGGGTTGCGTCTTGCCACCAAGCTGGCCCGAGCATTAGACTTCCGAAGTCTTGGAGACTTCGGAAGTCTCGTTGGCTCTCCGTGCCTCCGCGGTGCTTTCCCGGCAAATAGTGCAGGCTAAGCCGTGATCGAAGTCGAGGGGTTGCAGAAGAAGTACGGCGACCTGGTCGCCGTCGACGGCGTCAGTTTCACCGCCCAGCCGGGCAAGATTTTCGGCCTTCTGGGTCCGAACGGCGCGGGCAAGACCACCACCATCGGGTGCATCTCCGGTCTCTTGGAGCCCACGGCGGGGCGGATCCGGGTCCTCGGGCACGACGTCGCCTCGGACGGCCGCGCGGCTAAACGCGGGCTCGGCGTCGTGCCGCAGGAGTTGGCGCTGTACGAGGACCTCTCCGCCACGGAGAATCTCCGCTTCTGGGGCGGGGCCTACGGGCTGGCCGGAGCCGAACTCGCCAAGCGCGTCCAGGAGGTCCTGTCGGTCCTGGGCCTCGTGGACCGGGCCAGGGAGCCCGTCAAGCGCTATAGCGGCGGCATGAAGCGCCGGCTGAATCTCGGCTGCGGCATCGTCCACCGCCCCAGGGTGCTCTTGTTGGACGAGCCCACCGCCGGCGTGGACCCCCAATCCCGCGTGCGGCTGATCGAGCTCGTGCGCGAGGAAGTCGGCCGGGGCGCGTGCGTCCTCTACACCACGCACTACATGGAGGAGGCCGAGGACCTCTGCGACAAGCTGGCGATCCTCGACCACGGCCGGATCATCGCCCAGGGCACCTTGACCGAGCTCCGCGCCACCGTCGGCGAGAGCGACGTGCTGGTGCTCAGCGGGAAGTTCGACCCCGAGAAGTCGCGGGCGGCCCTGGCCCCGATCGACGGCGTCGAAGTGGCCGGCGCCGGGGAGGGCACGCTGCGCCTGGTGATCCGCGGCGCCGCGCGGAAGCTCCCGGAGCTGTTCGCCGCCCTGACCGCTGCGGGCGCCGAGGTCCGCGAGACCACGCTCTCGCAGCCCAGCCTGGAAAGCCTGTTCATCAAGCTCACCGGCAAGAAGCTGCGGGAGTAAGCCATGAGAGACCTCCTGGCGGTGGCCGGCAAGGACCTGCGGCGCTACACCCGCGACCCGGTCGCTTTGCTTCTCTGGCTCGCAATCCCAATGCTCATGGGGACGTTCTTCGTGCTCGCCACCGGCGGCGATAACGGACCCAAGCCCCAGGTCCAACTGCTCATCGCCGACGAAGACGACAGTTTCTTGAGCCGCATGCTCGTCGGCGCGGCGCGGCAGGGCCGCGCGGGCGAGATCGTCCGCTCGGAGCAGGTGGACCAAGAGATCGGACGCCAGAAGATGGACCGCGGCGAGGCCAGCGCGTTGGTGGTCATCCCCAAGGGCTTCTCCGAGGCCGTGCTCCGCGAGAAATCGACGCGCCTGCTCCTGGTCACCAATCCCGCCCAACAGATCCTCCCCGGGATCGTCCAGGAAATGCTCGGCATGTTGGCCGACGCGGTGTTCTACGCCCACCGGCTCGTCGGACCCGAGATCCGGGCGATGACCGAAGGGCCGCCGCGCGACGAAGACATCGTCCGGATGAGCCTGTCGATGAGCCAGACCACGCGGAAGCTCGATCGCTACCTCTTCCCCCCGGCGATCCAACTGGAGACCTCGATCGTCAAGCCTCCTTCGGACGCGCAGGACGCGGGCCTGCCGTTCGTATTCTACTCCCTTCCCGGCGTGCTCATGATGGGACTCTTGTTCGCCGCCCAGGGCCTAAGCGACGACGTCTGGAAGGAGCGCGAGGCCGGCGTCTTGCGCCGCGTCGTGACCACGCCCTTGGGCATCCCGCGGTTCCTCGTGGGCAAGCTCTTGGCCGTGATTGTGGTCCTCGCGGGGATTGCCTTGGTGGTGCTGGCGGCGGGGATTTCCTACGTGGGGCTGCCGTGGGTCCGGCTGCCGCTGGCCCTAGTCTGGTCCGTCGCCGTGGGTGTGATGCTGACGGCGATGATGCTCTTGCTCCAGGTGTCGGCCTCCAGCCGGCGCGGGGCGTCGTTTCTCACCTTCGCCGTCGTGATGCCCCTCATGATGGTCGGCGGGAGCATGTTTCCCTTCGAGATCATGCCGCGCCTGCTCGCCTCGATCGGGCGATGGACGCCCAACGGCTGGGCCGTCGGACACCTCAAGGCCATCCTCCTGGGCACCGAGGGGCTGCTCGCCCTCGCGGCCGGTTTCGGCCTGATGGCGGTCTTCGCCGCCGCCCTCTTCGTTCCGGCCGGAATCCGCATGCACCGCGTCTTCGCGAGGAGGTAGCGATGCTCCGCAACGTCGCCTTCATTACCCGCAAGGAGATCAGGTATCTCTTCAGGGGTTGGGAGATCTACTTTTGGTCTTTCGCCATGCCGGCCGTGTTCATGTACTTCATCGGCACGGTCACCAGCCAGTTCGGCGGACGCGGCCCGGCGGGGTCCAAGGACCCGATCGCCTTGGAGGTCCCACCCAGCGCGGGCTTTCTGGTCGATCGGCTGGTGCAACGGCTGGAGCAGAACGGCTACGCGGTCGAGCGGCCCGAGTCGCCCGAATCCCTGGCCCAATACTCGCGGCGGCTGACCATTCCGGAGGGCTTCACCGACCTCGCCCTCCGCGGCGAGAAGACCGTGGTGAAGCTCCAGCGGAAGGAAGAGGGCATGGCCCAGGACTACGACCAGTTCCGCGTCACCCGCGCGGTCTACACCGTGCTGGCCGACCTGGTCGTCTGCGCGAAGAGCGGCGAGCCCCTCAATCCGCAGGCCTTCGAGCGGCTCGACAAAATGCCCCGGAGCCTCACGCTGGAGGTGCGGCCCGCCGGCCAGCGCAAGCAGGTCCCCTCGGGCTTCGAGCAGGCCGTGCCGGGCATCATGATCATGTTCAGCATGTTGGCCTTGTTGTCCACCGGGTCGGTCACGCTCGTGATCGAGCGCGAGCAAGGGCTGCTGAAGCGGCTGGCCTCCGCCCCGCTGTCGCGCGGGGAGATCTTCGCCGGCAAATGGATCGGCCGTCTCGCCCTGGGATACCTCCAGGTGCTCTTCTGCATGGTCATCGGCGCCTTGCTTTTCGGCATGGACTGGGGCCCGGACCTGCCGATGATCCTCGCCGTCCTGGCGGCCTGGGGCGCGCTCTGTGCGTCGTTCGGCATGTTGCTGGGGAACCTCGTCCGCACCGAGGGCCAGGGCATCGGCATCAGCGTCCTGGCCACCAACGTGCTCTCCGGGCTGGGCGGACAGTGGTGGCCGATCGAAGTCGCGCCCCGCTGGATGCAAAAGCTGGCGATGTGCCTGCCCAACGGCTGGGCCATGGACGCCATGCACCAACTGGTGAGCTTCCGCGCGGGAGCCGCCGCCGCGGTCCCTCAATTGGCTGCACTGGTGGTCGCCTTTGCGGTCGTCGGCTGGCTGGGCGCACGGACGTTCCGGTTCCAGTGAAGCACATGGAATGGCACTGCCGGGCCATCGCCCGGCTTGCGATAGCGAATCCGTAGGGGCGACTGTGCTCACCACTTGCGGCGTCAAACGAGAATCGGTCGGCGAATCGCACCCTACAGTTGCTTCGTTGACTTTCTCTTGCGCCGCAACGATGTCAGCGGCACCCGCTGCCCATTCTCATAGAGGAAGGTGAACTTCCCCCGCTGCGCCTTCTCCACTCCCACTAGCTTCTCGAAGATCTCCGGGTGTACGTCCAGAAGGGCTTCGAAATCCGTTCGCGACTTGTATGCCCCGCACCAGCACTCGCCTGAGCACCCAAGTTGCAGCGTCGGGTTCGCGGGCAGGCCAGAGCGCTCGATGTAACGATCGACCTTCCGGTCAGACCAGTAGAATATCGGGCTGACCGAGAAACAGCGAAAGGCGGGGTGAAACCAGACTGGAAGATACGTAGCCCGAATTGGCGACTCCACCGCGCGGATGCCATCGTAGATCACCTTCGGCCCGTCGATTTGAGACAGGTACCTTCGGATCGGAGCTACCTTGAGCGTCTTGCAGCACCACCTGGATCTGACGCCGGGTATGCCCCACTTCTTGGCTGTCTCGAAGTAGTCCCTGTCCGGGCGCAGGGTCACCAGCGGGACGGCAAGCTTGCGGCACACGTGTGTGACGTACTCCTCGACCTCGGGGAAGCCTGCGGTCGTGTCCGCGTGCAGGGCGGTGATTTCCACGCCGACTCTCTTGCCTAGCTTCCTCATGTACTCCAGCGTGCAGAGGCTGTCTCTCCCACCGCTAAACAACACGAACGGCCGACCCAAGCGCAGAGTCTTCAGCACGTCCTTCGACGTGATGCTCACGCTACCTCTTGCATCGCGGGCATCCTCTCGGTCAACCCGACACGTCTTCAGGTGGCCGTTACCATTGCCGTGAACAACATACAACGGCTTGATAGGTGTCCCCGGCTCCCATTTCGATGTAAGAGTTCCTCGCCTGCGGCAGGCGGGACAGCGGATCTGCAGACCCCGGAGCGCACGCGTAGAAAGGCACTTCGACGCCTCACTCCATGCAGCCTCGAAGCCACCTTTCCGGCCGTTGGCGGAGTCCGTTCCGGATGTGCTCATTTCCGCGCACCTTCTGAAAGATAGGCATTGGTCAGCCCGGTTACTGATTTCAGGAAGTCAAGGCAGTTTTCTTCATTCAGTTGAATCGACCTCTCGCCGTCCCAAGGGTATAGATACCAGAACTTGCGATACCCGGCTTCGCGCGCCTTCTCCCGAAGGTGGTCCACGGCATCCGGGGGGCAGCATTCAGCAAACAACCACACCTCTTTGACGTAACTCCTTACCTTGCGGCAGTAATCCCTGTAGCCCTTGTCGATGGACTTGAGATACGACTTGCAGCTAATCACCGCAACTGCCCGCGCGCCGTCAATGAACTTGAAGTCCATTACCGGCTCGCCCGTGCCATTCCAGCGGGCTCTGTGGCCACGATGGATGATGACATCGCATTCGGGAGAGCACTTCACGCCTTCATCGTCTAGTATGTGCCCCCAGTCAGCCTTGAGATCAGTTCCCGACAGACGACCCCTGATCAGGTAGATTAGCTGCGCCGACAGTTTCAGCCCGCGGATGAAGCCGAGCACACGACCCTCGGCTCGCCTTTTCTCCATCATTTGGATGAAGTGGTCCACACGCCATGAGCCCAAGTCCGCGCAGAGCCGATGAAACGGCTCGAGATCAAGACAAGCTCCAATGCCGGTCCGACGCCTTATGGATTCAATACCGTTCATCGCGATCTGGGGTCCCCCTGAACGATTCTGTCGATGAGCTTTCGCTTGGTGAGGCCGGCCGCCTTCGCCGCCTCGGCCAAGCGTTTCCTGCCCTCAGCATTGAGCACCAAGGTGCCCAAGGCGCCCTGGAACGTGAGCGAGCGAATGTTGGCCTCGCCCACAAGATCCGCAAGCCGCGGGCGCAGCGCCTTGAGATTGCGGGGAGCCGTTGGAACTGGAAAGTATGCAATGTACTCCTTGATGTTTCGTGAGGACTTGACACGCTCGACCACTTCACGGATGTCGAGAATGCGTGCCGATCGTCGTAAAGCAACAACTGCCCGAACGTCGTCGGAATCGAGTTCACCCGCCGCTACAAGAGTGGCAACCAGGTATTGCTCGGATGGAGGAAGCTTGCTAAGGCGGTGCGCCACGTCTACTCTGTCAATCTTGCGCTGAGCAACCAGCTTCTTCACCTTGGGCGACAGGTCGTTGACGGTAGCAAACTGACGCAGCATCTCCTCCGACAAACGAATGCGTTCGGCCACCGCCCTCAGACTCCCGAGTCCGCGCCGGGCAATGTCGAGCCACTGAGCGACTTCGACCAAGCTCAGCTTCCGCCGGACACGCCTCCGATCGCGCTCTCCCGTGTTGGCCATCAAGGCACCAAGCGCCTCGTCAAGTTCACGTTTGCTTCGCTTGCCTGGCTTTCCGGGGTCACTGCTGCCCATTCATGAACCCTTTGTCTGAGAGCCATTCCTTCAAGGCGCGAGAGGCCGCCTCCTCCTCACTCAGGTTGAGCTTCTCTGCGGCCTTGGTGAGCGCCTTGCGCACATTCTCAGGGAGGTTGACAATGATAGTCGGTTCCAGCTTGGGTTCCAGCGCTTCTTCGACCACTTTCTTTGGGGCGGCATTCGGGTGCGCAGTGCCGTACTCCACCATGCGCTTCTTCTGGTAACTCGTGAGTTCGTACTGCTTCATAAAACGCAAGAGCTCATCTGCCTTCTTGGTGTCACCGCCCGCAGCCTCAAGAGCGCGTTCGGCATCAACGGGCAAGACGTTGCCCGATCTAAGCTTCTTCTTCGTCTCTTCGGAGGCTCGTTCCTCGATCCGTATGTACTGCCGCACCTTCCTCAACGACATGCCCGTTTCTTCCGCGACCTTGCGATCATTACGATGAAAGTGCCTGTAAAGAGAGGTCACCGCATCGGCTGCATCCGCGTAGGTGAGTTGGACACGGTGCATGTTCTCAACCAAGGAACGCAGCATTGCTTGCGTGTCATCGAGCGGTCCCGCGAATACCGCTCGGATTCTCGGTTTGCGTAGCTCCTGGTGCGCCTTGAACCGTCTCTGTCCGATAATCAGTTCGTACGGCGTCGGGTCCTCGAGGCGACCTCGCAAGACGACCGGCTGGAGTAGCCCGTACTTCTTGATGCTGTTTTTCAGATCCTCCAGCTCTTTGTCCGCTTGCTGGTGTCTGACATTCTCGGCGCTGAGTCGGATATCAGACATCTCGATCTCATGTATCTTTTCGGCCGCATGGTTTCCCTTCGCCGTCGTTGACTCCTCAACGCACGGTTGCGACACGACTACGCAGTCTCGTCTGCATCGCGCGGGGGGCTCCCCGCCCCGCAGACAAGGTTGGGCTTAGCCGACACCATAGCCAACTCAGGCCGGCCCGTCAAGCCAGCCGTGGCGCGAGTGCCCCTGGCTTCTTGTCAGCCAGTGTCTTGCTCGAACCGGGTTCGCGCCACGTCCTCTGGCCGGCAAGCGGCCAGTGCCGCCCTGCCACACACGGGCGACGCCCACGCGGCCGATCTTCCCGCGTGGCGTTCGGCCCCAGGAGCAGGCTTCGATTGTACGGGCGACTACGGCCGTACCTCGCGCCGGTCCGAGCCGCCTTTCACCGAGCGCACGGAAACGGTGTACGGGCCCTCGCCGCGGACCAGCCAGCGGACGTACATGGCGCTCATCCCCGGGATCGTGGCGATCCGCATCTCGGCCGGCCGCCGCTTCTGCTCCGCGGCGTTCTCGAAGAACGGGTTATCGGCCGCCAGCCCGAGCACCACCTTGAGGTCTTTGCCTTCGATCGTCGCCAGGTCGGGCGGCGTGATCTTGTTCCTCACGTCCACGGCCGCGTGCGTCGGCGTGACCTTCGCATTGGCGACCGCGGCCGTCACCTCGATCAGCCCGCCCGGCACGCGCCGGGCCGCGACCGACTGGAGCGCGACCTTCGGCATCTGGTCGGCGTGATAGAGCGTAAAGGCCATGTTGCGGTGGCATTCCTCTTCCAGGAGGAACGAAGGCGGCTGCCGCCCCCAGTTCTTCTTCATCCCGCCGACCTCGATCTTGCCGAACTGCGGGTGTACGACCTCGTGCCAGGGCACGGTCCCCTCGCTGAAGAGCAGGTACTTGTCGAACGCGGCGTAATCCTCCCGACCGGGCCCCTCTTGCGCCTTGCGGAACAGGTTGAAGGGCGTCCAGAGCTCGTTGACGAAACAGAAGACCCCCTGCATCCCGAAGACCCATTCCGACTCGCCGCCGTAGACCTCGTAAAGGCCCGTGGACGTTTCCAGGTACTTGTAGCCGGGCAAGCAGCCTCGCCAATCCGACTTCCGAAGTCTTGAAGACTCCGACGGGGTGGCTCACAGCAAAGCGAAGCGGTGCCCCAGAACGCCGTCAGACTGGGGCTTCGCTGCGCTCAGCCGCCAGCCACCCCGCGTCGAACGTCAGCGGCCGACCTCCAACGACCGGCGAGCTTGCTCCAAGTATCGGTAATTCGACTTGAAATGGAGGCACGAAGCCGCCGCCTCGTCCACCAGGAACGTGACCTTGTGGTGGACCTGCAGCGCACTAGCCGGGCACATCGCGGAAACGGGCCTCTCGATCGCTCGGGCCACGGCCTCGGCCTTCTGGATTCCGCATGCCAGCACCAGGATCTTGCGGCAATCGATGATTGTGGCGATACCCGCCGTAAGCGCTCTGCAAGGGACATCGCCAGTGCCGCCGAAGAACCGCGCGTTCGCTTGCCGCGTGCTTTCGGTGAGCATGGCAACGTGCGTCCGAGACGTCAAATTGGCTGGCGGCTCGTTAAAGGCAATGTGAGCGTTGCGGCCAAGCCCCAGAACCGCCAAATCGACGCCGCCGGCCTCGGCGATCTTCTGCTCGAAGTCCCGGCACTCCTTGGCCAAATTCGCAGCGTTGCCGTCGAGTAAATGGGCGTTAATCGGCGGAAGGTCGACGTGGCAGAAGAACCTATCTTGCATGTAGCAGTGGTAGCTTTGTGGGTGCTCCACGCTAAGGCCAACGTACTCGTCGAGATTGAATGTCGTGACTCGCGCGAAAGTCACACGGCCCTGCGAATACGCACGGGCCAAGTGCTCGTACATCGCCTCGGGCGTTCCTCCCGTCGGAAGCATTAGAACAGCCTTTGGATTCCGCGCCACCTCATCCTGCACGATCTTGGCTGCCTCGCAACCCATTACCTGCTCGCTCGCGACGATTTTCACTCGCATGGCTGCGAACCTCCTTCAAGTCTACCGGGGCTTCTTTCCGGGAACGGATTGATTTCCATTCGACGATCGTTTGGTAAAGGTGCCGGCGCCACGCACGCCACAATTCCGCGGCGACCTAGAACACTGGGGCTGTTGCACCGGAATAAGTTCGTCCGGGTCGAGTAGCCCTGCGAGCAGGCCCTTGACCACGACAATCGGGTCGTCGAGTCGGGGCCTCTCCGGGTCGAACTCGTCGATGCGGAAAAGCTCGCCTCCCTCCATCCCAGACGGGATCGTTTCGACGCCCCCGACGTGATGTCCGTGGAGGAGCTGCCCTGCGATGCTCAGGACAGCGCGATCCATTGATCGGACATGCTCGCGGTAGTCCGCCGCCAGTTGTTGACTCGCGTGGGCGCTACACCCCAGGTACTTCTGATCCGCGGTACTCTTGGAAAAGAGATGGATAGCGTTGGGCAACAAGGAGCCCCAAACCGCCGCGTAGCTGACCACGGGCAGGTCACGTCCCAGGACGTACAACGCTTCCGCGAGAACCCCCCGGGCGGTGCGGTGCGCGACGTGGAGGTCATCCTCTCCATTGCACACGATTGCCCCCGGATTGCACCGGGTCAGCTCGTCGCAAACTATCGCCACGTCTTCGTCCGCGTAGTCGTATTCGACGTAGTAAGAGGGGAGATATAGCCGCACTGCTTCGGTGCCCCAGATATCGGTCATCAGCCTGAATTCGTCGTCGCGGATCAGTTTCCGCCGCTCCATGGGGATTTCGTCGGGCCAGCCTGACGAGCGCTCCCCACTAAACACGACCACGTGTTGGACGGGCAGCCCCAGGCGTTTGATGTCGATGCCAAGTGACGCGGCCTTGAACCCGCCATCATCGTTGTGGCTCCCGACAATCCAGAGTGGCCGGTCGCGCGACAAGTTCGGGACGAGAAACGGCACCAACTCACGCAGTTTGTGACGCTGCCTCTTGAGTCGCGCCAACCGCCGGAGATGTTGAACCACCCGGCGCTGTTCAGCATGAATAGACGACATTTTCACTTCCCCCTTTCAGTTGCTGCTCGACGGGCTTCGCGGCGAACCCGCTGGGAGCCGACTCTCGGGCCTTGCCTCTGTACCCATCGCCACGTGACCTGATAGAATTGCCACTGGAATGGGTGCAATTGTTCCCAAAGGCAGCGCCGGCGAAGCCGCCGACGAGGTAACACCGCTGGTTCTGCCGTTGCCGGAACTGCGCCTTGGTTGGGGCGGCAAGCGGCGGGAAAGCCGCTGGCAGCCGCCAAACCTGCTGTGATCGTATCTGCGCTGTCGCTGTAAGTCAATGCACTGTAAGAACTTACGGCGCGTAGTCCGCGCAGTCAAAGCGCGTTTACCGCGCGTTCGTCCCCCGTTAACCGCGCGTGCGAAGAAGGGAGAAGGCAGTGAGCAGCTCGAGGAGGCTCCCAAGGAAGAGGAAGAGGGGAGTTCGCGGGGACCTACTCGACCTTCGGGTGTCAGCAGGTTACGACAGCCAGATTGAATTTCATAAGAGGAGCAAGATCGGGATTAAGGTGATCCAACAAGCTGAGACGGGGGAGGCCACGCCGGCAACACTCCGGAAGATCGCGGCGTTTCTCATCAAGAAGGCCGCTTACGATCCTGTCACGAAAAGACTCTTCGATGGGAGGTGGGAGTCCCTGCTACTCCCGGAAGATGTTGGGAGTTCAATCGAATCCTCCGAAAGCTCAAAGCCGCTTTCGCTTTCCGCGTCGTTGGTCCATGTGGGTGAGAGCCTGAATCGCGACGAAGAAGAGGGCGCCCGAGTGGCCGGCCCGCCGGAAGATGCCGCCGAAGCCGGTGCGTTCGCCTGGCCTAAGAAGGAGCCTGTCACACTCCTCGGGCGCTTCTATCGGGCGGCGCCCCACTTCGCTCGCGAATGTCTTTCTCGCGCTCCGCACACGCAAAAACTGCGTCTGCGTTGGCTGGGCATGGCAATGCAGTTCGGCGGCCCGTTCTTGCCGGACCTTCTTCGCCGGATAACCGAGAGCGCCTCGGAGTGCGAAATCGAACTTCTGATCGCGATGCTCGATCCGGACTGGATTGCCCTCCGCGATTTCCATCCAGATTGGTCAGGGCAAGCTAAAACCTACTATGAGTCCTTGAACCGACACCGCGAAGCTTTTTCTCACGGGGAAGGGAAGAACGTTTCAATCACGATCTGCCGATACCAATACATTCCGACTTTGCACGGTTTTGTCATTGACGACTCGTTGTTCTACATCAGTATTTGTTCGTGGTTCAACAACATGCTCCAAGGCGGCGAAAACGTGTACGCCCTCGTCCGCCCAGGCGAAGGACGCGAGTTCGATAACCGCATGGCGCACGCGTTCAACGGATGGTTCGAGTATGCGTTCGGTTTCGAGCGACGCCAGAAGGCCCCGTAAGCGCCCGGCGTTCAGGCCCCGGTTGAGCCGAGCGAGAACGCCGCACTCGCGGCCTCCGTTGCGGCTCGGCAGGAGCCTCGCCCTCCCGAAACAGGGCAAGTCGGTGTAGAATGGGCGCCGTCATCCGAAACGCCGTCATCCGAAAGCGGCCAACGCGGCGACCCTCTCTGCCGAAAGGTGTTCGGACTATGAACGGGAAGACCCTTGTCGGGACGTTCGTTTTCGCGGTGCTCGCGGGCGCGGGTTGGACGGCCGCGTCGGGCGCGGACGAGAAGACCCCTCGGCGGCCCAACATCCTCTGGATCACCTGCGAGGACATGAGCCCCAACCTCGGTTGTTTCGGCGACCGCTTCGCGGTCACTCCCCACCTGGATCGCCTTGCGGCCGAGGGCGTGCGGTACACCGACGCCTTCTCCACGGCCGGCGTCTGCGCCCCGGCCCGCTCGACGATCATCATGGGCGTTTATCCGCCGGCGATAGGCACCCACCACATGCGGTGCACCGGCACGCTGCCCGAGTACGTCAAGTGCTTTCCGGAGTACCTTCGCGGCGCCGGCTACTACTGCACGAACAACAACAAGGAAGACTACAACTTCCGGACGCCCAAGACGGCCTGGGACGAGTCGAGCCGCAAGGCCCATTGGCGCCACCGCAAGCCCGGCCAGCCGTTCTTCGCAGTGTTCAACCTCCTCGTGACGCACGAGAGCCAGATCCGCGTGCCGGACAAGCAGTACCTCAAAAACACCTCGCGGCTGACCGCAGACCAGCGCCACGATCCGGCCAAGACGCCCGTGCCGCCCTATCATCCCGATGCGTCCGAGGTCCGAAAAGACTGGGCCCGCTACTACGACAACATCACGGCCATGGACTACCAGGCCGGCGATTTGCTTGCCGAGCTGGAGCGTGAAGGGCTGGCCGAGGAGACGATCGTCTTCTTCTATTCCGACCACGGGGCGGGAATGCCGCGATCGAAGCGCTGGCTCTACGACTCCAGCCTGCACGTCCCGCTGATCGTCCGCTTTCCCAGGAAGTTCCAGCACCTGGCCCCCGGCAAGCCGGGGACCGGCGTCGACCGGCTCGTGAGTTTCGTCGACTTAGGCCCGACGGTGCTCAGCCTGGCGGGCGTGAAAATGCCGCCGCACGTGCACGGCAAGCCCTTCCTCGGCGGCCAGGCGGTCGAGCCCCGCGCGTACGTTTTCGGCCACCGCGACCGCATGGACGAGCGCTACGACATGTGCCGGGCGGTACGCGACAAGCGGTATCTCTACATCCGCAACTACATGCCGCACCTGCCGTGGTTCCACAACCAGCACATCGACTATCTCTACCAGATGCCCACGATGCAGGTCTGGCAGCGCTTGGCCGACGAGGGATCGCTGAGCGGGCCTTCCGCCGTTTTCATGGCGAAGACCAAGCCGGCGGAGGAGCTCTACGACTGCCAAGCCGACCCGCACAACGTGCGCAACCTTGCCGGCTCTGCGGAACATCGTGAGGTGCTCCGGCGGCTGCGGCAGGTCCACGAGCAATGGATGACCGAGATCGTCGATTTGGGCCTCCTGTCGGAGGCCGAGCTGCACAGCCGGTTCGGCGGCAAACCCCCGTTCGACGCGGTCCGTCGCGACCCGCGCCTCTATCCGCAGGCACGTCTCCTGGAGGCGGCCAAGGTGGCCGGCCGGATGGATCCCGGCTCCCTCGCCAAGCTTGTCGAGCTATTGAGCGACGAAGACTCGGCGGCCCGCTCCTGGGGAGCGACGGGCCTTCTCGCACTCGGGGAGCAGGCCGGGCCGGCGGCTGGAGACTTGAGCAAGGCCCTGCGCGACCCCGCCCCAAGCGTCCGGGTGGTTGCAGCGGAAGCGTTGTGCCGCTTGGGCCAACACGACAAGGCCCTGCCCGTGCTCGCCGATGCGCTCAAGAACGAGAACCCTTGGGTGCGGCTGGCGGCGGCCAACGTGCTGGATCGGTTGGGCGAGCGTGCCCGAGGGGCGTTGCCCAACTTGGAGCAGGCCGCCGGCGACAGCAACGACTACGTTCTCCGGGTCCTCGATCACGCCCTGAGCAAGCTGAAACAATAGCGGACCCGGCGCCGGACAGCATCTCAGTACAGGTCGCTCGATATGACTCATATTGAGGGTACAACCCTCTCCTGTGATCCTACCTTGCCAGCCGCCCCCCCTCGAATGGCAAGCCATAGCCGGATTTCTCGTGGGCCGGACCAGGGTGCGTCTCGCCGAACTCGGGTTGCGGCACTTATACTAGGCGCCAGAGATTTGGGCCACATCGAACCACACCGGGCGCTTGCCTACCATGAAGTTCGCCTTTGTCATTCATCCGCTCAACGATCAATCGGACCTCCTTTGGAAGCTCGGAAACAGCGGCCGAATACGCCGGAATTGGGGTATCGACCTGTTGAGCTTCTGTGGCGAGCTGCACGAGTCGTTCAACGCAGACGCTCCGCCGACCGCCGCTAGATCGCCCCGGCGCACGCAGATGATCGACGAGGTTGCCGACTTCGTCTCCGCGCGGGGGGCCCGTACCGAGGGCCGCTTTTATCAAATCCCTATGGACCCCCTGGAGATTCTGGAGAATCCGCAAGAGGCCCTGGAACACATCCAGGAAGCGGTCGCCATGGCCCACCAGTGGGGGGCAAAGATCGTCGGGCTCGGCTCGCTCACCGGAATCGTCGGCGGCCGCGGCACCCACCTGGCCGAGCACTCGCCGATCGCGGTCACCACGGGAAACACGCTCAGCGTCTATGCGGCCCTGGAGAACCTTGGGCAGGCGGCCGCCCAGGTCGAGCTCGACCTGACCCGCCAGACCGTCGCCGTCGTCGGGATCCCCGGGAGCATCGCTTCCGCGCTGGCGCGTTTGTTGGCTCCCATGTGCCGCAAGCTCTTGCTGGTGGCTCGCCGCGATTCCAAGCGTGCCGCCCGGCTGGCCGACGAGCTGCGCGGCGAGCTGCTCACCGACATCCCCGCGGCGCTTGCCAAGGCGAGCGTGGTCGTCTCCGCGACTTCTTCGGGCGGCTGCATCCGGCAGGAGTGGCTCCGGCCGGGAACGCTGCTGGTCGACGTCGGCGTGCCCACGGACGTGGACGGCGCGGCTGCGTTGCGGGACGACGTGCTCGTGATTTCCGGCGGGCTCCTGAAGATCCCGCCCACCGCCAATGCCGACTCGCACGCCCTCTGGTTCCATCACGGCATGGTCCCTGCCTGCGAGGCGGAGACCATGGTCCTGGCCCTGGAGGACCGCCCCGAGAGCTACTCGCTCGGCCAAGACCTGTCTCTGGAGCGGGTCGCGGAGATCGGCGGGCTGGCGCGGTCCCACGGGTTCGACTTCTCGTGCCTGCTTTCCTTTGGGCTGCCGCTGGAAGACGGCCGGCTGGTGCAGTTCCGAAAGACGGTGGCCCGGCTCGCCGCTCACGGCGACGGGCACTGGCGCGCCGGGAGCCGGCAGCCCACGGCGCCGGCAAGGATCGACGAGCTTGTCCCGCAGGCCGCGGCACGTCACGCCCGATACGTCGATCCCGTTCGGATGGCCCTCGGCGCGTCGACCGGTTACGTGAAGACTTTCGCGCGGGGCGAGGGCGTGTACCTTTGGGACGCCCAAGGAAAGCGATATCTCGACTGCGTTGCCGGATTCGGCGCGACGAGCCTGGGTCACAACCACCCCGCCGTCGTCGAAGCAGTCCGGCAGGCGCTTGCCGATCGCGCGCCGGGATTCACGCAATGGGCGGTCAACCCCTATGCCGCAGCCCTAGCCGAGAAGCTGGCAACATTGGCTCCGCCGGGCCTGGAGATGGTCTCCTATGCCGCCAGCGGCGTGGAAGCGGTGGAAGAGGCCCTGAAGCTGGCCCGGCTCGCCACCGGCCGATCCGGTGTCGTGGTCTGCGAGCACGGTTACCACGGCAAGCCGATCGCTTCCGTCTCTGCCGGCGGAGACATCGGCGCACCGGGCTCCTTCGGCTCGTGGGGCCCGCACTGCCGGACCATTCCTTACGGCGACCTGCCTGCATTGGAGCGGGCGCTCGCAGACCGGCAATACGCCGCCTTCCTCGTGGAGCCGATCCAGGCCGAGGCGGGCATCCGCGTTCCTCCCCCCGGATATCTGCGCGAGGCGCACCGGCGGTGCCGCCGGGCCGGCACACTTCTGGTCGTCGACGAGTCGCAAACCGCATTGGGACGCACCGGAACGATATTCGCCGTCGAGCAGGAGGGGATCGAGCCCGACGTGCTGACCCTGGGCGAGTCGCTCGGCGGCGGCCTGGTCCCGCTCGCGGCGATGCTCGCCCGCCGCGACCTGTGGATGAGGGCCTACGGCACCGTGCAAACGCTCGCTCTCCATCCGGCCGGGTTGGGCGGCGGGAGTCTCGCTTGCGCCGCGGGCCTGGCCGCGCTGGAAGTGCTTCAAGCGGAACGGCTCCCTGCCCGGGCCGTCGAGTGCGGTCGCCGGCTCGGCGAGGGGCTTGCCGCCCTCTGCGGCCGGACGCTCTGTCTTCGCGAGGTCCGCGGGCAGGGGCTCCTCCTCGGGATCGAGACGAATCCGATTGCGCCGAGCGTGGCGGCCCATTGGAAGGCGATCGATGCGACGGGACTGACCCCCTTCCTCGTCCCCGGCTTCCAGCAGATGCTCGACACCACGACCGCGCTCTACATCGTCCAGACCCTGTTGGAGGCGTGCGGCATCTACATCCAATCGGCCCGCTTGGATCCGCGGGTGCTCCGCATCCAGCCGCCGCTGACGATCGACTCGTCCCACGTGGACGCGATCCTCGCGTCCCTGGAGAAGACGTGCCTGGAGCTGGACGACGCGCGGCGGTTTGCCGACAGCGTGATCTCCAAGACCGTGATCGGACTGCACGAGAGCGGCGAGAACGCCCGGATTGGCCGCCCGTCGGTCGCCGCAGGGACTCCAGATAACGGCGATGGCTCCCCGGCCGCCGGCCAGCCGTAGGCGGCGCTGGCTGATTCCGGGAGGCGCACAAGCGGACCTATGCCCGTGCGGATCGGTCGGGGCGATCGGGCGGGGTTGCCCGGCACCGTCGATCTCGACCCGCAATGCGACTACAAAGCGGAGCGCGCGAAGCGGTGAGAAGGATAGTCGTCGTCACTCTGGTTCTGTCCGCGGCGGCCCTGGGGAATGGCTGCCTTCCGGGCCGCTCCCAGGCTCCGCGGACCGGAAGACTCGTGGTCGCCGCGGGGCTCCTCCCCTACGGCTGGCTGGTCGAGCAGATCGGCGGCGAGCACGTCGAGGCGATCGCGCTGGTGAAGCCGGGCCAGAGCGCGGAGCTCTACCAGCCGACGGACGCCGAGGTCAGCCGGATCATGCGGGCCATCGCCTACTTCCGCGTCGGGATGCCTTTCGAGAGCGGCCCCTGGTTCGAGGCCATTCAATCGAGCCGAAGGATCAAGGTCGTCGATCTGCGGGCGGGAATCCGCCTGCGAGCGGTACAACGACACGTGCATCGCGGGGATGCCGCACAAGCCGCCGAGAGCGACGACCGTGGGACCGACGTCTCGCAAGCCCCCCGGGAAAACGACGGTTCAGCCGCAGCGAAAGACCCGCACCTGTGGCTGTGTCCCCGGCTGCTTAAGGTCCAGGCCCGCACCGTGGCCGAGACGCTCCAGGGTCTCGACCCGGACCACGCGAGCGATTATCAAAGGAACCTGACGGGCCTCGAGGCGCGCCTCGACGAGACCGATCGGGCGATTCGCAAGGCGCTCGCACCGCTGCGCGGGAAGGCGTTTTTCGTCTTCCACCCGGCCTGGGGCTACTTTGCCGAGGAGTATGGCCTCCGCCAGGTGGCAATCGAAACGGACGGCAAAGAGCCGGCCGACCGCGAGCTGACCGAACTCCAGAGGCAGGCCAGAGACGAGGGAGCGAAGGTGATCTTCTCGCAGCCGCAGTTTGCCGCGGGGGCCGCCCGGGCGGTCGCCCGCGCGATCGGCGGCCGGGTCGAAGTCCTCGACGACCTGACTCCGGACGTGATCGCGGGCTTGCTGGAGACCGCCAAGAAGCTGGCGCAAGCGTATGACTGAGACTCCCCCCGTCGTTGAAATCCGCGAGCTGACCTTCGGCTATCCGCCGGAGGAGGCGATGCAGCCGGTGCTTGAAGACGTTTCGCTGGAGATCGGGCCGCAGGAGTTCCTGGGGGTCATCGGGCCCAACGGCGGCGGGAAGACCACGCTCCTGAAGATCATCCTGGGGCTCCTGAAACCGCGGCGCGGCACGATTGCCGTGTTCGGCCGGCCGCCGGCGGAGGTTCGCAGCCGCATCGGCTACGTCCCGCAGCACGCGCGGATCGACCCGTCCGTGCCGGCCACCGTGCTCGACGTGGTGCTCACCGGGCGGCTCGGGCGATCCTCGTGGGGCCCGCGTTACGGCCGGCAGGACGCGCAGATCGCCACCGCGGCGCTGGAACAGACGGAGATGGCCCAACTGGCCCGTCGCACCATCGGCACGCTCTCCGGGGGACAGCGGCAGCGGGTGCTCATCGCCCGGGCCTTGGCCGCCGACGCCCAATTGCTCCTCTTGGACGAGCCCACGGCCGGCGTCGATCCGCACATGGAGCGCGGCCTGACCGACCTTCTGCACCGGTTGAACGAGAGGCTGCCGATCGTGATCGTCAGCCACGACGTGTCGTTCGTCTCCACCCATCTGAAGCGCGTGGCCTGCCTCAATCGCCGCCTCACTTGCCATCCCGCCCGGGAGATCTCCTTGGAGACCATCGCCCACATGTACGACGACGAGATCCGCGCCGTTCGGCACCGGCAGGAGTGTCCCCTTTCCGATCCCGGCTGCGAGCGCGGCTGCGCCCCGGGCGAGCACGGGGGGAGCCAGCCCGGATGACCGCGTTCTTCCGCGACATGGCCGACAACGAGTTCCTGGTCACGGGCCTGCTGGCCGGGCTCTTGGCGAGCGTGGCTTGCGGCGTGGTCGGCCCGTACGTGGTGACGCGGCGAATCGTCTTCCTGAGCGGGGCGATTGCCCACATGGCGGTGGGCGGAGTCGGGGCGGCGATCTTCCTGGCCGCAATGGTCCCCGACGTCCTGGCCTGGGTCCGCCCGACGCACGGGGCCATCGTCTTCGCCCTCGGCGGGGCCGTCCTCATCGGCTACGTCCACCAGCGGGTCGCCGAGCGGATGGACACGCTGATCGGCGCCCTTTGGGCGACCGGCATGGCGCTGGGCATCCTCCTGGTGAAATTCACCCCCGGCTACCACACCGAGCTGATGAGCTATTTGTTCGGCAACATCGTGTACGTGAGCTGGGGCGACGTGTGGCTGATTCTAATCCTCGACGCGGTCATCCTGGCCACGGTGCTGGTCTGCCACAAACGGCTCCTGGCAATCTGCCTCGACCAGGAGCAAGCCGAGTTGCAGGGAATCAACGTCCTGGGAATGAACATCGTGCTCTTGTGCGTGGTGGCCCTGACGGTGATCTGCCTGACCCAGGTGGTCGGGCTGATCCTGGTGATCGCCCTCTTGAGCCTGCCGGCGGCGACCGCGGCCCATCACGTCACGCGGATGACGCCGCTCTTTCTGGTCTCCACGCTGCTATGCGCCGGGCTGGCCACGCTCCCGCGGATTGCCGTCTACGGGACGCGGATCGACCCGCAGTCGGCGATCGTCCTTTCCGCCGCGGGGGTGTACCTCCTCTCGGTGCTGGTGCGCCGCTTCTACGGGCGCTTCCGGTAAGTTCGTGGCCGAGGCCCGACTTTCTGCCACGGTCGTCCCGTCGACAAGTCATTGTTCCACGGGCGCCCCGGGCTGGTCAGAGCCACGGGATGTCAACGAGCCAAGGCCAAGGCAAATACTCGCTGCCAGCAGGCAACTGGCCAGAATGCCGACCAGAACATTCACGGCTGTTGTCCCCCACGCTGGCGCGGCAAACGGCTGCCTCACAGCGGCCGTACCGGTGTCGAGCCCCGCTGTCGCCAGCGAGACAATCCCATCTGCAATGGCGGGAAGGACCAGGTACAGCCCAAATAGAAGGTAGGACAGGCGAAACAGGTTGCGATCGCCGATTCGTTGGGGCCGGAACGTGATCACGGCAAACATGCACACCACGTAGGCAACTCCCAGCCAGAGTTCGGTCATGCTCCGAAACGTTCGGCCGAAAAGCGATTGAAACATATTGTCCATTTCCCGTTCTCCTGTAGTGAAGGGATAACCGACTATCGGCTAACACCGGATTGCCATGGGGGCGTTGGACTTCCCGCGCATTCTCGACCTCTGTCGGCCTGATTATCTTCCCGGCCCCCCACGCCGACAAGTGCCCCGCCGGGTCCCGAATCCGCAGTGCGAGACCAACACCGACTGTCCGAACACCTGGCGGGCCGCCTGTGCGTGCTCATTGCGGCGTCTGAAGGAACGCCATCGCTACCCTCGAAGGGGGATGCCCGCAACGTGGAGGAAACCCAAAAGCGCGGTTCGGAACTGCTCGATCTCTTCGCTCGTGAGCGTCCGGTCCCACGCGCCAAGCCAGAAGCGGAAGGAGTAGCTGCCCTTGCCCGGCGGCATGCCCTTGCCCTTGTAGACGTAGAGGAACTCCCGCCGCATCACTAGCGGATGGGAGAACCGGTTGAGCTGGTCCTCCAAGGCCGCGAAACCGCGTGCGGCATCCCAAACCAGCGAGAAATCCTGCCACGATCCGGGATAGATCGGCGGCGCAGCGTACTTGAGCTGGGGATAGACCGGCCCCTGCAGCTCGTCCAGGGCCAGCTCAAACCAGACGACCTGCCCTTCCTGGGCCATCGTGTGGAGGACGGGGCCGGTCAAGGCGCCCAGCCCGCCGATGGCTCGCTCGCCGACGTGAATCGCCACCCAGTGCCCGGGGATCTCCCACGGCGTCTCACCGCCCGACGACGGGACAAACCGCAGCGGACCGCAGCCGACCGCGCGAGCGAGGTCTTCGATCACCCCCTTGATTGCCCCGAAATGCTCCTCCAGTGAGGGTTGGCTCATCTGGTGGAAGCTGACGCCGGCCAGGCGGCTTGTCTCGACGCAGCCGCCGTCGTCGCCCTCGGCGTACGCGCGGCCAAGCTCGAACAGCCGAAAACTGTCGCGGTGGACCCGGTTCGGACGCACCAGCGCCAGCATATTGGGCACGAGCGTGGTCCGCAGCAGCCGGTTCTGCTGGGCGCTCGGGTTCTTGAGCACCAGCGGGCGGCGCGGCTGGAAACCGAGCTCGCCCAGCCAGACCTCGTCGAACCAGCCGTAGTTCTGGACCTCGACGAAGCGGTGGCCCACGGCCAAGAGCCGCCGCACCTTGTGTTCGGTCCGCAGCGACTTCTCCACGTGGATGGGCTCGATCGGGATCTGCGGCATCCGCGGCTCGATCTTGCCGTATCCGTAGATCCGGAGCACCTCCTCCACGACGTCGGCCGGAATGGAGATGTCCTTCTCGCTGCGGTGCGGCGGGATGCCGACGCGGAGCCGGCCCGCGCCGTCGAACCGGGCCTCAAAGCCGAGCCTCTGGAGGATGGAAATGACCTCGCCGTCGGGGATTTCCTTTCCCGCCATCGTGTGGAGCAACTGCCGGGAGAACTCCAGCGGGCGGAACTCCTCCTTGAGATCTCCCGCCACCGTGAAGCGGGAAGTGACCTCGGGCCTTGCGCCGGCATCCTCGATCAGCCGGAGGATGCGCGCCACGGCCAGCTTCACGTTCACCGGGGGCTGGGTCTTCTCAAACCGCTGGGCGGCGTCGGTCCGCAGGTCGAGCCGCACCGAGGTCCGGCGGATCCGCGCGGCCTTGAAATTGGCGCTCTCCAGAAGCACGCGGGTCGTGGTGGGACGGACCTCGCTGTGGAGCCCGCCCATGATTCCGGCCAGCGCCACCGGCTCCTCCCGGTTCCAGATCAACAGGTCCTCGGGGAGCATCTGCCGCTCTTGGCCGTCGAGGGTGGTGAAGACGCCGGGGCGGCCCATGGGCGCCACGCGAATCGCCTGCACCAGCTCGCCGTCGAAGGCGTGGGTGGGCTGGGCCAGCTCGAGCATCGCGTAGTTGGTCACGTCCACCAGGAGGTTGTAGGTGCGCTGGCCCAGCGCGTGCAGCCGCCGCTGGAGCACCAGCGGCGACGGCATCGCCGCGGCCACCCGGAACTCCAGGCAACCGTAGCACGGGCAGCCGTCGGGGTCCTCGACCGCGAGCGGATACGCGGGCAATCGGTCGTACAGGTCCAGGTCGGCCGTGGGGAGCGGCCGCAGGGGCCGGGCGAAGATCGCCGACAGCTCCCGCGCGAAGGCATAGTGCCCCCAGAGATCGGGGCGGTGGGTCAGGCTCTTGTTGTCGATCTCGATGACCGCGTCCCGCGCCGGGACGAACCGGGCCAGCGGGGCGCCGTTGGGCAGGTCTGCGGGGCACTCCAGGACCACTTCGTGCCAGCGGCTCATGCCCAGCTCCATCGCCGAGCATAAGACCCCTTCGCTGCGGTGGCCGGCGACCTCGGACGCGGTGATCTTCAGGCCGCCGGCGAGCGTCACGCCCGGCGGCGCAAAAGGGGCCTTCATCCCCACGCGGAGATTCGGGGCCCCGCAGACGGTCGCGTACCGCCTGCCGCCGCAATCGACGGTGGCCAAATGGAGCCCGGCCTCTCCGCCCGCGGCAGCGACGGGCTCGGCAGACAACACCTCGCCGATCACCACTCCCTCGACGAACCGCTCCAGGACCTCGAAACCCTCCACTTCCGCCGTCGAGAGGGTCAGCCGGTCGGCAATCGTCTCGGGCGCGATTCCGGAAAGATCCACGAAATCGGAAATCCAGTCGAGCGAGATCTTCACGTCGGTGTTCCTCTTGCCCGTGGAAAAAAAGCTATCAGCTTTCAGCTATCAGCCGTCAGCTTTCTGATACTGACAGCCGACGGCTGACAGCCCTACGGCGGCAAACTGGACCTGTCCCCTTTCCGATTCCCTAGCCCCTAGCCCATGGTCCCTGGCCCCTGACCCCTGGCCCCTCTCGCCTCACACCGCCGCCGGGAATTGTTCGCAAAACCGGATGTCGCCCGAGTTCATCAGCCGGATGTCGGGAATGCCGAACTTCATCATCGCCAGCCGCGTCAGGCCGAGCCCAAAGGCAAAACCGCTGTACTTGGTCGTATCGATCCGGCCGTACTCCAGGACCTTCGGATGGACCAGACCGCTGGGGATCAACTCGATCCAGCCGCCGCCTTTGCAGGTCGGGCATCCCTTGCCGTCGCAGAAAACGCACCGCACGTCCAGCTCGAACCCCGGCTCGACGAAGGGGAAGAAGCCCGGGCGGACTCGAATCACCACCTCGCGGTGGAAGACCTGGCTCAACAGGGCCTTCATCACGGCGATCAGGTTGGCCACCGAGATGTCCCGGTCGACCATCAGGCCCTCCAACTGGTAGAACGTGGTCTCGTGGCTGGCATCGGTCGCCTCGTAGCGGAAGCAGCGGCCGGGAAAGATCGCCCGGATCGGGGCCCCGAACCGCTCCAGGGCCCGGACCTGGTTGGCCGAGGTGTGCGTCCGCAGGAGCAGCCCGTTCGTGAGCCAGTACGTGTCCTGCATGTCCCGCGCCGGGTGATCGCCGGGGACGTTCAGGGCGTCGAAGTTGTAGTATTCCGTCTCGACGTCGTAGCCGGTGAGGACCATGAAGCCCATCCCCTGGAAAATGTCTTCCAACTCCATCTGAACCAGGGCAATGGGGTGAATGCACCCCAGACTGTGGTCCGTGCCGGGCAAGGTGACGTCGAGCTTCGCCGCCGGCTCGGCCCCCCGGGCGGAGAGCCGGGCTTGGGCCGATTCGACGGCCCGGGCGATCTCCGCCTCGGCCAACGCCTTCAGCTCGTTGAGCCGCTTGCCGAACTCGCGGCGCTCGTCGGGCGACATCCGGCTGAAGTCCGTGCTCTTCATCAGGGTCGTGATGCGCCCCTTGCGACCTAGATATCCAATCCGGACTTCTTCGATTTCCTTCGCCGAGCCGGCGTTGGCCAGATCAGCGAGCAACTGCTGACGGATATCCTCCATAACCACCTCGGGGCGGGATTGCCGTGCGGACCCTTTTCCGATCGGCCGGCGGGACCATCCCTGCTTGCGCCGGGAAGGCGACTCCCCCAAAAAGGCGGAACCAGTCTCGCCGGCGCTCTAAGTAGTTTTGTAAACTGGACTTGTATATCCGGCTCAGGCGCCTTTCGTCAAGGCGGTTTGGCTCCAGGGACGCAGAACGGCGCCGGGAATACTCCCCAAGCCGCGCACAAGCCACGTCGGGGCCGCGACGTCGTGCCGCATCGCGCCAGCGCACGTGATCGCCGGCCCTAGAGGTACTTCTGGTAGGCCGCCACCGCCAGGGCGTCGCAGCGCTCGTTTTCCGCGTGGCCGCTGTGGCCGCGGATGTGGGTCACTTTCACCCGGTGCTTGGCAGCCAACTCGTCCAAGCGGCGCCAGAGGTCCTCGTTCTTGATTGCGGCCCAGCGTTGTCCTTCGCGGCGCCGCCAGCCGTTGGCCTTCCACTTGGGGAGCCACTCGGAGAGCCCTTTGAGCAGGTAGATGCTGTCGCTGACGAGCTCGACGAAAGTCGGCCGCTTCAGCGCCTCCAGGCCCCGGAGCACGGCAATCAGCTCCATGCGGTTATTGGTGGTCTCGCGTTCGGCCCCCGAGCGCTCCAATTCCTTGCCGGAAGAGGGGTGACGGAGGAGAAAGGCCCAGCCGCCCGGCCCCGGATTCCCGCTGCAGGCCCCGTCGGTGAAGAGCTGGACCTCGGGATTCTCCGGCGGTCGCGGTGACTTCACCTCGCGCGACTTCTCCCGCGTAACGGACGGCGATTTGCTTCGGACCATGTGCGAAACCCGCCAGGCGCCTTCATTTCGGGTCGGTCGAGAGGATTGCCCCGCCGTCGGCATCGCAGACCCGCAGTTGAAAGTCCCACTGCCGGGCCCATTCCTCCGTCAGCTCGTTCTGGCAGACTTTCACGAGGATCGCGTTGCGTCCCGGCTCGAGAACCGTCCGGCTCACGTATTGGTCCGGCTGCGACCCGCTGTGATACACGTGGTACTGGTTGATCGGCTTTCCGTTGCACCACAGCTTGATGGCGTTCATGGAGGTGAGCCGCAGTTGGACCTCTTGCCGCCGGTCGGAGATGAACTCCGCCGCGGCGTAACCGGCGACCCCCTTCTGTTCGCCGAATGCCTTGTTGAAATCCACCGTGCCGAAATCGTCGGTGCCCGCGAAATCGACCCAGCGTACCGGCCCTTTCTTGCCCTCGTACGCGGCGTCGAGCCGGATTTCCCGCTCCGGCCCATAGACGGCCTCGAACCCCTTGCCGCCGCCGTTGTCGAACGGGCCGATGAGCTTCCAGCGCACGAGATACCCGAACTGCCGCGGCAGGTCCACCGACTCGCCCAGCTTTCGCAGCCGGTCCGCCACCAGCCTGACCTGGTCCAGGTCTCGGGCCGCGCCCAGCGCCTGCCGGTAGGCGGCCACCGCTTCGGGCCGTTTCTCGGCCTTCGCCAGGGCGGACGCCCGGTCGATCGCCCGCGCCACGGCGTCGCGCCGCAGTTCCAGGCTTGGATCGTTAAGCATCCCGGGGAGAAGCTGCTCGGGGGTCTTGGGGTCCGCCCGGACCAGCCATTCATAGGCCAGCCGCCTCGCCCGCGGTGCGTGATGCGTTTCGCGGAGGAACTTCTCCAGCCCCGCCACCGGCAGCGGACGACCGCGCTGCAACTGCCGCTCGGCGATCGCGTCCGCCGCGGTCGCGATCCAGTTGGCGGCCAGCGGGCCCGCGCCGTCCATCCCGGCCAGAACGGCCGGCAATTGGGCGGCATCGGCCTCCACCAGTTGCTCCCACGCCCCGGTCGCCTCGCGGTGCCCGACTGCGTTCGGGCCCACGGCCCGGAGCTTCCCAAGCTGCGGCTCGATATCCGCAGCCTGGCCCCGGACCATTCCGGCCAGAGCCAGGCAGACTACCCACGTCGCCCGTTGCCAACGTCTCATGAGATGTGCTTCTCGACCGCCAGGGAGGACTGTTGTTGCCTTGAGGGCCGCCATTATACTGGATCGTCGGTTTGGAAGGGAGACAAGCCCGTGCAAACGCCCATCGGCTACGACTTCGTCGCCCCCCAGCGGATCGTCTTCGGCTGGGGACGCCGCCGCGAGGTCGGGGCCCTGGCACGCAGTCTCGGCCGCCGGGCGCTCGTCATCTGCGGGGCCCCGGTGCTGGAGGAAAACGGAACGTTGGATCAAGTCACGGATGCGCTGCGGGCTGAAGGTGTTGGGTCGGTTTTCCTCGAGACCATTGTCCACGAGCCCGAGGTGCAGGACGTGGACCGCGCGGCAGCGGCGGTTCGCGCCGCGGGATTGCGGAGCGGCGATTTCGTCCTGGCCATCGGCGGTGGGGCGGCGATCGACCTGGGCAAGGCCGTCGCCGCCATGGCCGTAAGCGACGAGAGCCCCACGGTCAAGGACTACCTGGAGAACGTCGGCCGCGACCTCAGGCTCGCCAACGACCCGCTCCCCATCCTTGCGATGCCGACCACCGCCGGCACCGGTGCCGAGGCCACCCGCAACGCGGTCATTTCCTCCTACGACCCGCCGTTCAAGAAAAGCCTGCGGTCCGAGAAGATCATGCCGCGGATCGCCCTGGTGGACCCGGAGCTGACGGTCAGCGTCCCGCCGGCGGTGACCGCGGCCAGCGGCATGGACGCGATCACGCAGCTCATCGAGAGCTTCATTTCCCGCAAGGCCCAGCCCATCCCGCAGGCCCTGGCGATGGACGGGCTCAAGAAGGCGGTCCCGGCAATCGTGGAGGCCGTGGAGAACGGCGCGTCGCAGCCGGCCCGCGAAAAAATGGCCCACGCCGCGATGCTCTCCGGCATGTGCCTGGCAAACTCCGGGCTGGGGATGGCCCATGGCGTGGCGGCGGCGTTGGGCGTCCACTGCCGCGTGGCCCACGGAGTGGCGTGCGCTTTGATGCTGCCGGTCGCTCTCCGCGTGAACTCCCAAGTGCGTCAGGCGGAGTTGGCCCGGCTGGCCCACCTGCTATTCGGTAAGGGGCCGTCTGCGTCGCCGGAAGAAGCGGTGGACGTTTTCATTCAAGAGATCTCGAAGCTGTGCGATCGCGTGGGCGTCCCGCGGCGGCTCTCGCAACTCGGTGTCACCGCCGGCCAAATCCCCGACATTGTCAGGAGTTCCCGCGGCAGCAGCATGAGCGGCAATCCCCGGGAGCTTTCCGACGCCGAGCTGACCGCCATCCTGGAGGAAATCCTGTGATCCTTGCGGCAGGGCTCACCCCGGCCTGGCAGCAGGTCCTCGTCTTCGACTCCTTCCGCTACGGCGAGGTGAACCGCGCCCGGGAGGTCCACTGGTGCGCCTCGGGCAAGGTGTTCAACGTCGCGGTGGCGCTGCACCGGCTGGGCGGCCCGAGCATGACGCTGGCCCCGGTCGGCGGCCTACCCCTGGTGCCCATCGAGCGGGAGTTCAAGGGCACGAACATCGAGCACCGGTGGATCGTCACAAAGGCGTCCACGCGGGTTTGCACGACGATTATCGACCGCTCAAGCGGCAAGATAACCGAGCTGGTGGAGAACGGCCAGTCTCTGACGCCGGAAGAGCTTGCCGAGTTTCGCCAGGCATACGCCGAGGAGGCTGCCAAGTCCGAGATCGCGATCATCATCGGTTCCCTGCCGGTCGGCACGCCCGCTTCCTTCTACCGCGAGCTGGTCGAGCGCACGCCCTGCCCGGCCATTCTCGACTTCCGCGGCGAAGGGCTCTTGTCATGTCTCGACCTGCGGCCGCTGGTCGTCAAGCCGAACCGCGAGGAGCTTGCGCAAACGGTCGGCCGCCCGCTGGAGACCGACGAAGACCTGCTGGGGGCGATGCGCTTGCTCAACCACCGCGGGGCCCAGTGGGTCATCATCACCCAAGGCAGCCGGCCCGTCTGGGTCACTTCCGCGGACGCCACCTACCGCCTTCACCCCTTGCCGGCCGAACCGATCGTCAACCCGATCGGCTGCGGCGACGTGATCGCTGCGGCCGTTGCCTGGTCCCTCCGCTCCGGCCGCGACATGCTCCACTCGCTGCGCCTCGGCCTGGCCGCCGCCCACGCGAACCTTCAGCACGTGCTTCCCGGGCGGTTCGATCCGGCGGGGATCCGTGAGCGCACCGAAGCGGTTCGCGTGGAAGAAGTGATTCCTCGGTGAAAGCCGCTTGCTCACTTCCTACCTGCGCATCGTGTTGACACACAAGGCCTATCGTGATAGCTTGAGCGGGGCAAGATGACTGAGATTCTCGGACATCGAGAGGAGTCGGGAATGGCCTACACGACTCTGGATGAAGCTCAAATCAAAGAGCTGTTCAAGCAGGCGTTTGTTGAGCTGCTCCAAGAACGGAGAGAGCTGCTTTACGATCTTCTGGCGGAGATTGTTGAGGACGCGATGCTGCTCAGGGCCATCCGGGAGGGCCAGGATACGGCAACCGTGCAGCGAGCGGAGGTATTCCGGCTCCTGGAGGGGGTGTCTTGAAGGTCGAGTTCAAGACGAGCTTCGTCAAGGACCTGGAGCGCGCGACGGACAAATCGCTCAGAGATCGCATCAAGGATGCGATAGAACGGGTCGAACGGGCGCAGACCCTTCAGGAAGTGGAGAACATCAAGAAGCTGCGAGGCGGCGAGCGGTACTTTCGAATCAGAATCGGAGACTACCGCCTCGGTTTGGCATTGGAAGGGGACACCGCGATTTTCGTTCGATGCCTGCACCGGCGGGACCTTTACCGGCATTTTCCGTAGCCAGGACGGATAGCTGATTGCTGATAGCTGATAGCTGAAAGCTACTCCAGCGGCAGCTTGACCGGCCGGCCGCCTTGGGCGATCGACCGGTCGATCGCCATGCAGACCTCGTGGGTCCGGTAGGCGTCGGCGATGTTGCAGTGCGACTCGCGGCCCTGGAGGATGCAATCCACCAGGTGGTTCACCTCGGCGTCGAAGGGATGGTGCTCCACGGCCCCGGAATCGGGAAGGATCGTCTGCATCGTGGTCCAGCCCTTCTGGCCCGGGAAGAGCCGCTTGGACCAGACTCGGTTGTCGCGCAACGTCCCTTCGGTGCCCGCCAGGTCGATGTTAAACGCGTAGGGCATCTCCGCGTCGAACAGGGCCGAGGTCTTGCCGATCGTGCCGTCGTCGAACTTCAGTATTGCTACGACGTTCGACTCGTACTCGAAGTTGCCCTTGACGTTGTTCGCAAACGCGGCCGCTTCGGCCACCTCGCGGCCGGAGAACCAGCGGATGGCGTCCACCGCGTGGCAGCCGCCCAGGAGCATCGTGCTGCCGCCGTACTCCTTCTTGTGGCCCCACTCGAAGCCGGTCCACCACTGGGCCAGGCCGTGCCAGTAGTCCACCTCGACGTAGAAGAGCTTGCCGATCGCCCCGGCGGCCAGGAGGGACTTGAGGTTCTCAAAAAGCGGGTTCCATCGCAATACGAAGCTCACCACGCTCCGCACGCCCGCCTTCGCCACCGCATCCCGCAGGGCCCGGTTCTCCTCCATCGAGAGGCACATCGGCTTCTCCATGAGGATGTGCTTGCCGGCCTTCGCGGCGGCGATCCCCTGGGGCGTGTGGACCTGGTTCGGGCCGCTCAGGTTGACGATGTCCACACGGCCGTCCCGCAGCACCTGGTCGAAATCCTCGTGGATCGTCGCGTCGAGGCTGAGCTTCTCCACCAGCCGCCGGGCACTTTCCTTGCGCCGGCTGCCGACGGAAACGATCTTTGCGTGCGGATTCTTGAGCCAACTGGCGGCATGCGCGTATGCCACCTGCCCGGCGCCGTGGATTGCCACCCCCAATTTGCCGTCGATCATGAGTCTTCTCCGAAGGAAAGCCGACTACCTCAACTCCTCAACCTCCATCAAGATGCCCCAATCGCGCGGGCCGTGCAAGCCCGGGCGATCGGATTCTCGGCGCAGCAAGACCGCCGCCAGACAGACCGCCACCAAGCAGACTTCCGAAGTCTTTGAGACTTCGGAAGTCTTCGGACGCGGCAGTTGTCGCCTGACGGGCGATGGCTATACTGAATGGGCACGAGAAGCATGCGTTTGCACCGTCGTGCGGGGCAAGCCCGGCCGCCATGCAGCGCTTCGGCACAACCGCAACCACGCAAACCGGAATCGTCGCAACGATGGCAATCCCTACCAACAAGACCGTGCTGGCCTTCATGGCCCATCCGGATGACGCGGAGTTCCTCTGCGCCGGCACCCTGATCCGCCTGGCCGAGGCGGGCTGGGAGATCCACATTGCCACCTGCGCCCCGGGCGATTGCGGAACGGCCACGGAAAACCGCTGGGTTATATCGAGCATTCGCACGAAGGAGGCTGCCCGGGCGGCGGCCCTCATCGGCGGCACGTACCACTGCCTCGACGAGCGGGACGGGTTCATCCTCTGCGACAAGCCGGCGCTTCAGAAGGCCTACGACCTGTTCCGCCGGGTTGCGCCCTCGCTGGTATTCACCCTCGCGCCAAAGGATTACATGGTGGACCACGAGCAGGCGTCGCTGTTGGCCCGGGCGGCGAGCTTCATTTTCGCCGCGCCCAACGTCTCGGCGTTTCCCGTGATCGAGGGCTCGTGCGTGCCCTACCTGTACTACTGCGACCCGGTCGACGGGATGGATTTCTTGGGCCGGCCGGTCGAGCCCACCACGTACGTGGACGTCACCGAACAGATGGAGAAGAAGACCGCGATGCTCGCCTGCCACGCCAGCCAGCGGGACTGGCTCTTGAAGCACCACGGGGTGGACGAGTACCTCAACGCCATGAAGCGGCACGCGGCGGCACGCGGCGAGCAGGCGGGCGTTGCAGCGGCCGAGGCCTTTGTGCAGCACCGCGGCCACGCGTATCCGAAAGAGGACGTGTTGACCAGCCTGTTCGGGGGCCGCTAGCGATGAGCTATCAGCCGTCAGCTATCAGCTATCAGCAATCAGCCGTCAGCTATCAGCTTTCAGCACTCGATGGAAGGCCGCTTACACGCTGCTGAAAGCTGATAGCTGATAGCTAGTGCCGTTTTCAGTTCAAGAGTTTCGCGTTTTGGAAGAAGTGGCCGTTAGG
>CAYGZA010000009.1:0-46960 GCA_964354135.1 uncultured Planctomycetaceae bacterium
CATGTACCTCAACCGCAACGACTTCCGCACCAACCCGCCGGACATGGTCAAGAACCTGCCGAGCCAGGAAGACATCGACAAGTGGCGCGACGAGCGGGAGCTGTGGACGGCCCGCTACCACCTCCAGAACTGGCTCGACTGCATCAAGACCCGGCAGAAACCCATCTCCGACGTGGAGATCGGCCACCGCTCCGTCTCGATCTGCCACCTGGTCAATATCGCCCGGCAGATCGGCCGCAAGTTCCGATTTGACCCCGAGAAGGAGCAGATCATCGGCGACGAGGAGGCGAACAAGCTCGTCAGCCGCCCGCGCCGCAAGGGGTACGAGCTGCCGGACCCGGTGTGAGGGAGAGGGTTCAGGGTTCAGGGTTCGGGGTTCAGGGTTCAGCATTCCGAGCCGGGCCGTGTCGGCCCGGTAGCTGTAGGATATGCTTCAGCATGTCGGCGGGTGACGGGGCATCTTGCCCGTGCTCGGCTGCGGCGCTGGCGAAACGCCAGTGCCGCCAGCAGGTCGGGTGGCATGGCCACGCTCGCGTGAGCATGAACCTGCGTGTTCCCGCCGGGTGTGAAAAACATGGCCGCGCCCTCGCCTTCCGCCCCTTTGGCCGTGCCGGATTTATCCGTGTGCATCAGCGTTCATCCGCGCTTCCTTCCGCTGCGCGCCGTCCGGCCGCACGCTCTTCGTATCGTTCCGGGTCGAACAGGTAGCGGGTGACGAACTTGGCCAGCTTGCCCGCCAGGTAGCCGTCCATGATCCGGTGGTCGAACGTGGCGCACAGGACCAGCATCGGCCGGATGACGATACTCCCGCCGCGGACGACCGGTCTGTCTTCGACTTTGCCCACCGAGACGATGACGGGCGTTCTGGTGACCGGCGACAGGGGAACATACGCCTCGGAGATGCCGAAGGAGCCGACCGTCGTCACGGCGGCCCCGCCAAAAGGGTCTTGCGGGATGCCGAGCCGGCGGAGATTGAGATTCAGCGTGTATTGGAGGAAGCAGAGGAGTCGGAGGGTGATCTCATTGACCCAGCTCGGGACCTTGTCGAGCATTCGCCGGGTCCTGGCAAGGTCTTCGTCGGTGCCTGCCCGAATGGCTTTCACTTTTCCCTGGAGCTCCAGGGCCATCGCCACCACGTCCTTGGTGTCCGCGTCGCGGATGATGACTCCCGACAGGTCCGGCTTCTTGCCCGGAATGGCGACGTGGCAGAAGACGTTGACGCGCTTCCGGGCGTACACCCGGTTCCAGCGGATGACGGCGTTCGTGTCGGGATACTCGCGGAGGCAGAGGGCCACGGCCCGCAAGACCAGGTGCGTTGGGATGATCTTCACGCCGCCGCGCTGCGACTGCTTCTCGGCGTATTCCAGGGCCTTGCCCATATCGACTTCGACCCGGGCGTAGACCTGCGGGTCGGTGGGGTGACTCCAGTTGACCACGGCCATTTTTCGCCACATCGAGGGCTTGGAGTACTTGTGGAGTTCGATGTTGGGCATCGTTTCGCTCCCTATCCTATGGGGTCTCACGATTTCGGAAGGCCGAAGCTCCTGCCGAGCCGAACGGAATGCGCCGCCTTCACGACCGAGAACGCGGCTCGGCAGGAGTCTTGCCCTCTCCGAATCACGCACAGCCATTTGGCGAGTGTCATGGGAAAGGGAGCCGCTCTTGCGTTGCGTCGGGCGAGAGGGTCTTGTACCGGCCGGCAAGCCAGTTCTCGAGGTCGGAGCAATACCATTTCGAGAAGCGGCGGTCGGAGGGGCCGCCTTCGAGATTGGTCCGGAGTTCGTCGGTGGCAAGGTCCGCGACCATGCGATAAGACGGCACAAAGGTGGTCACTCGGCCGCCGCCCCGATAAACCTGGCCCTGGTGGATCGTGGCCCGGCCGCCCAGAGCGGTTACCGGGCCGCGGTCGAAGCCAAGCCATCGCGGCAGCTTGCCGCCGAAGAGCAGGTGGCGGAGCGCGTACTGCTGCGCCTGGCCCCACGGCTGCGGATCGACCGCGAGGGCCTCGACGGCGGCCCGGCGATACAGCTCCTCCCGCGGGCGGCCGGCAAACCAGGCCGATTCCTCGGAGAGCATCACGCGGTCGAAGTTCAAGTGAAAGGCGACGAGGATCGCGGTCTGGTCGGCGAGGTGTTCCGCCGCCTCGGGGCCAAGACCGCCTTTGCCGAAGACCTCGCAAAAGAGCCGCTTGTAGAACCGCTCGAACAGGAACGCTCCGCGGGAGTCGGCCGCGTAGCGAAGGTCCCAGTCGCGGAGGATCTTGCCCTGCGGCGTATCGGGGAGCAGCGGCCGGAGGATCTTCATGAACGCTTCGGCCTGGAGTGAGTAGAGGTCGAAGTGCATCGCGAACATGTCGGCCGGCGTGAGGCCGGTCCGCCCTTCCAGGAGCTGCGCAATCCGCTCGGCCCGGTAAGGGCCCATGGGCGCGTTGATCGGCTTGACTTTGCCGTACCGGTTCAGGTCCTGGTTGGCGGTGGCGAAGTAGCCATGCTCGGGATTGAGCACGCGGGGCAGGTCTTCGTGACCCTCAAAGCCGTCCCAATCGTTCTCCTTCTTCCAGGCCGGCAGTGGAACGAAGCCGCTTGCGCCCTCCCGGCGGTGCGGCGACAAACCGGACATCTGGAACCCGATGTCCCCGCGGCGGTCGGCCAGCACGAAACTCCACGCCGTCTCGACTTGCCCAAGGAGATCCATTCCCTCAGGAACGTCCCTGGCGTGCAGCATCTTGCAGATCTGCTCGAACGACTTGGGCCCGGATTGAGCGGCGGCCCAGCGCGTGGCGAGGTAGCAGCCCTCTTGGGTCGGATCGCCGTCGAGCAGGCCGTGGTCGTTCTCGTAGAAGACGACCTCCACGGGCTCCTTCTTCTTGCGCAAGATGACCTCGCGGCGCCGCTGGAACGCGATCCACCGGTCGGGCTCGCGGTAGTACTTGCCGTCGCGGCACCGCTCGATCCACGAATCGACCGCGTCCACGAAGGCGTAGGTCGCGCCCCAGGCCAAGTCGGGCGTGCGGCCGGCGAGAATGCCGGGCGATCCGGGCATCGAGCCGCCGATGGCCCAGCGGTCGCCCCAGTGGAAGGCGATCTCGCTCCAGACGTTCGGCAGCCGGTTGCCTTCCAGGTGCGGGTCGTTGGCCAAGAGCGGCTTGCCGGAGGCGGTCCTGAAGCCCGAAACGACCCAGTTGTTTGAGGCCGTCAATCGCGGCACGGCGGTGCCCCAGAAAACTTCCGGTGGCACGACCCGCTCGCCGAGCCGGACCTGCTTGACCAGTTCCACGTCCAGCTCGCCGAGCAGGCCCGGGAACAGCTCCTCCAGCTTCTCCCGCGGCAGGCCCGCCTGGACCATTTCCACCAGGAGCCGCTCGATGTCGGCCTGGGTCCGGGCGAGCATCGCGTACGCCAGCACCCGGGCGTTGAGGATTGCGTCTTCGGGCCGCCAGGGCTCCGGCCGGTAGCCGAAGAGCCTGAGTTCCCACGGGCACTTCCGGCTCAACACGTGGTTGACGCCGTCGCAATAGGACTCCAGACAACGCTTCGCCTCCGGCGCAAGGGCGTCCAACGGCGGCGGCTGTTGGGCGCCATTCATGCGGCGGAAGAAAAGGTCGATGGCAAGGGAGGCGTCGCTCGAATCGAGAAACTCTGAGACGCGGCCTTGTCCGACGATCCGCATGAGCAGCATCTGCATGCCGCGGTCGACGGCGTGGGCATACCCCTGCCCCCAGTACAGGCCGGACTCATCGGGGGCCTCGACGTGGGGGATGCCGTGCCGGTCTCGCCAGATTCGGACCTCCTGGTTCATGTCCGGGCCTCCAAACCGACGACGCTGCCAGTGCGATCAGGTTCCACGCGCCCGGCCCAGGGCCTCCTGCACGATGGGTTTGAAGCCGCTGACGGGTTTGTATCCCAGGCACTCGCCGAGTTTCTCGCCGCGGTACGACACGAAGACCACGTAGGGATACCCGCGGGTCGCACCGAGTTGTGCCTTGGCCTGTTTCTCCGTATCGCCGTCCACGATCACGCAGACGAAGCTCTCCAGCAACCGCCTGACCTTTCCAAGAAGGTTCCCTCATTCTATCGACCTTTTCCTACCCGGGGCGTGCTTCACGCCGGAAGATAACGCCCCCGGCGGAAACGCCGCGGGAATCCTAGGCCCGGCGGGGGGCTTAGGTGCGGGGCCCTCGGGCGTTGTCCTGCGGCGCGTCGGGTGGGCTCGCGTCGCAAAGCTTGTGAAGGAAACGACTTCCCTTCCCCGCCGGGCGTCGACCGCGGCACAATGCCCACACGCACGTCGTTTCGCGGCGCCCGGCTCCATGGTATCATAGTGGCCCGTGCCGTCGTTGTCGCGTTGCCGATCTCCGCACCCCGATTTCGCGAGAGCTGCCGACATGAGCTGGACCCACCTCCATCGCGTCCCGAAGTCCCTTCTTGCCTTCTTCCTCATCGCGGCCGCGACCGCCGCGCCCCTCGGAGCCCAGCAGAAGGAGTCCAAGCCCGACGCCAAGAAACCGCCGGCGAAGTCCGACGTCGAGAAGCAAGTCCAGTGCCTGGAAGGCGCGACCCGCGAGGTCGTCGTCAAGCGGGACGAGATTGTCGCCGCTTGCGAATTGAAGCCGGGAATGACCGTGGCCGACGTGGGGGCGGGAACGGGATTGTTCACGCGGCTCCTGGCCCCCAAGGTCGGCCCCGGCGGCAAGGTCTTCGCCCTGGAGATCAAGAAGGACCTCGTCGAGCACCTCCAAAAGACGTGCCGCGAACAGAAACTCGACAACGTCGAGACCCTGCTCTCCACGCCCAAGTCCACGGAGCTTCCCCCGGCGTCGATCGACATGGCGTTCATTTGCGACACCTACCACCACTTCGATCACCCGCGGGAGATGCTCGCCTCGATCCGCTCGGCCTTGCGGCCCGGCGGGTGGCTCGTGAACCTCGATTACCACAAGGCCGGCAAGATGAAGGACCACGTCCGCTCGGACAAGAAGACCGTATGCGCCGAGATCGAGGCCGCCGGCTTCACCCTGGTGGATGAAAACGAGAAGATCCCGGAGCACCACTTCCTGCGGTTTACGAAGCGGACCTTGCGGCCCCCGGCGGTCCCGCTGGTGGTCCACGATCCGTACTTCAGCATCTGGTCATTCAGCGACCGGCTGGCGGACGACTGGCCGCGGCACTGGACCGGCGCGATCCACGCCTTGTGCGGCATGGTGCGTATCGACGGCAAGGCGTACCGCGTCATGGGCATGGGAGGCCGCGATCTGCCGGCGATGCGGCAGGTCGAGCTGAAGGTTCTGCCCACGCGGACAATCTACGACTTCGAGGATGGCGGCGTTCGCGTGCAGCTCACTTTCACCTCGCCGCTGTTGCCGAACGACCTGGACCTGATCGGCCGGCCCGTTACCTACTTGACTTGGGACGTCCGCTCGGTCGACGGCCGGAAGCACAAGGTGGAACTCTACTACGACAACTCGGCGGAGCCGGCGGTCAACGAGGCCGTTCAGCCCGTGCGATGGTCGCGCCCGAAGATCGAGGGGCTGAGCGTTCTCCGGATCGGCTCCGAGGAGCAGCCGATCCTGCGCAAAAAGGGTGACAACCTTCGGATCGACTGGGGATACCTCTACGTCGCTGCGCCGGCCGCGCAGAAGGCGGCCCTGGCGATCGCGGACCACGAGTCGGCCCGGGGGGCGTTCGCCGGGCAGGGGCGATTGCCCCAGACGGACGACGGCGGGATGCCGCGATCGGCCAAAGAGGCCTGGCCGGTCACGGCCTGCGCGTTCGACCTGGGCGACGTCGGCAAAGACACGGCTTCGCGCTGGCTCATGCTCGCCTACGACGACATCTATTCGATCGAGTACCTCGGTCAGAGATTGCCGCCCTACTGGCGGCGCAGCGGGGCCGAGGCGCCCGACTTGCTCCAGACCGCCGCCAAGCAGTACGACCGGTTGCTCAAGCGGTGCGAGCAGTTCGACGCGGAGTTCATGGACGACTTGGAGCGGGCCGGCGGCGTGGGTTATGCAGAGTTGTGCGCCCTGAGCTACCGCCAGGCGATCGGCGGGCACAAGCTCGTGGCCGGGCCCGAAGGCCGGCCGATGTTCTTTCCCAAGGAGAACTTCTCCAACGGCTGCATCGGCACGGTGGACGTGATCTACCCGGCAGCGCCGATCTTCGCGCTATTGAGCAACGATCTGCTGAAGGCCACGGTGACCCCGGTCTTCGAGTATGCAACGACGCCGCGGTGGAAGTTCCCCTTCGCCCCGCACGACCTCGGCACCTACCCTAAGGCCAACGGCCAGGTCTACGGCGGCGGCGAGAAGACCGAGGAGAACCAGATGCCGGTCGAAGAGTCCGGCAACATGCTGATCCTCGCGGCGCTGATCTCGCAGATCGACGGCAACACGAAGTACGTCGATCGGTACTGGCCGCTCCTGGAGCGCTGGGCGCAGTACCTCAAGGAGAAGGGCCTTGACCCGGAGAATCAGCTTTGCACCGACGACTTCGCCGGCCACCTGGCCCACAACGCGAATCTCTCCTTGAAGGCGATCCTCGCGCTGGCGGCCCATGCCAAGCTGTGCGACATGGCGGGCCGTAAAGACCAGGCGGCTCAGTACCGCGGCATTGCCGAGCAGTTTGCCAAGCAGTGGCCCAAGCTGGCCGACGATGGCGACCACTACCGCCTGGCCTTCGATCGCCCCGGCACCTGGAGCCAAAAGTACAACCTGGTCTGGGACAAGCTCCTCGGCTTGAAGCTCTTCCCACCGGAAGTGACCCGCAAGGAAATCGCCTTCTACAAGACGAAGCTCAACCGCTTCGGCCTGCCTTTGGACAATCGCGCGACGTACACCAAAACGGACTGGGAGGTCTGGACGGCGACGCTGGCGGAGTCGCGGTCGGACTTCGATGTGCTGATGGCGCCGGTCTACCGCTTTGTCCACGAGACACCCGATCGGGCGCCGCTCACGGACTGGTACATGACCGGCGATGCGAAGCTCAAGGGCTTCCGTGCCCGGCCGGTGATCGGCGGCGTCTTCATCAAGATGCTCGACGACCCGGCGACGTGGAAGAAGTGGAGCGGCAGGAGGGAATAGGGTTCAGGCTTCAGAGTCGGGCCGTGTCGGCCCGGGGGGAGAGTTCAGAGCCGGGCCGTGTCGGCCCGGCAGGCCAAGTGGCACGGGCATCTTGCCCGTGCCCGCGATGCAGGTGCTGCCGCTCCCGTATCAGCAAGCGTCGTTTGAATACCAAGGCCGCGAATTGACGCGGTATCACTTCGGCCCCGGGCTGGAGCGGCGGGGTGCCGAAACAGCAACAAGTGGACCTGCAGTGGGAGGCATTCTCGAACCGACCGCCTGCCTGGACGAGTTTGGACATTCAAGTTCACGGCTCAGGACGACGGCAAGGTGAGGTAGCCGGCCACCCGGCTTCGGAGAAGGCTGCAATCCCACTCGCAGAGGGGGCCGGGAGCGTCCGAGAAGCCCGCCGTTCCACGAGTTCTCGGGGCCTTGAAAGACGAGATGGCAATCTGGGACTGCCGCAGTACAGGTTAGGGAGGCTGCCCGGCCCGACAACGGGCGACTCAAGTTTCGAAGGGTTTCCGACACGCGACGATGCAGGCTGCGGACAGCGAGGTGGGAACCGGTGCTGAAAACAGGGCCGATCATTCCATCGCTACGATCCACCCGTCATCGCCATTGACGACATACACGGTGCCGTCATAGTACGCCAAGTACGAAAAAGTGCCTGCCGGATTGGGCATGCGAATCACATCGGTCGTCTTGCGGGCCTCAATGTCAACGACGTAAAGATCCGCTCCGTTGAACCCTACCACGTATCCCCCGATGACGATCGGAGGGCACGTATTCCGTCCCCCCGGAATGGTCACTCTCCACGCTTCCTTACCGGTAACCGAGTCCAAGGCAATCAATTGCCCCGACTGGCCCTCCACGAAAAGATTGGCCCCGTTGCACGCGACGGCGGTAGACATTGGCCCACCAACCGTTGCCTGCCACAGTTTGGCGCCCCGGGCGGGATCAAAGGCCAGCAGACGCCCCTCTCGCTCCTTGTATGCGAACGCAAACACCCTGGTATCGTCGGCAGCGAATGCGTTGCGGTAACCACATTCAAAACCTTCCGCTAGCTCGGTCCGCCAAAGTTCCTCGCCGTCCGTGAGGCGTCTAGCCACGATGTGCCAGGCAGGGGTCCTGTGCGTGTGCAACAGTATGTAGTTGGGACCAAGTATTACATCCGTTGCATCGAAGACGGGGTGTTTCCAGAGGACATCCCCATTGTCCGGAGCGATTCCGTAGAGGAAACCCCACCGGTTGGTCACCACAAGAATCCCGTTTGCCAAGGTCAGCGGGGTCTCGCAATGACCGCCAGACAAGTAGGTCTTCCAAAGAGTCCGCCAGGTATCCTTTTCAAACGCCGTGAGCTCGTTGGTCTCGGTGACAACGAACACATGATCTTTGCATACCAGTGGCGTTACTCCGATACGGGAGGGAAGACTGAGTTTCGCCACAGATTCACCGGTCTTGCGATCGAAAACGTGTAGTGCAGCCTGGCTGACCGAGTACGTCTGGCACAGATACACATACTCATCATCCACTACCGGTGAAGCGCCATTGGCAGAGCCGCCCGGCTTCTGTATCCATTTCTGTTTGACCGAAGGCGAAAGTTTACCATGACGGAATCCCGCGTTGGCAATGCCGCCGCGATGCTTGACCCAGCCTCGTTCGTCCAGAGTGTATTTTTCTGCCAGCTTGCGAAGCCGATCTCTGTTCTGCTCCGCCAGCCGTGCCAACTCCTCCCGTACGAGTGCGAACGACTTTTCCAACGAGAAACTATAGACGGCCTCTGCGTCATGGAGACACTGCAATGCAAAGAATGACCGTAGCTCGCTCAGCAACACACGACGAATGTCATCTTGCACTTTGCCCGAACCGGAAATCTCAAACAAGAGGCTCACGCCCTGGGCAGAGCTGTCATAACAGATTCCTCCTTGTCGTGTCACAACTGGGTAGCCCCAGATGCGGCTGGGATCTTCAGGCCCAACTCTGCCGATTTCGTCTCTGATCCGGATAAAATCGCCCCGTAGCGGATCCAGTCCTTTCAATCGCCTCAGAAACCCCCATTCGGCCCCGTCAGCAAGTGGATCGGGATAGCCGAGCCGGCCTGTATCGCTGACTAACGACCGCAATTCCTCGCGGTACTTCGTAACGGCCAGCGCACGCACTGCCGAGTACAGGCGATCCTCGATTTCCGTGCAAACCAGACGAGTCACGGCGGGCACGCCGTCTGTCTCGCGTGTTAATAAGTTCGCGTGCCTAGGGGAGACCGCGCGAGCGACCTCTATCGCGGCCGACGGGATGGCGGTTGCCACCCTATCCCTTGAAACAAAGGTTGAATTCCAGTCGAGCCGCCATAGCGACAACTCGCTCCTGCGCAGAGACTCAATCAGACTCGGTACTCGAGCTTCGAGACTCTCTGTTCCCGACGTCACGATTTGTCCGTCCTGGAGCAGGAACGCGGCACCGGACAGAAAAGACGGGAATCTGAGCGACACGGAGAGAGAATGCTTTGTGCCTTGCAGCGAGCCGGGAACGTCTATGAGAATGCGACCGCACAATAACTTGCCGCCGTCGGCAGACCATGCCAGTGTGCGAGGGGGGCCGGCGTTCCGTTCCCACTCGTATGCCTTGATTGCCTTCCGTGCTTCCAGATCCAACAGTTCAAGCCACGTTCGGCCGGACTCGGTGCGGCACAGGGCAAGCAGGTTTCCTCGGGGAGACAGTGCGTAGGCGTCGGCGAGGGCGATCTTTTCGAATCTTCCATCGAGAATCTCTACGCGCCATATGGCCCCGGCGAACTCGTAGAACATCAACCGTGAATCGGGCGACCACGTGAGACGAGTTGGACATGTGTTCTTACCTATCTCAGGCACGGCCAAGAGGGTCTGTGTCTTGCCTGCCACATCCAGCCAGCAGATCCCTTTGCCCTTCACGGCAAGAGCAACAACCCTCCCGTCCGGCGACCACGCGGGTTGGCCGAAACATGGCTGCTCTGCCGGCAGCTTTCGCAGATCACTCCCGTCAATCTTCACGACCCACAGGTCACCCGGAGCCTGCACGAACAGAATGCTCTCGCCGTTGGGACCAAATACTGGTTTGCTGCGCGAGCCTGGCCCTGACGTAAGCTTCTTCCTGTCCGTCCCGTCCAGCTTCATCACCCAAATCTGTGAGTCATAGCTCATTGCCCCACCGTCCCCGCGTCTCTGGGGCGACTGGGCCGGCCGGGCCACCTGCTGTGCCCGAGCCACGGAACCTTCTTCCTCGGCGGCATCAAGTTTGGCGAAGGTGAGCATGGATTCATTCGGCGAGATGGCAGGATCCCACGCTTGTTTCGCCAGCCGTTCCGATTTGATGATCTGGACAACCCGAGGCGGAATGCGCGCAAATTCTTTCTGCCGATCGGAAGCAGCCGGCTGAGCCGCAAAACTCTCACTATCCAAAACCAAGGCAATGCCGACTACTGCGGCCACGAGGTATTGTGCGTCCTGCTTCCAACATGGCCGAAATCTCAGACACTTCTCCATGGCAAGGCTCCCATGAACTGACGGACAATTCCCCCGGGCCGGACATGCACACGGAAACGGATACATTGTAGCCCCAAGATCCCAACGGCAGTGTAACGAGTCTGTAACATGGCCTCAGTGCAGATCGCCTTACCGGGCCTGTCGTATCAAACCAATATACCGTGAAAGTCGGCGATCTCCAGTGCGTGCGAATCCCGCCCGGCCAATCGGTCGTTCGGCCGGAAGCAACCAGAGTTCGCCTCACACGGACATACCGCCGGAGTATTGCTCGTGGTCGGCGCATCCGCTCGGCCGCCAGACTCCGCGAAGGACCCCGTTTGTGTCAGAAACCCGTGCGACGTGAGACGTGCCGAGAATCGACCCCTTTCTCGGAATGCGAGTCGATTGTTACTTCGTTGTCACACCGAAAAGCAGCACGGCGGCTGAGTCGTCGTCCAGAGTCCACTCAATGTCCTTGACCGGATACCACTCGTTATCGTTGTTCCAGGTGGTCAGGAATATCCTCGCTTGACCGTCCTTGGACTGCCAGCCGACTTCCGTCTTGGTGTTCTTGTCGTCACCGGTGAGCCTGCCATCCCACTTGCCCAGGCTCGGGCCGATGTTTTTTCCGGCCTCCCATTTCAGTTCCACGACTGTGCCATCCTGGCGGGTGATGCGGCAACGCGACTGCATACCCTTGCCTGGATTCACCAATCCCAGCGCGAAGTGCATCGTCTTTGTATTCCGCGAGATTCCCATCCGCACGGAGTGCATGTTCTTGTTCAGTATAGCCGCAGTGGGCGGGTTTCCGTTCATCACGGGCACGTCCTTGAGCAGGAAGCCCGCCTTGCCGTCGGGCAGCTTGACGATCAGCAATTCCTTGGACATCGCAACTGACAGGCCCGCCAGTTCCTCGGGCAGCGGCTTGGAGTAGTCGAACGCGATGGACTTGGGTTGCATGACTACTGCGGGACGGGCGCCGGGCAGGAACTTCGGATCGGCTTCGTAAGGACCCGCGGTGAGAAGGGAGCTATCGCTCCTTCGCTTACCGTCGAAGTCCATCGCCACGCTCATTGGCGGCCGGGCGAAGAGGATAGCCGGCGACTTGTCGGCCGGGTGGAAGTCGTACCCGGCCGCGTCCTTGAACAGCGGTTCGGCGAGGATCGAGTGCTTGTCGTTGCCTGTCTTGTCCTGCCACTGCTTCAGGGTCCAACAGTTTATCGCTCCCCAGTTCCACCAGAAGGGGATGCCTCGCTTGGCGGAGCGGTAGAAGATATTGTAGTCCGAGACGTTGCCCGCGTTGGATGTGATCCTCTCGTCGGGCATAATCAGTTCCGGCCGGCCTTCCCAGCCCTTGATGGCCAAGCCCGGGTAGCAGTTGTCGATGAGGATGTTGCCCCAGACGACGTTGCCGCGTGCCGGGGTGTAGGTGGTCTCCTCGTCTCCCACAGTCCCGCCCTCGCGTTCCACACCGATCACGACGATTCCGGACATGCCGTTTCGATAGCAGAGGTTGTGGACGATCGAACTGTAGGCGGAGTTGGAGATGTAGATGCCCCTGCCGCTGTTCTCGTAGCAGATGTTGTTCTTGATGATGGCCCGCTCGCCGATTTCGTACATGATGCCCAGACCGTTGCGGAAGCAGCGGCAGTTCTCAATGGTCACCCCCGTGTTGGACCCGTCAAACCAGATGCCCGGGCTCTCGACGTTGCCCTCCGCGATGCAGCCGCTGACGACGGTGTCGCTGGAGAAGTTTTTCATGCCCCCGGCGTGCCAACCGGCGCTCCAGCGGCGGCGATTATTGAAGCGGACCTCGCAGTGGACGACGCGATGGCCGCGGTTGTAGGTGCTGATGCCCGTGTTGCCGTTGTGATTGGACTTGCAGTTGATCAGCGTGTTGAACGATCCGCCCACCCCGATGCCGCAGAAGTCCGCATACGTGACCTCCATGTTTTCCAGAGTGTTGTGCGAGCCGAACGATCCGCCCATTCCGACCGAGGCATGCGTGACCTTGAAACCGGCGATGTCGTAGTAGTCCAAGTCGCATGTGCTGATGCCGCCCGAGCGAACTTGCGCCTCGATGACGTGCTTGGCGGGGTCCTCGCCGCCCGGCAGCCAAAGGTAGAGGTTCTTGGCGTCGCGGTCGTAGTAGAACGACCCGGCCTCCAGATCGGCTAGGCTCTTGCCCTTTCGACCCTCCCAGGCCTCCTGGACATATCCTTCGCCGACGAATCCGGCGATTTGCGTCAGGGGCTTTCCGTCGCAAAAGACCTGCTGCGTATTGTGCGGCCAGTTCTCCCTGACGTAGACCTTGCCGTTGGACGCAGGTGGGATGGCGGGAGCGGTTGTCGCGGCGGGCGTGCCCCCGGCGCACTTCTTCCAGTCGGCGACGACGTCGCTGCCCTTGATCTCAACAACGTCCTTCGGCCAGGCCAGGATGCGAATGTGCGCTCCGGGCCGGCCTTGATGGGCGTTTGCGCCGGAAAGTTCCACGTTTTCGCGATACACGCCTTCGTGAACGTACATCGTGTCGCCGGGCTTGAGCCGGGCCCCAGCGACCGCGGCGTGGATTGTCTTGAACGGTTTGTCGGCTGTGCCTGAGTTCTTATCGTCGGCGGCAGGGTTTGTCTGCGCAACGTGATACTCGCTTGCGATCGCGACGCCCGCCCCACACCACACGAGTGTCAGCGACAGAATCATTACAGTCTTCATGAGGGGCTCCCGTCTCTGCCAATGACTCCCGACTCGTTCGCCGCCATCGTATCGCTCATCGTCGCCGGAGTCTACCATAGGCTCCACTGGCTCGGCGAGCTAGGGTTTGCCATTTGGGATCTGGTGCGCGGGTCTTGCTCACCTGTCGGCAATCGCGGAGACCCCGGCGTGTCTTCACTAATGACCAATCGAGCGCCGACCGACACCGCCTGCATGGCTACACGATTCGGCGAGGTTTTCGTGGGCAAGCCCGCACGTTTGTTTCAGAAAGCCGTGCGACGTGAGACATTCCGTAAATGGACCCTTAAACGGGACGCTCAAAGCCACGGTGTCGTCGTCTCGGCAGTTCCGCTGGCAGCAATGACAACGGGACGGCCGTAGGTCACCTTCCAACTTCGCCTGGCCGGCGGCCCGCGCTTCCCGCGGAGCGGGGTAGGCCAGATGGATAAGATGGGATACTTAGGAGAAAAAGGGGGTTCGTTTGCGCTTTGAGAACCGGGGAACAGTGCCTCATCCCCGCGTCTCCCGTTGTCTTGTCGAGGCGAGACGCCTACCATGACGTAATCACCAACGAGACCGGGAATCCATCCAATCACGACCTGAACCCGCTGTTGCAGGAAGCCCTTGGGCTTGACGGCCGGTGTCTTAGTTCCCTCTGCTAGTCGTTGCGTCTTTCCGTTAGCAAGAGGAATGCACTGTGGAATTGCCGAGACGAGCCAAAGGTGACGAATACACTCCGCCGGGCCGCTACGGGGAGTTGGAGTCTCAGATACGGCGTCGGGCGCGCGGCACGGACGTCCCGATCCTGTTCATCTACGCCTTCGACTACCGCACGCGGTTGGGGCCGTTCATGTACTGCGACAAGACGCTGATCCCTGCCGCCCCCCGGGCAGTGGCTTCGGCCTTGTACGCCGCGGGGCTCAGAAACGTGCGGGTCGTCCTCCAGCAGTGGTCGCCGAACGTCCGCCCGAGCAAGGCCCTGATCGGCGGCCAGCACCCCGAGGTCTTGTTCGTTTCCGCGATGCAGATCCATAGCGCCCCGGCCTACGCACTCGTGCGGGACGCCTGGACGCTGGGCGGCGAGCGGCCGCTGATCCTCGCCGGCGGGCCGAAGGCCATCTTCGAGCCCTGGGACTGTTTCGGGCTCTCGCAGGACGGCTCCGTGGGGGCCGATATTGCGGTCACCGGCGAGGAGTTCGTGATCCTCGAGCTTCTGGACCGCATTCTGGAGCACAAGGCTTCGGGGGAGACGATGCGCCAGGCGTATGAGCGGGTCCGCTCGGCCGGGCTGTTGGAGGACATCCCGGGTCTGGTGTACCGGCCGGACGCCCCGGAGGGCCCGCCGCCCTACCTGGTCAACACCGGCGTGCAGCGGCTCGTGCAGGATCTCGACGAGTTGCCGCTGCCGTTCGACGCCCTCGGGCTGTTCGAGCCGCAGCACAAGCGACGCACCCTCTCCAGCCTGCCCGTCGGCCGCGACCGGCTCAAGAACCAGGGCGACGTCATCTCGTTGGTGGCGACCCGCGGCTGCAAGTTCCACTGCCCGTACTGCCCGATTCCCGGATACAACCAGTACACGTTCCGGTATCGCAGTGCCGAGCGGCTGGTGGAAGAGATGGTGGGCATCGTGCGGCACACCGGCATCAACCGGTTCTTCGGCACCGACGACAATATCTTCAACCACCGGGACACGGTCGAGGAGATCTTCTCGGCGATGGCGCGGGGAACGATCGGCAGCGAGCCCTTCCGCAAGGCGATCACGTTCGCCACGGAAGCGACCCAGTTCGACGTCTTCAAGAATCAGGACCTGTTGCCGCTGGCCCGCGACGCCGGCCTGCGGGCCTTGTGGTTCGGCATCGAGGACCTCACCGCCGGGCTGGTCAAGAAGGGGCAGAGCCCCGACAAGACCAAGACCGTCTTCAATCTCCTTTTGAAGCAGGGCATTGCCCCGATGCCGATGATGATGCACCACGACGGCCAGCCGCTGTGGACCTGGCGGGGCCTCTACGGGCTGTTGAACCAGGTCCGTTTCCTGCGCCGGGCCGGGGCGATCACCTGCCAGGTCACTCTGCTCACGCCTTCCGTGGGCAGCAAGGGCTACGAGCAGTCGTTCCACGACGGCGCGGTGCTCAAGTCGGTGGGAGGAGAACCGGTCGAGGAGTACCAGTACGACGGCAACCACTGCGTCGCCACCGACGACCCCCGCCCGTGGCGCAGGCAGGTCAACATGCTGCTGAGCTACCTCTCGTTCTACAACCCGGTCAACCTGATCCGGGCCCTGCCGAAGATCGACACCCTGTGGGCCGAGCGGGTCGTGTTCCAGTTGTACGGGATGATGGGGGTCTTCAAGTCGGTGTACCAGCTCCGCGATTGGCTCAAGCGGCTGCTTTCCGGTCCGATCGAGCGGTTCACCGAGTTCCCGCTGCCGAAGTTCCGCATGGTCGTCCCCGACCGCGTCGACGCCAGTCTGGCGCATTACGGCGCCGGGATCCACCTGCCGGTTCTCGGATAACGTATGCCCGATTCGCGTCGAGCCGAGACCGCCGCCCTGCTTTTCGTCCTTTTGTTTCCCGGAGCGTTCACCTGGGTCTACTTCGTGCTCCTGGCCCATTCCGCCACGTGGCTGCAGCAGTCGTTCTACGTCGGCGGCAAGACGATCCAGTTCGCATTTCCCGCAATCTGGTTCCTCCTGGTTCAGCGCCGGCGGCTTGCGTGGAAGCGTCCGAGCACCGCCGGGCTGCTCGAAGGGCTCCTCTTCGGCGCCGTGGTCTTGGCGGCGATGGTGGCGATCCACCACGCGTGGCTCAAACCCGCCGGATACCTGGCCTTTGCCGCCGCGCCGATCCGCCGGCGGGTCACCCGTTTCGGTGTTGACAGCCTGCCGGAATACGTGCTGTTGGGAGCGTTCTACTCGCTGGTCCATTCGCTCTTGGAGGAATACTACTGGCGGTGGTTCGTCTTCGGCAAGCTGCGCGAGCTGGTCGCCTGGAAAACGGCGGTGGCAATCTCCAGCGCCGCTTTCATGCTGCACCACGTGATCGTGCTGGGGACGTTCTTCGGCTTGGCTTCCCCGGCCACCTGGCTCTTCTCGCTGGCGGTGGCCCTGGGCGGGGCCTTCTGGGCCTGGCTCTATCACCGAAGCGGCTCCCTCTACGGCCCCTGGTTGAGCCACCTCCTGATCGACGTCGCCATTTTCGTCGTCGGGTATGACCTCGTCGGCCCGCTGGGATAGAGACGATCGCGCAGGTTAGTCCTGGACGGGCCCCTAGAACTTGATCTTCGGGTCGGTGAATCGCACGGCGGCGCCGGAGTGGTACGTCGAGGTCTCCGTGAGGATGCACCCTTCCGGTCCGGCCTGCTGCCAGTGCTTCTCCATGGGCTTGGACACGCCGACATACTCGCCCGGGCGGAGCCTCGCTTCCTTCATGGCAGTGACGAACTTGGTCTGGCACGCCGGGATCTTCACGGCAATGTCCTTCGTGGGCTCGCCCTCGCCGTAGGCGAAGGTGGAGCCGTAGCGGACGGTCCAGCCCTCCATCTTCGGGGCCACGCCCTCGCTTTCGATGGCGACGTGCCAGTGCTCGGGGATCATCTGGTTGGGGAGCAGAAAGACCTCCAGGCTGGCGTAGTTGGACGTCTTGTCGTCGACCCAGACCACGCAGCCCAAGCCGACCTCGGTGAACTGCCCGAGGCCGAAATCGGTGACGAATATCTCCTTGAGCACGCGGTCGTTGAGCGGGTAGCCGAAGTGCTTGCACAGGGCGAAGCAGGCGTCTTTGGCGGCCTGCTCGTTGAACTTCCCGTCGACAGAGTAGAAATCGCCATTCTTGAAGCTGGGCGGCGTCTTCGGCCTCCGGACCCCCTTGGCGCCCTTCTGCCTGGCCGTCTTCTGGGGCTGCTCCTGGGCCTGCACGCGGCCCGCCAGCACCAGACTCCCGCCCATCCCCAGAAGCGCCGCACAGGCCGCGCGGCGGCCCAATCTCGTTGGCTCGTTCATCGACGTTCCCTTTCCACGGATTTGAGGATAATCACTTGATTTCCAGGTACTCGATCAATGCGCCGTCCTGGAAGAAATAGGCAATGCGAATCCCCGGGGCGACCTCCAGCGGGCCGACGACCACCTGCCTGCCCCCCAGCTCGCGCTCCAGGTCGTCCACGCGCCAGGAAACGTGCGGCATCTTGGCCACCGGCGTGCCGGCCAGCGGGCTGTCCGGGGCAAACCGCACCCATTCGATCCGGTTGGGATCGCCCTCCGGGCTGGTGCCCCAGACCTTCAGGCTCTCAAAGTAGATCTCGCCGGGGACCTCTTTCCGGGTCACCAGGCCAATGTGGTGGAATTCCTTCATACCGGCATCCTCATTGCAGTGTGGGACGCAGTCCCACCGACGCTCTCTCCCTGGTGGGACTTCGCCCCACCCCACAGTATCTCTGCAACGTCAATCAAGCTTGATCGACGACATCGTATAAGGCTTGTCGAACGTCTTGTTGACCCCGCCCTCGACCGGGAAATCCATGTTGGAGACGATCACCTCGTCGCCGCGGACCAGGACCTCGCAAGGCTGGTCCAATCGCCCGCCGGAGCCGTCGTTGTTTTCGTCCTGGGCGAGGGTTTGCACCGAGCCGTCCATTGAGACGATCTGCACCGCGTTGGCCATCGAGTCGGCCACGTAGATCTTGTCGGTCCGGCGGTCGTACCAGATCCCGTCGCAGGACTTCATGAAGTCGCACTTGGCGAAGATCGCGTTGGAGACGACGCGGCCTTCCCGGCTGAGGGCGAGCTTGTGTACCGTGCCGTCGGCGAAGTTGCCGACGTACAAGTTGCCCCGGCGGTCAAAGGTGGCGCCGTCGGCCCCGAAGGGGATCTTCTCGTTCAGCGTGAGGATCGTGGCGATCAGGTGCGGATCGTCCTTGAGCGGCCTTTTCAATTCGATTCCCTCTTCCCCGAGCTTGAAGCGGAAGACGCCGCTTACGAGCGGCTTGCTGCCGGGCTCGAGGATCGTCTCCGTCACGTACACGTGCCCCTCGCGGACCACCACCGCGTTAGAAACGTTGAAGCCCGAGACAACGGGGACCACCTCCGCCGGCTTGCCGTCCTTGACCGCGATCCGCACCAGGCGCGACTCGCCGTAGAGCAGCGACTTGCCGTCGGAGTGATGGAAGATCTGGTTGTCGGCCAGGTAGAGGTCGCCCGACGGGGCCACGCAGATGCCCATCGGTCCGGCGCGGCCGGTCTTGGGATGGCCCGGCAGCTTGTAGAAAAGCTCCGCCTTGTTGTCCGCGGTGATCTTCACCAGCACCGGCGGGGACTTCTTGTCGTTGAAGTTCGGCACGGAGAGGATGATGTTGCCGTCGGGCAAGAGGGTCATGCCGTCCGGGGTGTTCCACTCCTCCGGCAGCTCGCACAGAAGCGAGGCTTTCCGGAGCGGCATGCTGGAATCGAGGGGCCTTTTCTTGGCGGGCGCCTTCTTGCGGGCCTTCTTGGCCGGCACCGCGGCCTTGGCTCCCTCTTCCTTCTCGGCCGGGGCTGCCGCCCCCGCACCGGCCCAGGACGCGACGGCGCAGGCGAGAACAAGCAGGGTCAGATAGTGCATCCCACGTCGGACCGGCGTCATCGCGAGATCTCCTCTAGCGGTAGTTCATCCAGGGAATCAGTCGGAGCAGGGCGCTCCTGAGGCGCAGGTGGTGTGTCCCCATTGTGGCCGCCGGCAGCCCCGCGTGCAATCCCCGCCACGGCCGGGGGCGGCTGCGCTACGTTTTGCCGGTCAGTCCCTTGCGCTGGCGGCCCAGCGCGTCGGCGGCGATCATGGCGTCGACCACGTCGTCCGGCGTGACCTTGAACGGGTGGTTCTTGCACAACGAGCCCTCGCCGGCGCAAATGTCGCCGATCGTCTTCAGCCGATCGCGGCCGATCCCCTCCAGGCTCAGGTCGGCGAATGTGACCGGCAGCCCGATGGCGATCTCGAAATCCACGATCCGGTACATCGCGCAGGTATCCATCTCGTCGTCCAGGCAGAGCTGGCTGATGATCCCGAACCCCACTTTCTCGCCGTGCATGAACCGCTTGCACTCCGGGAACGACGGGAGGGCGTTGGCGATCATGTGGGCGGTGGCCAGCCCGCCGCTCTCGAAGCCCAATCCGGACAACAGCACGTTCGCCTCAATCACCTTCTCCACGGCCGGCGTGACGAGGTGCAGCTCCAGGGCCCTCTTGGCTTCGATGCCGTACGCCATGAGGGTGTCGAAGCAGAGCCGGGCCAAGGCCATGCCGGCCATCGTCGGCACGCCGCCGGCGAGATTGACCGCGCGGGTCTTGAAGGCCGCCTCGGCCTCCAGCCACGTCGCCAGGGCATCGCCCATCCCGGCCACGAACGCCCGCACCGGGGCGTTGGCGATCACCTGGCTATCGACCATCACAATGTCCGGGTTGAACGGCCAGCAGTCCCAGCCGATGCAGTTGCCCTGGTCGTCGTACCAGACGCTGGCGGCGCTGGTGGGCGAGTCGTTCGAGGCGATGGTCGGGACGGTCACCATCTTGATCCCGGCGTAGACCGCGGCGGCCTTGGCGGTGTCGAGGGCTTTCCCGCCGCCGACGCCCACGGAAACGTCGGCCCCGCGCTCCTTGGCGATCTGGGCCACGCGTTGGGCTTCGGCCTTGGTCGACTCGCCGCGGAACTCCACGTCCACGATTTCCAGTCCGGCCTTTTGGATGCTCGCCAGGATCGTCTCGCCGACGATCCCCTTGACGCACGGATCCCAAAGGACCATCGGCCTCTTGCCGAGCATGGCCAGGTAGGTGCCGATCTCCTGCAGGACGCCTCGGCCCTGCACGTACTTTCTCGGGGCGATCAGGACGGCTTTCATCAAAACACTCCTTTCGTGGCGTGGAATGGTGCAAAGCTATCGGGCAGCGCTCAAGCGGCCCGAAGAGCCGCGAACAGACGAATGGTCGGGCTCACATGGCAAGGCGGTTCTCTCCTTGCGGCCGGGACTCTCCTTCAGTGATCGTCAAGAGCCGGTCGACGGGGACGTTCTCCAGCACGTCCACGCCGCCGCCGACCCAGCGGACCTCGATCCGATCGACGCGGTCGTGCCTGCCCAAGCCGAAGTGCAGTCGCGTGCCCCAGTGGCTCTGGTAGCCGCGGCCGCTGTGGACTTCGTCGATCTGCGACAACTCGCCGCTTACCACCTTGACGCGGGTCCCCACCCCGTCGCGGTTCGTCTTCGTTCCCCGCAGGCGGATTTGGAGCCAGTGGTTCGGGGAGCCCGACTCGTTGAGCATGTTCCTGAGGATCGTAGGCTGCTCCCGCGTATTCAGGACGACTACGTCGATGTCGCCGTCGTTGTCGAGGTCGTCGAAGGCGACCCCGCGGCTGGCATGCGTCGGCGTCATGCCGTGGCCCGCCAAGTCCGACACGTCGACGAACTTCCCGTTGCCCGCGTTCATCAAGAGGACGTTCCGGGCGCGGTAGGACGTGGAATCGTCCCAACGCTCGACGTTGTCGTCCGTATGTCCGCAGGCGACGTAGAGATCGGGGTTTCCATCGTTGTCGAAATCGACAAAGCCGCATCCCCATTTCACGTGATGAAAGCTCCCCTGTCCCGCGCCGGTCTGCTCCGTCACGTCCTCGAAGAGGCCTTTACCCAGGCCGCGGTACAGGGTGGCAAACTCCCGCTGGTAAGAGGTCACGTAGAAATCGAGCCAGCCGTCGTGGTCGTAATCGGCGCAGTCGGGTCCCATGTTCGCGTGGTTCCGGCCGACGGCGTCGTAGGCGATGCCGGCGGTCATGGCGACCTCCTGGAACTTCCCCGTGCCGTCGTTCTGAAACAAGTAGTTCTCGTGCGCGTCGTTGCAGACGAAGATGTCCGTATCCCCGTCGTTGTCGTAGTCGGCGCAGATCATTCCCATCCCGCGGCCCTCGAGCCTGGCCACTCCCGATTCCTGGCTTGCGTCCGTAAACGTGCCGTCCCCGCGGTTCCGGTACAGGGTTCCGGGCTCCCCGGAGTAGTCGAGCGGCCCGGGATACATCGGCACGCCCATCATGGTGTGGAACACGTGGGTCTCAAAGGAGAACTTGACGTAGTTGGCCACGTAGAGGTCAAGATCGCCGTCCCCGTCGATGTCCAGGAAGGCCACCCCCGCCCCTACCTTGTTGCCGTTGTCGACGTTCGCTTTCTTGGTCGCGTCGGTGAAAGTCCCGTCGCCGTTGTTGTGGTAGAGGACTTTCGGGCCGAAGTTGCTCACGTAGATGTCCTGGTGACCGTCGTTGTCGTAGTCCCCGACGGCGGCTCCCATGCCGAAGCCGATGTCTCCAACTCCCGCCTCCACGGTGACGTCCTTGAACTTGAACCCGGCCATGTTCCTGTAAAGGGCGTTCCGCGGCGGCTCGTCGGCCTTGGTCTTGGTGCCCGGAAGCGGCGCCCCGTTGACGAAATAGACGTCGATCAAGCCGTCCCCGTCATAGTCGAAGGTGGCCAGTCCTCCGGACATCGTCTCCACGATATAGTGTCTGCCGCTCGACCCATCGGTGTGCCGGAAGGTGATCCCCGTTTCGCGAGTCACGTCGTGGAGTTGGATGCGCGTCCGGCGCTCCGGCATGGAGCGTACCGGCGTCTTCGGGGCAAACGACGCGGGAGTCGGCGCCTTCCGGGCCGGCGGCTCCGAGCGCGGGCCCTCCGCAAGGGGCGCGTCGACGGTCGGTCCTCGCGACGTCCCCGGACTGAGGAGGTAGAAAGCCCCCCCACCTACCAGCCCGACGCCGGCGAGGGCGCCGGCGATCGTCCAAAGCTTGCGATGGAACGGGAGGCGGTTCATGTCACTCCTTTTCCGGAACGGACGGGGAGGTTTTCCCGGGGCTCGGCGTCTCGGGCTCCAATGCCGCGGCTTGCTCCAGTGCCGCGCGAGCGGCCTTCGTATCTCCGTTCCGCTCGCAGGCCGTGCTGAGGAGCCGGAAGTGCGCCGCGCTCGGCGCCAGCCGCACGGCGGTCTGGGCCTGGGCGAGTGCTTCCCGCGGGTTTCGCTTTGCCTGGAGGTAGAGCCGTGCGAGCGCGGCATGTCCCTGGGCATGCCGCGGGGCAAGCTCGCAGACTTTGCGGAAAGCCCTCTCCGCCGCCTCGAAGCGGCCCAGCTCCGCGCAACGCTGCCCGATTTCCCACCAGTAAAGGAGGTTCTTCGGCTGGATTGCCGCAAGCTGCTCGAACATCTCGACGGTTTCGGCCTTTTTCCCTTCTTGCTGATACAACCGCGCCAATAGCGCACGGCACTCCATGTAGTTCGAGGCAAGGTCTGCCGCCCGTCGCCAGAACCTCTCCGCCGCCCGTGGGTTCTTGTCGCCCTCGCACACGCGGCCGGCGGCCGTGTAGGCCGTTGCCAACGACAACGTCATGCTGTCCAAGTCGTCGGACTCGCGCGTACGGACCTCCTTGACTTTCTTCTCCTGACCTCGGAGCTCTCTGAACTTCGCCAGATGGTCTTCGGCCTTCTCCTTCTCGCCCAGACGCGTGTACACCGTGACCAGCCCGTAATGGGCGTTCGAGCTATCGGGAGAGGTCTCCACGGCCGCCTCGAAGCTCCTCCTCGCTTTCTCGGTGTCGTTGAGGTTCATGTAGGCCTTCCCCAAGAGGATGAAACCCGATGCCGGGTCGGGAGTCTTCCTGACATGCTCCTGCAGCAGGCCGATCGCATTCTCCATCTTTCCCGACTGGATCAGGGATGCCGCCAGTTCGAGCTGGGGTTCCGGCGCGTTGGGGACCAGCTCCAGCGCCTTGCGAAACAGGTCCGCGGCCTGCTGGTGATTCCCTTTCCTTTGGGCGGCGAGCCCCAAGCCGTGGTAAGCGTGGGCATAGCGGGGGTTCAACTCGAGGCACTTCTGCCAACACTCCACCGCCTTGGCGGAATCGCCGAGCCAGAGGTACACCCGAGCCGCCATTTCGTGTGAATCGGGATCGTTCGGGTAGCGCTCCACAAGCCAGCAGATGAGGCATTTTGACTCCTCCACTACTGCCGCGGGGGTTGCCGGCACGGGAGACCCCGGATCAGCAGGAAGCGAGTCCGCCGAGGCATCAGGTGACTGGTCTTGTGGGGGGATCTGCCCCGCCGGCGCAACTCCCGAGGCCTCTTGCCCTCGTTCGCCCAGGTGCCAGAGTGGCCGGCAGAGCCATGCGACCATCGCGGCGCCCAGCGCCAGTCCGACGGCCAGAAACCAGCGCCTCCGCGGGGCACCGGACCAATGCCTCCGAACTGAGTCCTCGGTTCTCTCTTGGCGAGGCTTATCTTCCGAGATCTGCTCCATCCAACACCGCCGGCCGCAAGACAGAAGTCGAGAAGTGCTCCCAAGACTGCTTACTGCTATGACTACTATACTCCTTGCTACAGTACCCGTGACTTTCCGCCAAGTCAACGCATCATACAGGCGGCGGAGCCGACCGCGCCAACGATCCGCCACGGCTCCCCTATGGCAGGCGAACTTCCCTCGGGATACGATGGACGGTCGCGAGGATTACCGCTTGACAGAGGGTGCTATGAAGTTGCACAGACCTTGGGCGCTGCTCGTGGGATTGCTCTTTGCGGCCGCTCCGCTCGGTTGTGGAAAGTCCCCCCAGCCGGGCGCGAAAGGACCCGACGCCGAGGCGAAGGCCGCCGCGAAGGCCGGAGCGGGGGCGATGCCGGGACCCAAGGCCGCGTCGGCTCCCCTGGTCAATCCGGGGCCCGACCAGGCGATCGCCAAGATCCGGGAGCTGAAAGGTCAGTTCGGCTTCGACGAGGAGAGTCTCGGCAAGGAGAAGATCACCGGCAAAGAGAAGATCGCCGATAAGGGGAAAAACGCCGGCAAGCCGGTGGTTCTTGTCAGCCTCGCCGGCACCGCTGCCGCCGATGCCGACCTGGAGTACCTGAAAGGTCTACCCCATCTCAAGGTGCTCAATCTCGCGGGCACCCAAGTCACCGACGTGGGCCTCCTGAATGTCAAGGCCCTCAAGGGCCTCCAGGAGTTGAATCTCGAGGGCACTCTGATTACCGATGCCGGCCTCCAACTCCTCAGCGAGTTGGCCGGTCTCCGGCAGCTATGGCTCACGGGCACTCGGGTCGGCGACGTGGGCCTGTCGTATCTCAAGGGAATGACCGGGCTCCAGGAGTTGTGGCTTCCGGATACCCAAGTGACCGCCGCGGGCCTAGCACACTTGAGCGGCCTGACTGCCCTCCGTATGCTGGACCTCAAGCGGACCCCGGTCACCGACGAGAGCCTGGCCCACCTGAAGGGGCTCGCCGGACTCCGGTATCTGAACCTCGTTGGGACCCAAGTCCACGATGCCGGGCTGGCGCACCTCGCGGGGCTCGCGAACCTCGAAGAGCTGTACCTGCCGGCCGCGATCGGCGACTCCGGATTGAAGCACCTCGAGGGGCTGAGAAACCTGCAATTCCTGATGCTCTCCGGGACCAAGGTCACGGACGCCGGCCTACCGCACCTGAAAGGGCTGGCCAAGCTCCAAGGGCTCGGGCTCGGCGCCACGCAGGTTGGCAGTGCGGGGGTCGATTGCCTTCGGGGGCTGACCGGCCTTCGCGCGCTGAACCTTGAGGATACCCAGGTCGGCGACGAGGCCCTAAAACACCTCAAGGCCCTGCCGAACCTGGAATCCCTCCAGCTTCAGGGCACGCGGGTCACCGACGCCGGTTTAGAGCACTTGCATGCGCTCACCAAGCTCCAAGGGCTGGGTCTCGGCAGGACCGGTGTTGGCGATGCCGGCCTGGGCCACCTCAAAGGGCTGACCGGCCTCCGCACCCTGGATCTTGAGCGGACCAAGGTCAGCGACGCGGGCCTGAAGCACCTCGAAGGTCTCACCGGGCTGCAAGTGCTGCAACTTCGGGGTACAGGCGTCGGCGATGCGGGGATAACCTCGCTCAAGAAGCTCCCCGGTCTCCGCGCGCTATACCTCGGGAAGACCCGCCTTACCGAGAAGGGAGTCAAGGACCTGATCGCGGCTTTGCCCAAGACCATGGTTGCCCCCTGAAGCCTGTCGCAAGACCCTCTCCCCTCGCCCCATTTTGGGGGAGAGGGCCCGGGGGTGAGGGGTTCCATCGCCTCGCTACCATGCTCCGCGCCGTAACGCAAGCCGAGGACGTTCCGCGTCCTCGCAGTCGCGCAACCGTATGGTCCGCAACGAGTTCGGTCAATCGGCCGAAGAGCGGCCCGGGGAGTGCCTTCCCACGCTCCAGCGTTGGAAGAAGGACTTACCCGCCCAGTCATAGCCACAACGAGTGGGCTAGATTTGGTCGCACGGGGGGGTGCTCACCCCTGCTGACCGGCGAAGCAAGGCAATGGCGACGTTCTCGCGCCCCATTGAGGAAACGAAGCTATGTTTTCTTGCGGGCCCGAAAACTTGTTCCTGGGGCTTGCTATCGGGGAAACTGCGTGGTAGCATAACCACCGCAAAGGGGAGGCCCCCTTTCGGCATTGTTTATTCGTTGTGTCACGGTTCTCCCGGTCTCATTCTTTTTGGGAGGGTCAGTAAGATGAGGTTGCGTCGCTGCGGTTTTACACTCGTCGAGCTACTTGTGGTCATTGCCATCATCGGCATTCTGATTGCGCTGCTGTTGCCCGCCGTCCAGGCAGCCCGCGAAGCGGCCAGGCGCAGCCAGTGCTCGAACAATCTGAGGCAATTCGCGATCGGGCTGCACAGTTACCACGACGTCTACTTGACGTTCCCGCGGTTCTCTTACAACAAGTACCAGGATTGGGGTCTTTGGACTGGGTACAGCGTCCACGCGATGGTGCTCCCTTACATCGAACAGACCAACGTCTACAAGGGGTTCAATTTCAACATTTGGGTGTGGTATCAGGACACCGATACGGGCAACGACATTTGGAGAACCAAGATCCCGACCTTCCTCTGCCCGTCGGACAAGCTGTTCCCTCGCGATTCCACCTGGCTTTGGGGACCGGGCGTCAACTACGCTGTGAGTGCCGGTCCCACGACCCTTTGGGACAGGTATTGGGACAACGGCTGGGGCCGGAGCGGCAGCGGGTACCCCGGCTTCTTCAAGCCGTGGCAGGAGGTCACCTTCGCCGATATTGTCGACGGGACCACGAACACGATCATGCTCTCCGAGCAGTTGACCGGCCCGGGAGACGGTGGGGAGTATGTGCCGGGGGCGCCTGTGAGGAACGTCTCGTACAGCGGCGCCGCGCTCTACCCGTCCCAAGTGGAGGCGGACGCCTTCGGCATCCGGTGCGAGGCGAGGAAGTGGGATTACATGATTAGCCAGGGCGCCACCTGGGCAGGCTCGAACTATACGCAGACCGTGTTCAACACGGTCGTGCCGCCTAACTGGAGGTATCCCACCTGTCAGACGGAAGGCCCCCCCGGCTACTCGTCTGACCGTAACGGTTATTACCCCGCGCGGTCCAGCCACCCCGGCGGCGTGAATCACGCGATGGGCGACGCCTCGGTCCGGTTCGTCCAGGAGAACATCGACTTCAAGCTCTACCAGTTCATGGGAAGTCGGGCCGGCCGCGAGTCAATCACCATCCCGAACTAAGCGGCTTTCAAGATCGTCGACCGCCTAGCCAGCTTGTTCGCAGATGCGAGCGGCCCTAAGGGCCGCTCGCACGTTTTGCGGGTTCCCGGTGCGAGGTTGTACACCAGTGCGCCCCTGGCTGGTCGTCGCCGTTGGTTTGAGCGTACGGCGCCGAATTAGGCGGGCGGATCATCAGTCTCAGATCGTCTGAGGGCGTTCCAGCAAGCACCAGGAAGGGAGGAAACGGACATGTCGTTTTGGAGATGGCTGTTGCCCTTGGTTGTTGTCGTCGTGATGGGGTGCAACCGTGGTAGCGGTGTGCGCCCGCCGGCCGACTACAAAGAGCCGGCCCCTGTGGACACCATAAAGGCATCGCTCCAGAAAATCGTAGACGGCGGGGGGGTGGGAAGCGAGCTCATGGGCGCGGTGCAGAAGCTGAGGAAAACCGATCCTGCCAAGGGCGACGCCCTGGCAACGGACGCCCAAAGCATGATGAAGCTGTCCATGACGGACAAGAAGGCCGCCCAAGCCAAGGCGAAGGAAATGCTGGAGAAGCTCAAGTAGTTTCCTATGAAAAGGCAAAGGAAGTCCGAGGATGGCCGGGAGATCGACGCGGGCCGCTCTCAGGACGTTCCTGGGGGCTTCTGGCGGCGGCCGGCGCGGCGCCTGCTGATTCTCGGGGCCGTCGCCGCGCTGGCCGCGGCGTTCGTTTTGGTTGCGCTTCGTTTCTACCGTGCCCGGCCGCCGCGCAGCGGCGCGCTTGCCGAAACCGCGATCCACGCGTCGCCCGAGGCAGCGGACGTGCTGCGCGAGGCGAGCGAGGTTGTCGATCGCCTCGTGGAGCGTTTCCCCGACAGCCCGGACGCCCTGGAGGTGATGGTCCGCCTTCACTCCCGGTTCGGCGGCGCGCAAGAGGCCGTTAACTGGTGCGAAAGGTGCCTGGAGCTGGACCCCAAGTTCCACGTGGCCTACGCCTGGATGGGAGTCATCGCCCGGCAAAAGGGGGACCTGGCGAAGGCTGCGGAGTTCTTCCGCAAGACGATCGAGTTGGACCCCGGCTCGCCCGGGGTCTATGCCGAACTCGGGGACGTGCTGATCAAGCAGGATGACCTGAATGAGGCCGTGGCCGTTTTGCAGAAGAGCCGCGAGGTCCACCCGAGATTCGCGCCGAGCCTGGCCCGGCTCGGCGACGTCTACGTGCGGCGCAAAGAGTATGAAAAGGCCAGGGCCACCCTGGAAGCAGCCATTGCGATCGCGCCTGATTTCACGAATGCGTATTACGGGCTTGCCACCTCGTGCGGCAAGCTTGGGGATGAAGCGAAGTCGAAGGAGTACCTGGAACGATTCAAGGCCCTCAGGGCAAGGGACGAACGGGAGCACCGCGACCGGTTGAAGTCGTTCGACGGCCTCGCCGATGTCCGCCGCGACCTCGCGGAGGTTTACACGGCTGCCGCCAAAGTCTATCTCGCGCACGGCGAGCCTGAGTCGGCGGAAGAGCATTTGCTCAAGGCGTCTCAACTGGACCGCAGCCACGTGGAAAGCGCCCGGGTGCTGGCCTGGTTGTACGAGCAGGAGGGCCGCACGGACGATGCCTTGAAAACCTTGACGGAGCTCAGCAAGAGGGTGCCGCAGAACCTCGGCGTTCACGTGAGCCTCGGGGCGCTGCACGGCCGGCTGCGGCAGTTCGACCTGGCCGAGCAGGCGTTCCAGAAGGCGATCGAGCTTACGCCCCGTCATCCCGAGCCGTACGCCGCCCTGGTCGAGCTCTATTTGCAGGCCGATCGCAATCTTCCCGAAGCCAAGATCCTCGCCCTGAAGGCCGTGGATCGAGAGCCGTCGGCAGTCTACTATTCCCTGTTGAGCGCGGCTTGTCAGCGCACCGGAGATCTGGCGGGGGCGCGCTCGGCGATCCAACGTGCCGTCGCCCTGGATCCGCAGAATGCGGAGCTCCAGCGCGCGTACGAGATGGTCCGGGGGAGCAAGGGTAGGTGAGGCGGTTCCCGTTGGGTGTCAAGAGCTACGCGATCGGCGCTTCGGTTCTCGCCCTCGGATTGGCGCTGGCCTGGCTCTATTACCCCACGCGCGATCGCGCATTGCCGGCAGGTCCCATCCAGCTCCGCGAGGTGACCGACGAGACGGGAATCACCTTCCAGCACACCGACGGCTCAAGCGGGAAACACTACATCCCGGAAACGGTTTCATCCGGCCTGGCGCTTTTCGACTACGACGGCGATGGCCTGATCGACATCTACTTCCCCAACGGCGTGCCGCTTCCGCCCGCCAAGGCCGACGACCCGCCGCGGCATGCACTCTACAAGAATTTGGGCGGGTTCCGGTTCCGGGACGTCACCGAGGAGGCCGGCGTCGCTTGCACGGGATACGGGCTGGGAGCCACCGCGGGAGATTACGACAACGACGGCCACCAGGACCTTTACGTGAGCAACTTCGGTCCCAAGGTCCTCTACCGCAACAACGGCGACGGGACCTTCACCGACGTGACCCGCCGGGCCGGCGTCGCCGACGGGGACAAGCTGGGGGCCGGGGCGTGCTTCTTCGACATGGACGGGGACGGCAATCTGGACCTTTACGTCGCCAACTACGTCAAGTTCACTTACGGCACGCACGTGATTATCCACCACAAGGGTTTCCCCGAATACGCGGGCCCGAGGTCCTATCCGCCGGAGGACCACACCCTGTTCCGCAACAACGGCGACGGCACGTTTGCCGACGTGAGTGCGGAGTCCGGGACAGGCCGGCATCCCGGGTCGGGCATGGGGATGGTCTGCGCCGACTACGACAACGACGGCGATACCGATATCTTCGTTCTCAACGACGTCTCTGCGAATTTCCTCTGGAAGAACGACGGGAAGGGAGGATTTGAAGAAGTGGCGCTTTTCGTCGGGGCCGCATACAATGGCTCCGGGGACGCCCTGGGGAACATGGGAATCGACTGCGGCGATTACGACAACGACGGGCGGCTCGACTTCTTCTCGACCTCCTACCAGAGCCAAATGCCCGTCCTCTTCCGCAGCTTGGGCGACGGCATGCTCGAAGACGTGACCGCGGCGGCCGGGGCCAACGCGGGCTCTTACGGCAACGTGAAATGGGGGTGCGGTTTCGTCGACTTCGATAACGACGGGCACCGCGACCTCTTCATCGCCATGGGCCATTTGCAGGACGTCGTCGACTACTACGACGACACCACTTCGTACCGCGCGCGGAACGTTCTCTTGAGGAACACCGGCGACGGGAAGTTCGTCGACGTCTCAAGCCAGTGCGGCGTTGCGCTCACCGCCGTACACAGCGCCCGCGGGGCGGCCTTCGACGACCTGGACAACGACGGCGACATCGACGTGGTGATCCTGAACTCCCGCGAGAGCCCCACCGTCCTGAGGAACATGCTCAACGAGTCGGGATCCCCGAACCACTGGCTCCAGATCCGCCTCCGCGGCGCTAAGACCAACCGCGACGGCGTGGGCGCCCGCGTGATGGTCGTCGCCGGCGACTTGACGCAAGTCGACGAGGTACACAGCGGCCGGGGATATCAAAGCCACTGGGGCTCGCGCCTGCACTTCGGCCTCGGCCAGCGCGACCGCGTCGATCGCATCGAGGTCCGCTGGCTCGGCGGCGGCGTGGACGTGCTGGAGAACGTCCAAACCAAGCAGCTCTTGACGATCACCGAAGGCTGCGGAAAGTAGTATGAAGCGTTTCCTCGCAAGCCGCCGCGGATGGACCCTGATGGGTGCTCTTCTGGCGACCCTGCTTGCCGCTCTCTGCCTGCGGCATGTCTTCCGCCCGGCAGAGACAGCGGTCAAGACGCCGCAGCCCGAAGCCTGCCCCATCCAGCTTCGCGAGGTGAGCGAAGAGACCGGCATCACCTTCGTACACACCGACGGCTCAAGCGGCAGACACTACATCATGGAAGCGATGTCGACGGGCCTGGCGACGTTCGACTACGACGGGGACGGTCTGATCGACATCTACTTCCCCAACGGGGCGCCTCTTCCCGGTACGAAAGTGGACAAGCCGCCGCGGCACGCGCTCTACAAGAATCTGGGCGGCTTCAAGTTCCGGGACGTGACCGACGAGGCAGGGCTGCACTGCACGGCTTACGGCCTGGGAGTCACCGCCGGGGATTACGACAACGACGGCAACCAGGATCTCTATCTCAACAACTTCGGCCCCAACGTCCTTTTCCGCAACAACGGGGATGGGACCTTCACCGACGTGACCAAGAAGGCCGGAGTGGCCAACGGCGACAAGGTCGGCGCCGGGGTGTGCTTCCTGGACATGGATGGGGACGGGAACCTCGATCTCTACGTCGGCAACTACATCGAGTTCCGCTTCGACATGCACGTGCCGCGCATGATAGGCACCGTTTCCGCTTACCCGTCGCCCAGGGAGTATGATCCCGTGCCCGACACCCTCTACCGCAACAACGGGGACGGCACCTTCACGGACGTCAGCCGGGAATCGGGGATCGGTCTCTACGCGGGCCGCGCGATGGGAATGGTCTGCGCCGACTACGACAACGACGGCAACACCGACATCTTCGTCCTCAACGACGTCCAGGAGAACTTCTTCTTCAGGAACGACGGGGCCGGAAGATTCGAGGAGGCAGCGCTCCTCATCGGCGCGGCAGTCAACTGCGACGGCGACCTGCTCGCCAACATGGGCGTCGACTGCGCTGACTACGACAACGACGGCTTGCTCGATTTCTACTCCACCAACTACCAGAACCAGATGCCCGTGCTCTGGCACAACCTGGGTCACGGCATGTTGGCAGACGCAACCATGGCGGCCAACGCCTGGGAAGGGTGCTTCCAGTACGTGAACTGGGGATGCGGCCTGGTGGATTTCGACAACGACGGCCACCACGACATCTTTGTTGCCAACGGTCACACGGAGGACAACGTCGATCTCTACGACCCGAGCACTTCCTACCGCGCCCGCAACGTTCTCTTGCGGAACAACGGCGCCGGGCGATTCGTCGACGTCTCGAACCAGTGCGGCCTTTCGCTCACCGCGATGCACGCCGCCCGCGGCGCCGCCTTCGACGACCTGGACAACGACGGCGACATCGACGTGGTCATCCTGAACTCGCGGGAGCGCCCCACCATCCTGAGGAACATGCTCAACGAGACGGGGTCCTCCCACCACTGGCTTCAAATCCGCCTCCAGGGCGCGAAAACCAACCGCGACAGCGTCGGGGCCCGCGTGAAGGTTGTCGCTGGGAATCTCACGCAGATCGACGAAGTCCACAGCGGCCGGGGATATCAAAGCCACTGGGGCTCGCGCCTGCACTTCGGCCTGGGCAGGCGCGACCAGGTCGACCGCATCGAAGTCCACTGGCTCGGCGGTGGGGTGGACGTGCTGGAGAACGTCCCGGTCGACCGGCGCGTGACGATCACGGAAGGGAAGACCCGCTAACCCGCACTCATCGCCAGTGGGTGCACAAGGATTCGAACCTGGGACCTCTACCTTATCAGGGTAGCGCTCTAACCAACTGAGCTATGCACCCGGGCCCTCGCCGGCTGGTCGGCCACGGGGCCGGCGCAAGGAGGCTTTTCCCACGGCGGAATGACCTCGTCGGCATCGTGGGTACCGGCATTTTAGCCGCCCTCAGCCCGCTGTCAAACCAGCGGCCTGCCCTCACGAGTCTCCCTCATACCAAGGGGGCAATAGCCTACCCGGAAAAGCCGCCGCAACCGCGAAAACCAGCACAAACGGATTATGTCGCCACCGATCGGGGGCCGAAACAAGAGAATGCCCCAGGGTATCTTTGGGGACGGTTAGCCCGGGCTAATCAAAAGGCCGCGCTGTAGCGTACGCATCTTGCCCGCGTTCCCAGGCTGGAAGCCTGTGCTAAGTGCCTTGTGAGCGATCCGGGTTAGGACGTTGGTCAGTCTGGAATTGAGGAGCGGAACATGCTTTGGAAGGTTCGTTGGCGGTGGGTTCTCGGAAGTGCCGTCGTGTCGGCACAGGCCCTGTTGTTGTACGGGTTGGCGTTCGGCCAGGCCCCCCGACAGGAGACGACACAGCCCTACACTCCCTACCCCTCAACCCGGGTACAGCCGACCCCGTCGCGGCCAGGAATCCCGACGGCTGCCACACGACCGACGGTTCCTCAGACCCGAACGCCGATGCCCCAGCAGCCGGCCCGTGCCACAGCCCCGTCGGCGCGGGGTGCGACACCCGGCTATTCCGGGACCGCACCGGCACCACGTGCTGCGGCGCCCCCGGCCGGCGCACCGTCCCGGTCGGCCGCTCCGCCCGCGCAGCCATCGGCCGCTCCCACCCCCCAGCAGGCGCTAAAGCTCGTCCCTGTGCAGAAGGATGTGGACTACTCTCGGCCCGGCGAGGAGGAAGCCGGCCGGTGCAAAGTCACGGCCCAGAATCTCCCCGGCCGCGTCGGTTGGGTGGTCGAGGACCCACAAGGACTGACCCTACGGAGGTTTCTCGACACGAACGGCGACAACAAGGTCGATCAATGGTGCTACTACAGGGACGGGCTGGAGGTCTACCGGGACATCGACAGCGATTCCAACGGCAAGGCCGACCAGTGCCGGTGGTTCCACGTCGCCGGCAGCCGATGGGGGCTCGACAAGGACGAAGACGGTACGATCGACTCGTGGTACGTCATTTCCCCGGAGGAGGTTGCCGCTGAGGTGGTCGCGGCCTTGGCCCAGCGGGATGCGGCTCGCTTTGCCCGCGTCCTCTTGACGCCGGCAGAACTGCGGTCCCTGGGACTCGGGGAGGCAAAGACCAAAGAGTTGATGGAGAAGATCGGCGGGGCGGATGCGAAGTTCCGCCAAATGGCTTCGCAGCAGAAAGCAGTCGGCCCCAAGACGAAGTGGAGCCAGTCCAGCGCAAACCAGCCCGGCATAGTCCCCGCCGGGACCGATGGTTCCGCCAAAGACCTGCAAGTGTACGAGAACGTCCTGGCGATGGTGCAAACCGAAAGCGAGCACGGCCAGGTGCAGATCGGCACCCTGGTGCGGGTGGGCGACGCGTGGCGGGCGATCGATGCGCCGCAGCCGGCCGCCGAAGGGCAAGCCGACCTGGCGGCGTCGGGGCTCTTCTTCCGCGTCTCGCAGAACTCGGCGCCCCAGGTGGCGGCGGCGGCCGGCCCGAGCGCGAAGGTCCAAGAGATCCTCGGCGAGATGGAAAAACTGGACGCCGCCGCCCAAGCAGCCAACGCCGAGCAGCAGGCCGCCTTGAATGCCAAGCGGGCCGATCTGGTGGAGCGATTGATCGCCGAGGCCACCAAGCCCGAGGATCGGGCCATGTGGCTCCGCCAGTTGGCCGACATGGTCAGCGCGGCCGTGCAGTCGGGCGGCTATCCGGACGGCGCGAAGCGCCTGGAGGCCCTTTGCCAGCGGCTGCAAAAGAGCGACCAGGATCGAGCCCTGGCCGGCTACGTGAGGTTCCGCCAGATGACTGCGGAGTACGGCCTGGCGATGCAGGCCAAAGGGGCCGATTTCGCCAAGATCCAGGGCGAGTGGCTCAAGAAGCTCGAGCAATACGTCACCGAGTACCCAAAGAGCACCGACGCCGCCGAGGCCATGCTCCAGTTGGCGATTGCCCAGGAATTCGCCGGACAGGAGGAAGAGGCCAAGAAGTGGTACGGCCGAATCGCCGGCGAGTTCCCCGGCTCGCCGGAAGCCCGGAAGGCGGCCGGGGCCCGGACGCGGCTCGACTCGGTCGGCAGGGTCATTTCACTCCAGGGAAAGAGCCCCAACGGAGACGTGATCGACCTGGCGAAATACCGCGGGCAAGTGGTCCTGCTCCAGTATTGGGCCACGACCTGTGAGCCGTGCAAGGCCGACATGGCGGCACTGAGAGAGCTGTTCGGCAAGTACGGTCCGTCCGGGTTCACGATCATCGGCATCAACCTCGACAGCGACCCTCAGGCCATGAACGGCTTTCTGAGCGAGAACCGGCTTCCCTGGCCGCAGATCGTCGAGGAGGGAGGCAGAGACAGCCGCCCGGCCGTGGAGTTCGGGATCCTCACCCTACCGACGATGATCCTGGTGGACGAAGAGGGGAAGGTCATTAACCGGAACGTCGGCGTGACCGAACTCTCCGCGGAGCTGAAGAAGCGGCTCCGCCAGGGCTCTTAGACGTGTTGCCGCCCGCGCTCGCAAGAGCCCTGGGGCGGCAGGGATCACCGGAAAGACTTCGCCCACGTGCTTGTAAGACCTACAAGGGCCGGTAGCGCGCTGGTTCCCTTCAGGCTCCTACCTCTGCTTGCCTTCGCAGCACAACTCTTTTGCAGCACACAGGTTGAGAGACATCCGTGGAAAGCATGGCCGCCTGGGCCGCTTTGGCACGGGAATCGCTCGCTCGCGTGGGCACATCGGTAACGATGTCGGCCCCCGCTGACCCGCAGCATCCCGACCATCGACCCAGTACCTCTCCACGGATGGGAACTCACATGCCTGTTGAAATCCTGAAGACCCCCCTTCTGTTGTGCTGTCTTGGCACCATTCAACTGCTCGGCTTGATTAGCGCGGCCGTGGTCCGTTTGTCGGAGGGGTCCCCCCAGCAAACCGCATGGCACCGGGCTTTCCTAGCTTGCCTAGGGTTGGTCGGTGTTAGCACGATCCTCTCCTCGATGGGCGCGGCCGCAGGGTACTGGATTTCTTCCGGCACCACGCTTTCCGTCATGGTGATCGCGGCAACCTGCGATTTCGGACGATCGGCCGATCCTGCCGCCTGAGGCAGGGCTAATGCCACTACGCGGGCATGGTTTTGCCCGCTCTGTGGGATGCCCCGTTGGGCGGCAAATCCCGGACCACCCGCAGGGTTTTCCCACGCCTCACAATCGGTTTTCCACGCTGCCGCTGGGGCCACATTCTCAGGCACGCTTCCCCTGTCGGACAGGGTCGAGCGGGTGCTCCAATCGCGACCATCGTCACGGTCCTAAGTTTCTGCTTTTCAATGACTTGCGGATCGTTCCGTAGAATCGGATTGCGCGGCATCCTCGGGCATCCTGGCAAAATCGAAAAAAATCCTCCTTTCCGTACAACCGTGAACCGAAACCTATAATCAGGCAGCAATCATCGGACCCGGAAGTTGCGCAAGGGGGGCCTTACCGCGACAGTCCCGACAGCATTGCGAAACCAATCGCACTGTTCCCTCCTCACGCTATCCGGACCGTCCTGTTGCTGGGGTCGTAGTCGAGAGAAAACGAGAAACCATAGACTGCCCGAGGTCCAAAGAACCGCCGGCCGGGAGAACATGGGGTCGGCGAACCGACGGGATGGATGAGCGAGCCGGAAGGCACGCCGTCCTCCCGGGGTGGCCCACCACCGGGTTGTTCCTAACAGGAGGGAAGGCATGCGACGTTTGCTTATTGGTATGGTGGTCGCCGCAGTTGCTGCTCTGGTCCCGACGTGGGCGGTGGCAGGGAACCAAGAGGTTGCCGAGCAGATCGCCGCCGGCCTTAGGGACAGCGGTCAACTGCACGGCTACAAAATCGGGGTGAAGTACCAAGACGGTACCGCGTGGCTGAAGGGCCAGGTCTCCAGCCGGGAACAGATGAACGCCGCCATGCAACTGGTGTTCAAGACCCCAGGGGTCACGCGCGTTGTCAACCACTTGACGATCGTTTCCGCGGAGCCGGCGGCCGGGAAAGTCGCCGTGCAGCCGCAGCCGATCCCGTCGGAAGCACGGTCGCTCCAACCGATGGGCGGCGCCCTGGCGGCGGAGCAGCGTCCCCGCTCGGTCACTCGCGACATGAGAGGCAGCCAGGTCCAGCGCGCGGCCGTTGCGGCCAGACCCGCCGCCCCGGATCGGATGCCGAGCACCACCGGATACGCCGACCGGGTCCCGAGCGCCTTCAACTCTTCGCCGATACAGCCGGTGAACGCCACGGCGCCCGAGGAACCGACGTTGGCCGCGGCCCGCATGGTTGCCCTGGCAGCGCCGCAGCCGATCCAACAAGAGGAGGCCCCGCAGCCGGTCGCTGCCCCGACACCGGCGCAGCCTGTGCCGGCGGCTGCATCCCCGGCGCCTCGCGCGGCCCCGATTCCGATTGCCCAAACCGGCAGCCCCTTGCCCATCGCTCGGGCCAACGGACAACCGATGTCCGGGCAGCCCGCGGCCCTTGCGGCCGGTGCGTCCGCAGTGCGCTACGATCAGCCGAACGTGCCCAATTATGCTTGGCCCGGCTACGCCGCCTATCCCAACTACGCCAACCTGACCTATCCGAAGCAGTACTCTCCGGCGGCCTGGCCGTACATCGGGCCGTTCTATCCCTATCCTCAGGTGCCGTTGGGATGGAGGAAAGTGAGCCTGGAATGGCACGACGGCTGGTGGTTCCTCGATTTCGATGACGGTTCGGCCAAGGGCCCGTTTTCAGGGCTTTTCCGGCCGGGCCATCACGCCCCGCGTCACTAAGCTCCGGCCGACAAAGCAAACCCCCTCGCGGCTTCCGCCGCGCGGGGGTTTTTTGTTTCTTGCGGCCGGATCGGGGTCTTCGGCGTCCCCGAATCCTGTCCTGCTGTCGGGGGGATCGCGAGGGTTTCAATCTTCCTGCCCTCGAATCCAGGTAGCGCCGGTTGCCCTTGCCGCGTAGCCCCGTTCCTGCGAGACTACCGCCCCTCGGCCGTCTGCCGCTGCTCGGTCGGAAGCATTGCCGGCGGCAGGTCGGAGGCACTGCTTGCCTTGCGGAAAGCAGCGGCCCACTGGGATTCTCTCCACGGCTCGCCATGCGAGGTTTCATCGCCACAGCCCTGCTGACGTTGGCCGCCACCGGCTGCGCCCTCGGTCCGGGATGGTCCGACCCCTCGGGTCCCCCGGTTGCCGTGCTGTGCGACAACCCGATGCTGGTCCCGGCCAGGGACCCGCAGCAGCTTTGGGAAACAGTGGCCGACGTGGTGGACGACTATTTCAGGATTGAGCGCGAGGTGCCGGTGCGGCCGATCGGCAGCACGTTCACCGAGGGGCGGCTGGACACTTACCCGGAAGTCGCCTCGACCATCCTCGAGCCGTGGCGTCACGACTCCGCCGACACGTACGAGAAGATCGAGAGCACGCTGCAATCGATCCGCCGCCGCGCCCAGGTCCGGGTGACGCCGGTCCGGGAGGGCTACTGGATGGACGTGGCGGTGTTCAAGGAGCTGGAAGACGTGACTCGACCGGCCCACGCGTCGGCCGGCTCGGCCACGTTCCGCAACGACAGCTCGCTGACCCGAGTTGTCAATCCGCTGGGAGAGCAGGACATCCATGCCGGCTGGATTCCCATGGGCCGCGACCGGGCGTTGGAGCAGCGGATCCTGGCACAGTTGCAGGAACGCCTGGGCTTGATCGCTCCCCCGCCCGTCGCACCTGCCACCGGCGGCCAAGTCGGCCGGGGAGTGCTCACCGGCACGCCGTAGGGCTCTCGGCGATACCGGCCGGATAAGTGATGGGCGCCGGCACGGCGGCCTTCTGCCGGGCAGCCCGAGCGGCCGTGGGGAACTTCAGCGTGAAGGCCGTCCCCTTGCCGACCGTGCTGTCGACGCGGATCCGACCCTGGTGGGCCTCCATGATCTCCCGGCACAGGGAAAGGCCCAGTCCCGTGCCTCCTTTGCCGCTGGCGTCGGGCCCATTCTTGGTCGTGAAGAACGGCTCGAAGATGTGGGTCAGCTTGTCGTGGGGGATACCGTAGCCATAGTCGCGGATCACCAGGTCGACCGTGTCGTTTTCCACGTCGTGGAGCAGCTTGATGATCACGCGGCCTCCCCCGGGCAGGGCCTGCCGGGCGTTGATCAAGATGTTCAGCAGCACCTGTTGAATCTGATTGCCTGCAACCAGGACCTGGGGGACCGGCTGGAAGTGCTTCTCCAGGGTGATCCGGTACTTGTTCATCTCCCGCTCCAGCAGAAGGAGCGTGTCTTCCACCAATTGCGCCAGGTTGGTCGGTTCTTGACTGGTGGAACGGTTCCGGGCGATGCCCAGAACGGCGTTGGTGATCTTCGCGGCTCGGTTGGCAGCGGTGAGGATCTTATCGAAGCACTTCTCCCGGCTCGCATTGTCCTTGTGGCGGAGCCCCATTTTGGCGTAATTGAGGATCGTGGTCAGCACGTTGTTGAATTCGTGGGTGGTGGTGCTCACCAGCTCGCCCAGGGCCGTCATCTTCTGGGCCGACGCCAGTTGTTTCTTGAGAGCCTCGATCTGCTGCTCCGGACTGAGGCGGTCGGGGCTATCCGTTGTCGCCACTGGTTACCCCCATTTGCGGATTTTGGCTGGAATTCCCGGATGCTGAATATCGGCCGGCAATTGCAGATTCGCTCCTTTGCCCGGTTGGCAACGGTCTTTCTGCCTTGCCCAGCGGTCGCGTCTTAACTGTAAGCGGCAAAACGGTTTAGCCGCCAGGGACCGTATCGTCGAACACGGATGGGCAACTGTAGCGCAAGCCGCTATAATCCCGCCCCCAAAACCCTCCCCGGGAAGGCGAGCGACTGGAGAAGCTGGGATGCACACCGTCGATGCCTTGGAGGAGGCCCTCAAACTGGCCGAACGGCTCGGCTACCAACTTCGCCAGGAATGGCTCGGCGGGAGCGGCGGCGGGGACTGCGAGGTCAAGGGGCGCAAGTGGCTCTTCCTCGATCTGGCACTGGCGCCGATCGAGCAGCTCGAGCACGTCCTCGACACCCTCCGTCGTGAACCCGCAGCCTACTCAATGGCAATGCCGGAGCCCCTCCGCCGGATGCTGGGCCAACGGAAAGCCGCCTAGCCAGCGTTTCTTACTACACGAGGTTGAATGGCGAGAAGGCGTCTGCCAGGACGGGTCTGTAGCCCGTTCTGCATCAGGGCGAATAGACAACCTGCCCGATCGTCGTGAGAAGTGTGGGCTACTCTAAGCGGCCGCGCATGGGCCGGCGGATCGGCAACTGCTTGCGGCTGCGGGGAGTGCCGTTCTCACTCAGCACTTTCTGGGCCTTGCTAAGGCTATTGACCTTGAGCACCGCCAGGCCGCCCACTTTGCCCCCCGGCTCCGCGAAGGAAGAGTAAGCGTAGTCGATGTTGAGATGTTCTGCGGCCAATCGCTCGCAGATCCTGCGGAATGCCCCCGCCTGTTTCGGCACCTCCACCAGGAGCACGGTCGCCGCGTCGTAGCGCACGTTCAGCTTATCCAAGACCGCGGTCGCCGCGGAGAAGTCGTCGGGCACGAAACGGACCCTGCCCCGGTCGCCCGAATCCATGACCGCCAGGGCCTTGAAATTGACCTTCCCCTTGTTGAGGGCCGTCAGCATTGCCGCCAATCGGCCCGGCTTGTTGACCAGCGAAACCGACAGTTGCTTGGCAGTGTGCATCCCGTTCCTCCTTCTTCTGGACTGCTTCAGGGAACGCTGCAACGCGTCACAGGGAAGTATACGCTTTTGCGTTGTGCGGAGTACCAGCCCGCCGCACGATCGCGAGAACTTCAGACAAGCGAGAAGATTGCCACACTCTGTATTCTACTCAGCCACTGCTTTTCTCGTACATTTCCCAGTTTCTTGCGCCATAGTCGGTCTTTGACGGATTCCAGACCGCCCCGGCTTGTCCCTCGCCCGCCGAATTGTTGGACTGGACTCTGCACGCCGAACGACCGAAAAACGGCGGTCCGGCGTGCCGCGGGTGGGCTTGCCACTGGCCGGAGGGAACTTCCGCGGTCCGGGCAGCGTCTGAAACAGTAGCCCGCCATGAGGATGGCAAGGGATGGGGCAATAGTACCAAGGGGGGGGCAAGGGCCGGCATTCTTCCCGCCGACGGATGGGCGGCTGCCTAATGGCCCCCGGTTCTTCTCGTAGGAGGGACAAACCATGAGCCGGTCGTCGCGACAGTTGGTGTTTGGGTTGGCCCTGCTGGCGGTCTGGTGGTTGCCGGCCGCGGTTGGGGCCCAGGGTTTCCTGGTGGTGGAGGACGCCGGCCACGCGGTGCGATTGCCGCGGCCGATCATCATCTATCCGCCGCACCCCCGTCCGCCGTACCCGATGCCGGTTCCGCCGCGTATGCCTCCGCTGCCTCCGCCGGCCAGCTACAAGGTGCAGGAACTGGAGGTCCAGGCCCGCCTCGTCGAGCAAGTGGCCCAGGTGCAGGTCTCCCAGTCGTTCGTCAACACGGGGAGCCGGCAACTGGAGGTCTCGTTTATCTTCCCGCTGCCCTACGACGGGGCGGTGGACCGGATGACCCTGCTGGTCGACGGCAAGGAGTTCCCCGCCAAGCTCATGAAGGCCGATGAGGCCCGGCGGCTCTACGAGGAGATCGTTCGCCGGAGCAAGGACCCGGCGCTTCTGGAGTGGATCGGGACCGGACTTTTTAAGACGAGCGTTTTCCCGGTACCCCCGGGTCAGAAGCGAACGGTCTCGCTCCGCTACGCGCAGATCTGCCGCAAGCAGGAAGGGCTGACCGATTTCGTCTTCCCCTTGAGCGCAGCCAAGTATACGGCGGAGCCGCCGGAGAAGGTGGCGATCCGCGTGACGATCGAAAGCGAGGCCGACATCAAGAACGTCTACAGCCCCAGCCATGCGGTGGACATCCAGCGGCCCGATCCGCGCCGCGCCACCGTCACGTTCTCGACCAAAAACGAGATCCCCAGCATGGACTTCCGGATGTTCTACGACGTCGGCCGCGGAACGGTGAGCACGCGGGTGCTCAGCTACCGGCCGGACAAGGACGGCGATAAGGACGGCTACTTCCTGCTCTTGGCCAGCCCCGAGGTCAAGCCCGCAGGCGACGAGCGGGCGAAGAAGACGGTCATGTTCGTCATCGACCGCTCGGGGAGCATGAGCGGCAAGAAGATCGAGCAGGTCCGCGGGGCGCTCAAATTCGTCCTCGGAAACCTCCGCCCGGGCGACCTGTTCAACATCATCGCCTACGACAGCGAGGTGGAGGCATTCCGCCCCGAATTGCAGAAGTACGACGACACGACGCGGAGGGCCGCCCTGGGCTTCGTCGAGGGGCTCTATGCCGGAGGGAGCACGAACATCGACGGGGCGCTCCGGGCGGCGCTCAACCAGCTCCAGGACTCCAGCCGCCCCAACTATGTGGTCTTCCTCACCGACGGACTGCCCACCGCGGGCGAGACCAACGAGATGAAGATCGTCGAGAAGGCCAAGGAGGCCAACCGGGTCCGCGCGCGGATCTTCGCCTTCGGCGTGGGCTTCGACCTCAATAGCCGGCTCTTGGACAAGCTCGTCCGCGACAATCACGGCCAGAGCGAGTTCGTCCGGCCCAACGAGGATATCGAGGACCGCGTCAGCCGGCTCTACCGCCGCATCGAGGCCCCGGTGATGACCGACGTGAAGATCGCCTTCTCGATGGACGAGCACCGGCCGGAAGCGGGCAGCCTCGTCAGCCGCGTCTACCCCAAGGGCACGCTGGACCTGTTCGCCGGGGAGCAATTGGTGCTGGCGGGCCGCTACAAGACGCCGGGCAGCGCCAAGGTAGTCGTGAGCGGGGCAGTCGGCGGCCGGGAGCAGCGGTTCGATTTCCCCGCCAAGCTCGTCGACCGAAGCGGCGACGAGACCAACGCCTTCATCGAGAAGCTCTGGGCGGTCCGCCGCGTGGGCGAGATTCTCGAAGAGCTGGACCTGAAAGGCAAGAACGAGGAGCTAGTCAAGGAACTGGTCGAGTTGGCGACGCGGCATGGGGTGATCACGCCCTACACTTCGTTCCTGGCCGATGAGCGGACGAGTCTCGGCGATCTGGCCGGCAACGAGGGCCTCGCCGGCAGTCGCCTGCAAGCCTTGGCCGAGTCCTCGGGCGCCGGCGGGTTCGTGCAGCGGGAGTTCCGCGGCGGCCTACAACGGGCCCGGGTTGCCGACGCGATGGCCCCCGCGTCCCGCTCGTTTGGGATGGCCATGGGCGGAAGCGCCGGCAGCGGCCAGAGTGGGATGGCGAAGGCCGCCGGACCGGCGACCATGCCGGGCGGAATGGGTTACGGGGGGGCTGCGGGGCCGGCACTCGGGTTCATGATGCCCGGGGCCCCCGGAATGCCGGCGCCCCTGGCCGCGGCAGAGCGCGAGTTGAGCGAGGCCCAGCAGAACATGCGCCAGGTCGGCAACCGCACGTTCTACCGCCGCAATAACCAGTGGATCGACTCCACGGTCAACAACGAGCAGGAGAAGAAGGCCCAGCGGATCAAGCAGTTCAGCGACACGTACTTTGCGCTGGCCCGCAAGCACGGCCGCACCATGTCGCAGTACATGGTCTTCGACGACCCGGTGCTGGTGAACCTCGAAGGCCAGGCGTACCTGATCGAGCCGTGAGGCGGGTCTTGGGCTCTTGGCGGCTTGTCGACTCCCGCCCGTTCGATGTATAATGCGCGGGCAAGTTGTCATCGCGTGAGGGAGCCGAACCCATGGGGCTGACCGTTCTCGAGATCGAAGTCGGCAGTCCGGCTGACCCGGAGACTACCGAGAAGGTGGAGTTCCTCATCGACTCCGGAGCGATCTACTCGGTGGTATCTGCGCCGATTCTGGAGCGTTTGAAGATCAAACCCTTGGCCGAGCAGACCTTTCGGCTGGCGGACGGTTCGAAGATCGTGCGCAAGAAGGGTGGTGCCCTGTTCCGGTACGGGGATCGAGTGGGCGTGGCGGACGTGATCTTCGGCGAAGAGGGCGACTCCAGCCTTCTCGGGGCCTTCACGTTGGAGGCGCTCGGACTATCGCTCGACCCGCTCAAGCGTGAGCTGAAACCCCTTCCGATGATTCTCGGCGGCTCGTTTCGCCAAGACGACTGACGTGGGCGTCACCCCCGCGAGGTTGCACTCTCCAGGCTATTCTGGCTTCACACGGGCACGGACGTGGCACGGATGAACGGTCTCGCGGGACTCAAAGGCACATTTGGCGCCATCCTGGCCGATCCGCCTTGGAGGTTCCGGAACCGCACGGGCAAGATGGCCCCGGAACACCGGCGGCTGCACCGCTACCGGACGATGACCGTCGAAGAAATCGCCGCCCTGCCGGTGGCCGACCATGCGCGAACGCCCAGCCATCTCTACCTTTGGGTCCCAAACGCCTTGCTCCGCGAGGGCCTGCAAGTGATGCAGGCTTGGGGATTCACCTACAAGACGAATCTCGTGTGGTACAAGACCCGCAAGGACGGCGGGCCGGACGGCCGCGGCGTGGGATTCTACTTCCGCAACGTGACCGAGCTGCTTCTGCTTGGCGTTCGCGGGACGCTGCGGACCCTGAAACCCGGCCGGACGCAAGTGAACCTCATCCCATCGCGCAAGCGCGGGCATTCCCGCAAGCCGGTCGAGATCTACGATCTCATCCGGCGGTGCAGCCCCGGGCCGTACTTGGAGCTGTTCGCCCGGGAGCGCGTGGAAGGCTGGACCGCCTGGGGCGATGAGGTTCAAATGTGACGATGGAGTGGCTGAAAGCTGATAGCTGACAGCCGATTCTCCGACACGTCCTAAGAAACGAAGTGACTTGGGAGGAAATCATGGCAGATTACCGTTTCTCGTTCGGTCCTTGGAACATCCACGAGGGGGCGGACCCGTTCGGGCCCACGGTGCGGCCCGCGCTGGGACTGGCCAAGAAGCTCGCAAGCTACAAGCAGCTTGGCTTCGACGGCATGCAGTTCCACGACGACGACGCCGTCCCGGACATGGAGAAGCTCGCCCCCGACCAGATCGTCAAGAAAGCCGCCGAGGTCAGGAAGATGCTCGACGGCGAGGGGCTCGTGGCCGAGTTTGTCGCCCCGCGGCTTTGGGAACACGGCAAGGGGGTTGACGGCGGCTATACGGCCAACGATCCGGCCTGCCGCCGGTGGGCCCTGGAGCGGTCCGAGCGGGCTGTGGACATCGCCAACGCCTTGGGGACCAGGATGATGGTCCTCTGGCTCGCCCGGGAGGGCACCTACATCCGCGAGTCGAAAAACGCCATCGAGGCCCACAAGCACCTCTTGGAGGCCCTCAACCATATCCTCCGGTACGACCCCGAGATCACCATTGTCATCGAGCCGAAGCCGAACGAGCCGATGGATCACGCCTACATTCCCACGATCGGCCATGCCCTGGCCATGGCCTCGCAGACGGTCGATCCGAAGCGGGTGGGCGGCCTGATCGAGACGGCCCACGCCCTCTTGGCCGGCCTCGACCCCTCGGACGAGATGGCCTTCGCCCTGTCGGCGGGCAAGCTCTGGAGCGTTCACCTCAACGACCAGAACGGCCTGAAATTCGACCAGGACAAGACCTTCGGCTCGGCCAATCTCCGCGGGGCGTACAACCAGGTCCGCGTGCTGGAGCTGGGCGGCTACCCGGAGACCGCCCGCTTCGTGGGCCTGGACGTCAAGGCGATGCGGACGCAGAAGCCGGACGCCGCCACGCGGCACCTTTCCAACAGCCGCGCGATCTTCCTCAGGCTCGTGGAGAAGGTCCGCACGTTCCCGAAGGACGTGGAGCGAGAGTGCATCGCCAACCGCGACTACGAGGCCCTGGAGCTGGCGGTGATCGAGCACCTGCTGGGGGAGTGAGGGTCGTGCCTGGTCAGATGTACGTGAAACTGAGGGCGTGGCCCAGCATGCCCCAAACGGTAGCCGCCGGCCAGACTTGCACCGAATGCCCTTTGGGGCCAAAATGGTACCGTGGCGCGCTGCGGGGACGCGGCGGTTATTGGTCCTCAGGAAACGAGTACGAATCCAGTGGGACCGGCGTCCCGCCGGTCGCCGGCCGCCAGTTGGCTCGGCCGGCGGGCGAGACGCCCGCCCCACTGAGGATGCGAAGATGGGAACGATTTGTCTCGTGTGTTGTCTCGCGAGCGTTGCGGCGGCCGATCCGCCCATTCACGCCGACAAGCCGAACGCGATCGCCTTCGCCCCGCAGAATGCGAAGTTCGTCCGCTTTGTGATCGAGGGGAGTTCTTCGGGCGAACCCTGCATCGACGAGCTGGAGGTCTACGGCCCGGACGGAAAGGAGAACCTTGCCCTTGCGAAGCGGCAGGCCAGGGCGACGGCCTCGTCCTGCCTGCGGGGCTACGCCCAACACGCCGTCGAGCACCTGAACGACGGGTTGTACGGGAACGATCGCAGTTGGATCGCCGCCACGACCGGGACGGAGTGGGCGCAGATTGAATTGCCTGCTGCGACCGTGGTTTCCAAGGTGGTCTTCTCGCGCGACCGCCAGCGGGAGTATGCCGACCGCGTGCCGATCCGCTTCGAGGTCCGGCTCTCGACGGACGGCAAGCAGTGGACCACGGTGAAGAAGGTCGCCGCGGAAGCGGCCCCGGTGACGGTGCGGAAGCGGCCGGCGGGCTTCTTTGCGGCGATCCTTTGCAGTTTGATGCCCGGGATTTGCGTGGCGGCCTCGTTGACCCTGGACGAGCGGCCCGCGGGGGATGGCGAGTGGGGATACCGTCCGGCCCCGGGGGCCGTGTCGGCGACTACCCCGCCCGGCTTCTCCTGGCGGCCACAGAAGGGGATCGCGGCGTGGGAGTTAGAGTGCGGCCGGGGCAGCGGCTTTCAAGCGATCGAGTATCGCGCTGACAACGTGACCTTCAACGTCCTTTGCCCGCCCAAGACGTTCGCGCCCGGCGAGTACACGTGGCGCTACTGCGGCGTCGATCGGCAGGGGAACAAGACCAACTGGAGCCAAGCCCGCTCGTTCACGATTCCCGCCGGCGCCGTGTCCATGCCCATGCCGCCGCGCAAGGAACTCCTGGCCCGCATTCCCAAGTCGCACCCGCGGATGTTCATCCGGCCGGAAGACCTGCCGCGGTTGCGCGAGCTGGCCAAGGGGCCGCTGAAAGGCCAATTCGATCGCCTGGTGGCCGAGTGCGAGAAGATGCTCGCCGCGCCCCCGCCCACCGCCGAACCGGAGAAGTATCCGCCCGGCATTGCCGTGGGAGGCGAGCCGTGGCGCAAGATCTGGTGGGGCAACCGCGTGTATACCATCCGGGCCCTGGACGGCGCGGCCACGCTCGGCTTCACGCGGCTCCTGGGAGGCAAAGAGGAGTACGGCCAACTGGCCAAGCGGATCCTCTTGGATTGCCTGCGCTGGGACCCCAAAGGGGCCACGGGCTACCGCTACAACGACGAGGCCGGCATGCCTTACAACAGCCGCTTCGCGCGCACGTATTCCTTCGTCTACGACTTGTTGAGCGACCAGGAGCGTGCGGAGTGCCGCCGCGTGATGAAGATTCGCGGCGAGGAAATGTTCGAGCACCTGTGCCCCAGGCACCTCTGGCAGCCCTACAGCAGCCACAG
>CAYGZA010000010.1:0-45462 GCA_964354135.1 uncultured Planctomycetaceae bacterium
AGGGAGCGGGCGGCTTGCGACAAAGCCCCCTTCCTCCTGGGTGAAGATGTCGCCCGACTCGCACAGCGGCCCCCCCACGATCGCCTCCTGAAGCGGCCGCTCCAGGTCGCCGTCGGCCGGGGCGATCGAGATGGGGTGATACGCCCCGTAGAGGATCGGCCGGGCAAGGTTGTTGAAGCCGGCGTCCAGCAGGTAGAAGAGGTTCTGCCCTTGCTTCTTGACGGCTCGGATCTCGGCGATCAGGTACCCGGACTCCGCAACGACGTAGCGGCCCGGCTCGATCTCCGCCCGCACCGCGTGGCCGAAGCGGTCTTCGAGCCGCTTCCGGGTCGCGTTCCAGAGGGCGAAATAGCGATCCAGATCGACGTACGACTGCTCAGGCTGGTAGGGAATCGGCAGACCGCCGCCGGCGCTGATCGACTGGAGACTGCGGCCGGCCTCGCAGGCCGCCTTCTCCATGGCCGAACAGACCTGGGCCAGGTGCTCCAGGTCGGTCCCCGAGCCGATGTGGCTGTGCAGCCCCGTCACGCTCAAGCCGTAATGCTCGGCCGCGACGAGGCAGTCGGCCAATTGCTCGTGCCAGATGCCGTGCTTGGCGCGGTCGCCGCCGGTGTTGGTCTTGCGGCTGTGGCCGTGGCCGAAGCCGGGATTGATCCGCAGTGTGATCTCGCGGCCGGGGGCCCGGCTGCCGTACTGGTCGATCATGTCAGGCGAGCCGCAGTTGACGTGGACGTTCTCCTTGAGGACCAGCTCCAGCGCATCGGCATCGAAGATATCAGCGGTGTAGACGATGGGCGGGGGCGTGCCTTGGGGGGAATACCCGGCGGCAATCGCCCGGCAGATTTCTCCCGCACTGACGCAGTCCACCAGCGCCCCGTGGCGGCGGAGCAGGTCCAGGATCGCCAGATTCGAGCAGGCCTTCTGGGCGTAACGGACACAGTCAAACGCCTTGAGGTCCTCCAGCCGCCGGAGGATCACGGCGGCATCGTAGACGAAGGTGGGGGTACCGAACTGCCGGACCAGCTCCGCGATGGGAAGGCCGGCGATCTGGCTGCGGGAGGTTACGAATTCGGGCGGAGTGGGCATGGTGCGGGAGTGTGTCCGGTGATTGACGCTTCCAACACGATAGCACATCGCCACGCAGATGAGAAGGCGGCGGCCCGGGGAACACCTTGGCCGAAGTAGCCTCGGCTCAGACCCGTTGCCCTCAGACGGCCGGTCCGGCGGTCATAGTGTCCACGGCGGTCGCATCGCCCGGCCGAGCCAGCGGTTCGCCTCGTCGTCGCCCAAGAAGACCTCCTTGACCGGGTCCCACCGGAGCGATCGGCGGGTCCAATGGGCGATGCAGCCCAAGTGGGAGACCATCGTGGAGCGGGCCCCGATCGCCACGTCGCACGCCGGCCGCCCGCGCGAGCGGATGCAGTCGAACCAGTTCTGGTGATGGTTGTTGACGGCCCGCCCGGGGTCGAACGGCGTGGAAGCCTGCTTGAGAATCTCCTCGGGGAACGCCTTGAGATAGCCGTTTCGGCCGACGTGGATCCAGCCCCGCTCCCCCACGTAGACGGCGCCGAAGGCCTGGATCGGCGTCTTCTCGTCCCAGCCCTTGGGCACCAGGTGCTTCTGCCTGTCCAGACGCCCGTCGGCCACTTGCAGAAGCACGCCGTCGGCATACTTGTAGGTGAGCGACGCGTATTGCACGGTCTCGGGCGGAATGATCTCGACGGGGCCGCTTTGGTCCATGCCCAAGGCCCACTGGACCACGTCGAAGGCGTGGACCGTGTTGCTCGTCAGGTTGCCGCCGCCGAAATCGCGGCAGATGTGCCAGGGCACCACCCACTTCGGCTGACCGTAGTGGTGAAACTGGCCGTTGAACGGCCGCCACGGCGCCGGGCCGAGCCAGAGGTCCCAATCGAGCCCCTCGGGCACCGGCTCGGCCGGGAGGCTCACGTCGCCGGTCGTGCCCGGGAACGTCACGTAAACGATTTGGAGCTTGCCCAAGGCACCGCCGAGGACCAGGCTGCACGCCTTGCGGAACTCGGGCGACGATCGCTGCTGCAGGCCGGCCTGGAACACGCGGCCGTAGCGGCGGATGGCGTCGACCATCGCCCGGGCCTCGCGGATGGTGAGCGAGATCGGCTTCTCGCAGTAGACGTCCTTGCCCGCCTTGGCGGCCATCGTCGTCGCCAGGGCGTGCCAGCGGTCGCCGGTGGCGATGACCACGGCATCGATGTCGTCGCGGGCCAATAGCTCGCGGAGGTCATTGTACGCCGCGCAGCCGCGATACTTGCCGCTGGCCTTGGCGGCGGCATATTGCTCCTCCGTCACCGCTTTGGCACGCTCGCGGCGCCAGCGGTCCACGTCGCAGACGGCCAGCACTTGGGCTTCCGGGTAGTGCAGGCAGAGCCGCACGTGTCCTTGGCCCATCATGCCGACGCCGATGAAGCCGAGCGTAATGCGGTTGCCGGGGGCCACCGCGCCGTCCGCGCCGAAGACGGACGAGGGGACAAGACACGGCGCCGCCGCCACGGCCGCCGCACGCTTCAAGAACGTGCGCCGGCTTGAGTTCATTCCTTGGTTTGACATGATCATGCCTTCAAACCGCTCAGGTCCACTTCCAGCCGCTTGTTTTCCTTGATTAGCAGTAGGTTATGCTTCAGCATAACAACCCTGCGGGCCCGATTCCTTTCGTCAATGCTCCGATGGGTTCTGTTATGTTAAAGCATAACCTACGGCTACGGCTATCAGGAAGCTGAAAGCTGATAGCTGACAGCCATTATCCACCATCCGGATTCTCAATGCAAATCTCAGCCAAGGTGCCACGGCTCCCGCATCGCCCGGAAGCGGAGCCGGTTGGCCTCTTCATCGCCGGCGAATTCCTCTTTCACCGGGTCCCAGGTCAGCTTGCGGCGCACTAGCATCGAGATCGCGCCGATGGAGCACAGCGTGGTCGAGCGGTGCGCCACCTCCACCGGCGCGCAGGTCTCCAGCCGGCTCCGCACGCAGTGGATGAAGTCCGCCCGCAACGGACGCCGCAGTTGCACCTTCTCGCTCGGCCCGATCTCCACCTTCAAGAGCGACTTGGGATGGGCATCGACCTGGCCGCGCCAGATATAGACCCAGCCTTCGGTTCCCTCGAAGGTGATGCCCATCCGGTTCTGCGGCCAATCCGGCCCCGCGCGGGTGCCGAAGCCGTCCCCCTCGCAATCGGTCCAGTGCCACGTCAGGCCGCCGGCAAACCGGTACCGCATTTGCCAGCGGTACGGGTTGTCGAAGAGCCCTTGCGTGGGAAAGATGCCGCGGGCGTCGATCTCGATCGGCCCGCGGTTGTCGTCCAGGCCGGAGCCTTGCACGGCGCTATCGGCATGGTGAACGCCCCAGCCGGCGATGTAGCCCAACGAGTAATCGGAGATGTGATACCACGGATGGCTGGCGATCCGAAGCGGCGTGTAGGGCGCCCACGGCGCGGGCCCGAGCCAACGGTCGTAATCGAGTCCGTCGGGGACCGGCTCGGGCTTCCAAGGACCGCTGACCGCGCCCGCCGGGCTGCCGATCTTCACGTGCTCGAGCCGGCCGATGTAGCCGTTTTGCACCAGCTCACAGCCGAAGAGCATCGCGGGATCGTGCCGCTGCTGGGTGCCGTGCTGGAAGACGATGCCGTAGCGACGGACCGCGTCGACCACGGCCCGGCCCTCGGCAATCGTCCGCGTGAGCGGCTTCTGGCAGTAGACGTGCTTGCCGGCCTTGGCGGCGGCGGTCGTCACCAGGGCGTGCCAATGGTCGGGCGTGGCGACGTAGACTGCGTCGATTTCCTCGCGGGCGAGCACCTCGCGGAAGTCGTTGTACGTTCCGCAGCCGGCCGCCCGCTGCGTTGCCTCTACGTGGGCCTTGCCTTGTTCGCGGCGGACCCGCTGCACGTCGCACACGGCGACGTACTGGACGTCGCCCCGAAGGAACATCGGCCAGCCGAACCCGAGGCCCAGCGCGGCCATCGTGATGCGGTTGCTGGGTGCGGTGCGACCGGCCAGCCCCAACGCGGATGCCGGGATGACGGCCGGCAGCACGGCGGCCGCCCCGGCGCCCAGACCGGCCTTGAGAAAATCGCGGCGGCTGGCCGATTGCAGGGCGGGTTTGCAGCCCGCCCGGGTCAGAATACCGTTCCGCCCTACCGCAGCAAGCGCGTCGGCCGCATGAGCCTTCCTCCCCGAGTGACTGGTCGCATCGACGCTACTTCGTTCCGGCGTTGTCTGCCGCCATCCGGGCACAATACGTCTTCCACGCCGTGATAGACTGCTTGAGGTTCTCCATCGCGTCGCCCTTGACTCCGTAGCATTGCAGCCCGATGGGACCCGTGTACCCGGCCGCCTTGAGCTTCTTCACGAAGGCGTAGACGTCGAAGTTGCCGCGTCCGAGAGGTTGGATCAGGCGGTCCCAGCCGTATCCCGGCTCCTTGGGATCGGCGCCGTTGATCGAGACGAGAAACAGCCGGGGCATCGCCTCCTGGATCGTGGCGTCCAGACGATTGCCTTGGTCGGTCATCAGCTCGTGGCAGAGATTGATCGTTACACCGACATTCTTGCGATCGACCTTCCGGATCAGCCGAAGCGCGTCGGCCGTGGTGGCCGCGTAGAAGCCGGTGTGAGGATAGAGCGCGATCCGAAGGTCCGACTGGCCGGCCAGATCGGCGATCTCGCGGATGATCGCCACGGCCTTCTCGTCGTCCTCAACCGGCTTGCCGCCGGTGACCGTCAGCCAGAGGATGACGCCGGTTCCCTTGAGTTCCCGAATGGCCTGCTTCAACTGCGGGTCGTACGCGGGGGCGGCGCCGATCTGGCAGCCGACGTACGTGCTGAAGACCCGCAGGCCCTCGCCCTGGTATTGCGTCACCAGGCCGCCGATCTTCGGCCCGCTCGCCCCCATACCAGCGTACCCGAGCTGCTTGAGCACCTTGGGCGGGTCCTGGACGCCCCCCAGCCCGTTGTCGAAGACGAAGAACGGATTGACAAGCCCGGCCTTCTCCAGCAGCTCCTTGGCCCGGCGTTTCCAGCTCGGGTTGTCGGTGGCTTTCAATACCTTCTGCATGGCCTCGGCGACCTCGGGCCGACGGCTCTCGAGGACCTTCTCGGCGATGGCCACGGCAGCGGCGGCGGCCTCGTTCTTGGTCGCCGGGTTGTCGAGGAACGGAACGACCGCGGCCAGCGCGTCGCCGCTTGGCACGCCCCCCAAGACGCCCAGCACGAGCTTCTTCTCTTCATCGCGCTCGGCCAGGACTACGATCTCTTTGCACATCGCCAGCTTCTTCTCCGCCGGCAGGTCGGCCTGCCCGATCAAGCGGATGCACCCTCGCAGGGTGAGGATCTTGTATTTTGGGTCTTTCGAAGTCTTGGCAATCTCGGCCAGGTGGGCGGCCGCTGCCACGTCGGGCCAATCGGACAGGATCCGCAACGCCGTGTCGCGGGTTTCCTCACCCGCGTCCTTCGCTGCGGCCCGCATTGCCTCCAGGGCCTTTCCCCCCCCGATCCGGCCGAGCGTCCGGAGAAGGGCCAGCTTCGACTGCCCGCCGGCCTGCGAGAACGACCCCAGGAGCTTCTCGGCGCAGACGTCCTTGTCGAGGATCCGCGCTGAGACGGCCGCGAGCGCCGCTTCCAGAGCGGCCAGGTCCTTCGGCCCCTTGGCCTTGATGAGGAGGTCCGCCATCGCGGGAAGGTCCGGCAGTCCTGCCGTGTCGCCCAGGGCCTTGACGGCGGCCAGGCAGATCGACTCATCGGCGTCGGCGGCGGCCTTGAGCAGCACCGGCGTGGCGGCCGTAATGCGGCGATGGCCGATCAGCTCGATGGCCGCACGGCGGAGCTTGGCGTCGGCACTCTCGCCAGTCGCCACGATGGCCGCATCGATTTCCTTGCCCGGGAGGGTCGCAAGCGCGACCATCGCGGCCTGGGCCACCTCGCCGTCGCTTCCGGCGGCGGCGTCGAGGAGCGCCGGCACTGCCGAGGCATCCGTAAGTCTCGCGAGCGCCAGGATCGCGGCGGCCTTGACCTTCGCATCGCCCGATTGGGCCAGGCGAAGCACTGCGGGCGTTGCCGCTTTGTCGCCGCGGTCGGCAAGCGCCTGGAGGAGCGGAATCTGCTTCTCGGGCGCGAGCTTGCCCAGCTCGGCCGCCGCTGCCTTCGTGGCCTCTGGCCCGGGCAACTCGCGGACCAATAGCACGGCCAACGCGAACATGCCGGCGTCGCTTTCCCGGAGCTGCTCGACGAGGAGCGGCACCCCGGCAGCCTGGCGGGCCAGGACCGCCCCGCGGGTTGCGGCGATGCGAACCGTCTTGGGCACCTTGGCGTGGCGGAGCCGGTCGTACAAGGCGGCCGCTTCGTCCCGCTTGCCCTGGGCCGCAAGGGCCTCGGCGCAAAGCGCGCAGGCGTGGGCCACGGCGGGCCGAACCCGGGCCGGGGCACTCCCGAGTGCCTGCACCAGCGTGTCGGCAGCGGCGGGGCCGATCTTCCCCAGGGCCGCAGCCGCCGCGGCAGCGACCGCCGGATCCGCATCGCCCAGCAGCCTGCCGAGCTCGCCAACCGCCTTCTCGTCCCGCCGCTGCCCTACTGAGTTGATTACCCCAACCAGCAGCGTCCCCCGGGCCTTTCCCATGGTCTGCCGCAGCGCCTCGTCGGCCACCGGGCCGGGGATGCGCTCCAGCGCAAAGCGGGCGATGTGCGAGAGCTTCTCATCCGAAAGCAAGGCCGCCAGTGCAGGCACCTGCTCCGCGGTGCCGATGATCGCCAATTGCCGGCAGGCGAGGTCCTTCGCACCGTTGGGGGCATTGGACCGGAGCACCGCGGCAAGCCTTCCGGCCAGTTCCTTCCGCTGGTGCGGCTTGCCGTGCGTCGCCGCCACGAGCTCCGAGATCGCGGCCACCGTGCCCATGTCGCCGCCGAAGTCGTGCTTGGCGACCTTGGCGAGGGTGTCGTCGAGCTTCGCCCTGAAATCGCCGGCAGGCGGAGTGCCCTGACCCAGCAGGAACGGACTTGCCCAGGCAAACATCAGAACGGCTGCCACCGCAGCCAGCTTTTTTCTTCCCCAAAGCATGGGTACGCTCCTTTCGGATGGATGGATCCCCGTGATCGTGAAACCCCGTGTAGAGTTTGATCGAGCCGCACCTCGCCTGTCAACAATCTCCGGTCCGCGGCGCCTCAATTCTCGCCCTTCCGGGCCCGGGCCGCCTTGCCGCGGAGCCGGCGGTGGAGACGCCACAAGTCGGCCAGGACCCTGGGGAACTGACGGGCCAGATGGAAGTGGCCGCCCGGCACCTCAGTCCAATTGACCGGCACCTCGGCCGTCGTGTAGCCCAGCCGCCGGGCCAGCGCGAGCACCTCCAGGTCGAAGAGGTACCGCGACTCGCGAACCAGGGAGAAGAGCCGCCGGCCCACGTCGCCGCGGAACATCTTGAAACCGCACTGGGTGTCCCGCGCCGACAGCCGCAACAGCCGCCGCGCGACCCCGGCGAACAGCCGGCCGGCCAGCCCGCGAATCCAGTGGCGCGAGCGCCGGATGCCGTCCCCGGCAAGCAGGCGCGAGCCCACGGCCAGATCGGCCCCGGCGTGGATTGCCGCGGCAAGGCGGCTTTCTTCTTCGATGGGCGTGGCCCCGTCGGCATCGGCGAACAGGAGCAGGTCGCCCCGCGCCGCAAGAATCCCGGTGCGAACGGCCGCACCCTTCCCTCGGTTCTGCGGGTGGCGGATCCATCGCAACTGCCGCCAATCGGCGGCGCAGCCCTCCAAGACGCGGATGAGCCCGTCCTCGCTCCCGTCGTCCACGACGACCACCTCGTAGCGATCCGCGTATTGCCGGTCGAGATACTGCCGCGCCGACGCCAGATAGGGCGGCAACCGAGCGGCCTCGTTGTAGGCGGGAAGAATCAGCGATAGTGCGATGCGATCATGCGGCACAGGTAGCCTCCAGAGAGCAGATTAGCGTGTGGGCCGCCGCAGATCCACCGCGGTCGGACAACTGCGGCCATCTCTGGGGGCTGCAACGATGGGGCTTAATCCGGGCCATCGGGAGGGTATTGCCGTTGCTGGCAGCATCTTGCACCCCGCAGCTTGCGGCGGGTATAGTGAATTGTTGACGGCCCGGTGGGTCCCATTGGGCGCGTCTGACCACGAAATGTGCGGCAGTCCCTGTCGCGCAGTGTGTGCCCCAATTCATCCGGAGAGTAATCGCAGCGATGAGAACGAAGCATTTCCTGACGTCGCCGTTTATCGGAATATCTGGCCTTGCGCTCTTTGGCCTGCTGGTGGGGGCTGTGGCCCGGGCGGCCGACGCCCCGGCGAAAGCGGCCCAGCCTGCCTCGGGCAAGGGCGGCGAGAAGCTCGTGCCGCTGGAGATCAAGCTGCCCAGGCCCATGTTCCAGGGCACGCCGAAGAACATCAAGCCCGCCCCGACCCTGGAGAAATACAACGAGAAGCCGCGTGCGCCCTTCCCCGCGCCCGAAGGGGCCAAGAATCTCGCCCTCAATAAGAAAGTCACCTCCAGCGACATGGCCCCCATCGTCGGCGAGCTGAGCCTCATCACCGACGACGACAAGGAGGGCTCCGACGGCAGCTTCGTGGAGCTCGGGCCCGGCACGCAGTGGGTGCAGATCGACCTCGGGGCGCGGGCCGACATCTACGCGATCGTCCTGTGGCACTACCACGCCGAGGGCCGCGTTTATCACGACGTGGTGGTCCAGGTGGCCGACGACCCGGATTTCATCGAGAAGGTCAAGACGATCTACAACAACGATTTCGACAACTCCTCCGGCCTGGGCCTCGGCAAGCAACTGGAGTACATCGACGACTACCGCGGCAAGCTCATCGACGCCAAGGACGGCAAGGGCGAGCCGGCCAAGGGCCGGTACGTCCGCCTGTACTCCAAGGGGAACACCTCGAACGACATGAACCATTACGTCGAGGTGGACGTGTACGGCAAGCCGGCCAAATGAAACGCCCGTCGGCACTCTTTGCCGTCTGCACCCTGGCCTTGGCCGCCGCGGCACTTGCCGTTCGCTTGCCGCGGCTGGCCCAGCGGCCGATGCACGGCGACGAGGCCAACCAGGCCGCCAAAGCCGGCATCCTCCTGGAGACCGGCGTCTACGAGTACGACCCCAAGGAGCACCACGGCCCCAGCCTCTATTGGCTCACGGTGCCGTCGCTCCGGCTGAGCGGCGCGAACGACTTCGCCCACTCAACCGAGACCGCGTACCGCGCCGTGCCGGTCGTGTTCGGCGCGAGCCTGATTGTGCTCTTGCTCTTGGTGGCCGACGGGCTGGGCCGCGGGCCGGCAATCATCGCCGGCATCCTGACGGCCCTCTCGCCGGCGATGGTCTTCTATTCGCGCTACTACGTCCAGGAGACGCTCCTGGTCTTTTTCACCTTCGCCGCGATCGGATCGGCGTGGCGGTATTGCCGCACGCGATCGCTCGGCTGGGCGATTGCGGCGGGGGCGTCGTTCGGGCTGATGCACGCCACAAAGGAAACGTGGATCCTCGCGGCCGCGGCCATGGCGGCCGGACTGATCCTGGCGGGGCTCAGCAGGAGCTTCGCCCTCCCGGGCTGGGTCGTGAAGGCAGAGCGAAGCGACGCCCCGGGCGTGCTGCGGGCCATCGGGGCCCATCTCCGCCCCGGTGCCATCCTTGCCGCAGCCGTCGCGGCATGTCTGGTCGCCGTTGCCCTGTATTCCTCCTTTGGCACGAGCTGGCGCGGTCCCCTCGATTCGATCCTCGCGTACCAGACCTACTTCCAACGCGGCAGCGACGCCGGCATCCACGCGCACCCGTGGGATTACTACTTGAGGCTTCTGGTGGCCAACCGGCCTGCAAAGGGTTTCTTCTGGACGGAGGGGCTGATCGTCGGCCTGGCCGGCGTCGGCTTCGTAACCTCCCTCTCACGTTGGGAGAGGGCCGGGGTGAGGGCTGTGCAGGGTGGCTGGGCCACGGGGTTCTGCCGTTTTCTGGCCTTCTACACCCTCGTGCTCACGGTTCTCTACTCCGCCATCCCCTACAAGACGCCCTGGTGCTTGCTCAGCTTTCTCCACGGCATGATCCTCCTGGCCGGCATCGGGGCGTGGGCGATTCTCCGCCGGCTCCCAGGCTGGCCGCTCAAGGCGCTGGCCGCCGTGGGGCTTGCAGCCGGCGTGGCGCACCTGGCCTGGCAATGCTACGCCCTGAACTTCCGCTATTGCGCCGACCACCAGCGCAACCCCTGGGTCTATGCCCACACGTCGTCCAACGTGCTGGAGCTGGCTTCCCGCATGGAGCGGCTCGCGGGGCTTTCGCCCGACGGCCACGACATGGTCATCCACGTCGTCACGCCGGAGAACTGCTGGCCGCTGCCGTGGTACCTCCGCCGGTTCAATGCCGATCGCATCGGCTATTGGCAAGACCCGGCCGCCTGGTCCAAGGACACGGCGCAGCACCCGCCGCCGTCGGTCATCATCCTCACGCCGGACGTCCAAGAGGCCGTGGATGCCCATCTCGCCGCCTCGTACACTGTCTCCTACAACCGGCAGATGCTCTACGGCCTCCGGCCCGAAGTGTTCCTTTCCGTTTACGTCCGCGACGACCTCTGGCAGAAGTTTCTGTCGGCCGCGGTGCGGGGCAACAAGGCCGGGAATTCGCAGTGACGATGGCGGCCGGGCTCTGAGTACTCGGCTGCACTGAAGGCCGCGTCTCTCCATGCCCGCGGGGTTTTTTGGTCAACGGGATCCGGGTGTTGCCGCATGGGGTCTTCCCCACCTCCTTTCACCGCTGAGTCTTCCTGCCAAGTTCCGCGCGGACCTGCGCCGATCGAATTCTGGCGACTCGCCTGGCCTGATTTCGAGGTCAATCTGCCATTCCCGAGGCGGCGACGTGCTCGCTGGTGAAGAAACCCAGGATCCCCGGTCACTGGGACTCGCATGGCCTTGCGCCAGCGCTCCGGCTGTGCCGAGCACTCGGTACTCAGTACTGAGTACTCGGTACTCCGACCCGGCTCGTGTGCGCTCGGATCGAAGCGTTAGGATTCTGGAGCCACCCCGTTTGACACGCCCAATCCGCGCGCGGCATACTGCGGTCGCAGGCCACGGGCCTGAAGTCCGTCTTTACGTCATCTCGCGCAAAACAACGCGATGGTCTACGACCCTCTTGACCCGCAAGCCGATCCGTTCCACCCGCCGGCGATTCCCACGGAGGTCGGCTGTCTGCACTGCGGGAAGGAGTACGAGAGCTACCTCATTGAGTGGCGCGTCGAGACCGGCGCCGACGGCACGCAGCAGGGCTTCTGGTGCTGCCCCACGCCCGGCTGCGGCGGCCGCGGCTTCGGCTTCGACATCTTCCCCACCGATCCCCACTACCAGGACGAGCGCGGCGGCTGGGTCTGCGACGAGGAAGAGGAGTCTGACGGCGAAGAGTATTCGGAGGACGAGGAGGATTCGGAAAGCGGCGACGTGCCAGACTGCTCGTCGGAGACCGAGACGGACGAAGACGCTGAAGGCGGGCGGGACGAGGAGCTTCGCTGGTGAAGAAACCCAGGATCCCCGGTCACTGGGGCCCGATTGGCCTTGCGCCAGCGCTCTGGCTGTGCCGAGTAGTCGGTACTCAGTACTGAGTACTCGGTACTCCGACCCGGCTCGTGTGCGCTGGAATCGAAGCGTTAGAATTCTGGAGCCACCCCGTTTGACACGCCCAATCCGCGCGCGGCATACTGCTTGCAGGCGCCGTGCGCCCGTCGGGGAGTCGAAAGCCGGGGGCAGCAACGCGCCTCCGCAAGGTCGAGGAGTTGGTCATCCCGTGAAGCGGGCGGACTCGACCAGGACGATTGAGGCGTTCGGTTGTGTCTTGATTCGCCACGGCGCGAAGCACGATTGGTACCGCAATCCGCAAACGGGCATCTCCCAGGCCGTGCCGTGGCACTCGGCGCACGCGTTCTTCGGACCAGTGGAGAGTACGCGCGCCGTGCTCAGTCCTCAAACAACGTGCTCATTTTTCGACGCGTTTCCCTTCGGCACGCACCGCACAGGGATTGGTCGTTCCGCAATCGCGATACCACCTTTCCGATCTGCGGAAAAGCGATCGCCTGCAATTCACGCGAAACTGTCTCGACGATGCGCCCTATCGCCCGCTCAGAGAAGATACGGGCTTGTGAGACCCGGGAGATAAAATCAGCGATTTCCCCGGCCGGGTCCGCGCCTAAAGCCACGCTTGCTATCGTGCGGAGCCTCTTAAGAGCCACGGGAAGAAGCCCGACACTCTTGAGCAGAACGGTCGGCAGTTCCAGAGCCGCCATGCCCCCGGTTCGCGAGATCGCCTTCTTCAGGAGCGAGCCCACCTGGATTCCAAACTGGCGGCGGAATGCCGAATCGCCCTGGACGGCAGCCGCCAACGTCGCGAGCTGCGCTTCGGTAAGAAGGTCGGCCGCAGCGGCAACGATACTGTTGCTGACAGTCTCGAACAGAACATCATCCTGCTGGATCGTCAGACCGATGCTGTCGCACGCCACCTCGCGCGCGACGCGCTCAACGGAGTCGGTCAAGACGTCGATCAGCTCAGGGGGCGCGTGCGGCGCCAATGCAGACCGAAAACGGTCAGGCTCGATTCCAGTTAGGTCCACTCCTTTCTTCCGCGCCGCGTCTAGCCAATTCTGGGATACCCAGTTCTCATCGTCAGGTTTGGTAATATAAGGACACCGAAGGAGCTTTCGTGCCTCTCTTGCCGACGCGTCCTTGTCGTTCTCTCGCTCCTCCCAGTCGGCCGTGGCCACGCGCGAATAAAGATTGCCCGTCAACCAGCCGAGCTTCGCAGCGTATTCGGGATCCAGACGCCCACAACGAGATTCTTGAAGCAGGTGGTAGTGCTCGCGCCGCAGCGCGATGCTTACCCGAAGCAGTGCAACCGAAGCAGTTGCCAGCCCAACCGCGGCATCAGGATGAAGGTAGAAAAGTCCTCTCGCTTGATCGTTCTGGTTCAGGACTCGCTTTAACACGGCCTCTGCGCACCAACGGCTCTCTTCAGTGAATACCCCAGGAATCCCGGTCCCACAAACGTCTTCGAGAATGCGAGGCAGGAGTGGCTCCAGTTCCCTTATGACGCAAAGGCTGACGTACTCCGCTTTACAGGCCTTGCTCTCGCGTCGCACCAAGTCGCACGACTGGGTAAGCACCAGGAAGCCGATGTATCGCTCATCGCAGAAGTACTTATGCACCAGCGAGAGCGCGCTTAGCAGAGGCGACGTTCTGCGGATGATGTCCCCCTGGCGCAGATCCTCAGCCGTGTCAAAGCCGGAGTACGTCCAGTGAGATGGCTGACTCATACCGCAAGTCAGGGGGACGTTTTCCCTGTGAGAGAAACCGGTTCCCGCGGCGTGTAGCGGAGGACGATCGTGCCCTGAGTCTGGCTCGTGACAACGCTCCGAATCTCAGCCGCGACTTCTGTAGTCTCTGCGGGCGGCGCAGCATGCACCCCAACAGCTCGCTCGTATCTACTTGGAGGCAGCGGGGATGTCTCCGATCTCGGAATCGATTCCGGCATGGCTGATGTTCTCCGGTTCAAGCTTCATGCAGTCGACAAGGACTGCGCGGACGTGGTATGTTATGTCTTCTATCGGCGTACGTAGCCAGTCTGTCAACTTCTTCACGTCAGATGAGGCGTGATGGAAGTTGAACAGTATCTGGAACGTGGAGTCGGGTTGTTCCATAACCGAGAAGTTGATTTGCGCATCATTCCATTTCAGCGTGCGTGCAAGCTGCCGGCCAGTGATGACGTAGCGTCTGTCGGACAACTGGTCATCCCACCACGTGTGGCGGGTGATTTGTTGGAGGGATTCCAGGGGCTCGTCACACCGGAACTTGACGTTGACGCCTGCCGCAGATATCGGCGTCTCTGGCAGGCTCGCCAATGCCCTGCTGGCCACAGTCTTAGCCTTTTCGAGTTCCGGGTAGCCTGGAGTCTCTGGCTGGACGAGGAGCCGGTCGTTCCAGGCAACTACAGTGATGCCGTCGTACTTCACCTGAGGCGGCGCGAGCGCGTCAATGGCAACGAGCACCTCCAGGGGCGTGCCCTCATCGAGCTGGAATAATCGCTTCGCAATCCCAGAAGGCGTAAGGATTGCCCGATTCCAACGCCCGACAATCACCACGCTCCATTCCGTGGGCGTCACAGCCATTCGCGGATCCCCCGCAGCCTCATGAACACGTGTGAACGAACAGTCAGAACTGCCACCTCTCCTGTGTCGTAATTCTACCTCGACGGAGGTTCATATTAAACTGCCCCGTTGGGCCACGCAAGCCAGCCCCCCCAACCAGGGCGGGCGAACTGGCGCGGTCGCGCCGGGCCGACACGGCCCGGCTCTGAACCCTGAACCCTGGCCCCTAACCCCTGTCCCCTCACAGCGACCAGCCGGCGCGATACTCCGTCCGCACGTAGCGGTTGGCATCGGGGAGGTTGGTGATCTTCAGGTTCGCGGCGTCCCAGAGGATGCGGGCGTCGACCCGCTTGGCGATGTTGCCCAGGAGGCACGTCTCCGTAAGCGGGCCGGAGTAGGCGAAGTCGGCCCCGGCGGGCTCGCCTGTCTTGCACGCGCGGACCCAATCCATCTCGTGCGACTCGCGGACCCGCGGGATCGACGGCGGCGGGAGCTTGGCTTCCTTCATCCTGGCCTCGGGGATGATCCGCGGGCTGTTGCCGTAGACGCCGGCCATGATCGTCCCCTTCGTGCCCTTGAAGAGCGCCCCGCCTTCGGCCGGCCACTGGCGACCGTCTTCCAGGTCTTCGGGCCACGGCGGGCGGGTGCCTTCGTACCAGTTGAGCTTGAGCGGTGGGAAGCCTTCGCGGGCCGGGAACTTGAAGGTCACGATGTTCGAGAGCGGGTGGACCTCCGGCGTATTGCCGCAGCTCGTGGCGTCGATGCTCGTCGGCGGGCCCAGCTTCAAGGCCCAGCACACGGGGTCCAGCGTGTGGGCCCCGCGGTCGCCCATCATCCCGCAGCCGAAATCCCAGAAGCACCGCCATGTGCCCGGGTGGTAGGCCCGATGGTACGGCCGCATCGGGGCCGGGCCGATCCAGAGGTCCCAGTTGAGCCCTGGCGGCACGGGCGGGGTCTCCTTGGGCCGGTCCGACCACTGGGAGCTCCAGTAGGCGTGGCCCCAGGGATAGTAGGTCAGGTCGCACCAGGCATCCACCTCGCGGACCTCGCCGATGAGGCCGGCCCAGATCCACTCGGCGATCATCCGGATGCCGTCCATCGAATGGCCCTGGACGCCCATCTGCGTGGCCACCTTGCACTCCTTGGCGGTCTTGGCCAACATGCGGGATTCGTAGACGTCGTGCGTAAGCGGCTTCTGGCAGTAGACGTGCTTGCCGGCCTTCATGGCGGCCATAGAGATCACCGCGTGGGTGTGGTCGGGCGTGGCGACCACCACGCCGTCGATGTCCTTCTCTCGATCGAGCATCTCGCGGTAATCGACGTAGACCTTGGCCTTGGGGTATTTCTTGATGGTGCCGGCGGCGTGGTTGGGGTCCACGTCGCACAGGGCGACGATGTTCTGGGACTCCAGTTGGCTGAGGTTCGCCCCGCCCATGCCGCCGACGCCCACCCCGGCGACGTTCATCTTCTCGCTGGGCGGGATCTGCCGCGGGCCGCCAAGGACGTGGCGGGGAACCAGGGTTGCACTTGCCGCCGCGCCGGCAACCGCCGCAGAGGTCTTGAGGAAACGACGACGGGCAATAGATTCGCTCATGTCAGATGCTCCCTACTGTGAGATCGCAAAAGCCGAATGACCAAGGTTCAATGACCAAGGTTCAATGACCAATGACCAAGATTGCACGCTCGGTGCGAGTTGCGCCCTTGGTCATTGGGCCTTGGTCATTGGTCGTTTACTCCTTCTTAGGTATTCACAACTCCCACCCCTTCCGATACTCCCGCTTCACCATCCGGTTCAGCTCGGGCATATTGGTACACGTCATGTTCGCCCCGTCCCACTCGACCTTCTTGCCCAGCCCGGTCCGCTCGGCGAGGCAGCCGACGAAGATCATCTCCGTGAGCCGGGCGCCATATTCGAAATCGGAGCAGGCCTTCTTGCCCTCCTTGAAGGCGCGGAGGAAGTCGGCCTGGTGCGTGCCCTTCACGCGCGGGAGCTTCTTCTCCGGCACGGGGAACGCGCGATGCTGTTCCTCGGGGACGATCCGGGCGCTCTTGCACCAGTTGTCGCTGAACATGATTCCCTTATCGCCCACGTAGATCGTGCCGCCGTCGCCGAACTGGCGGTTGTACTTCTTCTCCATCTCCAGGGCGATCGGCGGCCGGTTCTGCGATTTCTCCATGTCGTCGCCCAGCTCCGTCTTGGGGTTGGCGGTCTTAGCCGCGCGGTAGCCATCGTACCAGAAGACCTTGACCGGCGGCAGCCGGGCACCGTCCGCAGGACGGTCGCGCGCCGGGAAATCCCAGCGGACCACGTTCACCAACGGGAAACGCTCATCGCTACCGCCGACCCGCTCCAGAGCCTCCGCGCCGCTCGGGCAGCCCAGGTTCAGGGCCCAGAACGGGCCGTCCAGGTTGTGGCAGCCCCAGTCGCCCAGCGAGCCGTCGCCGAACTCCCACCAGCTCCGCCACAGCGCCGGGTGCAACTCGGCGTGGTAGTCGCGGTACTGGGCCGGGCCGATCCACTCGTCCCAGTGCAGCCCTTTGGGGACGGGCCTGGTGGGCAGTCGCCCGCCGGTGCCGCCGCGGCCCGTCGGGGCCCAGGCATAGACCTCGGCGACGTTGCCGATCGCGCCGGACCATAGGTACTCGCACAGGCGGCGGATGCCCTCGCCGCTATGCCCCTGGTTGCCCAACTGCGTGGTGACGTTCTGCTTCTTGGCCGCCTCGGCCATGATGCGGCATTCGTGGATCGAGTGGGCCAGCGGCTTCTCGCAGTAGACGCCTTTGCCCAGCTTCATGGCCATCATCGACGCGGTGGCGTGGTGGTGGTCCGGCGCGCAGATGAAGACCACGTCGATCTGTTTTCGCACCTCGTCGAGCATCTTGCGGTAGTCGAAGAACTTCCGGATCGAGTCGAACTTGACCTCCGGGTACTCGGCCAGCGTCTTCTGGGCCTTGGCGTACTGCCGGTCGTCCACGTCCGCGAAGGCGACGATCCGCTCGCCCAGGCGGGCGATCTCGTTGACGCTGGCCGTGCCCTGGTTGGCACAGCCGATCACCGCGGTGCCGAGCTTCGAGTTGGGCGAAGCCTGGGCCAAGACGGCGGGAGCGCCGAAGAGTCGAGCTCCGGCCGCCGCGCCGGCGACAAGAGCGGTGTTTTTGAGCAACTTGCGACGATGGAAACGGGTGGTCATGGCAGGGCTCTCCGGGTAGGAGTCCAATTGTGGCACGTCGGTTTATCCATAGAAAGACTCTGCCGCAGTCCGCCCAATGCCCAGGGGTTGCCTGGGCGTTCGCCGGGCGGGTCCCAGTATTGTACTGTCCGGCGGTCCTGTCTGCTATAATCCCAGGACTGGTCAGAAACAACGAGATTCCACCGCGGAGGTCAACCATGAGAAGCTTGCCAAGGGGTTCCAACCGAGTGAGATCCGTTTTCGGGCGGGCTGGGATCATCGCCGTCGCCGCGGCAATTCTGACGGGATACTTGTGCCTGGCGGCGGAGCCGAAGAAACCCGCCGTCGAGTACGGCTACGACGACGCGCCCTTTCTGCCCAATTCGCCGTGGAGGGTCCACGACCGGAAGCGGCCGCAGCCGCCGATGGTCAATCCCGGGACCGCGGGCATGACCCTGCAGCCTGCCGTGCCGCCGTCCGACGCGATTGTGCTGTTCGACGGCAAGGACCTTTCGCAATGGGAAGGCGGAAAGCCGGAGGGAGTCGAAAACGGCTGCATCAACATCCTTAAGACGGGCCAACTGCAGAGCAAGCAGCACTTCGGCGATTGCCAGCTCCACGTCGAATGGGCCACGCCGGCAAGGGCCGACGGCGGCGCCATGAGCTGGGGGAATAGCGGCGTGCTCATGCTCGGCAAGTACGAGGTCCAGATCATCGAATCCCACGACAGCCACATCTACGCCGATGGCAACGCCGGATCGCTCTACGGGCAGTATCCGGCGATGGTCAACCCGGCCTGCAAGCCCGGCCAGTGGCAGACCTTCGACATCGTCTTCACAGCCCCGAAGTTCGAGGGCGACAAGGTGGTCAAGCCGGCGTACTTCACGGTCTTCTACAATGGCGTGCTGGTGCAGTACCACAAGGCGTCGCTGGGGCCGATGAAGCACAAAGTGCTGGCTACTTACGACTCGAAGGAGTCGAAGGGGCCGATCGCCCTGCAGCAGCACGGCTCGGCCGTGCGGTTCCGCAACATCTGGGTCCGGCCGCTGAAGCTGGACGAATAGAGCCGCCTTGACGTTTCCCTGCAAGTAACCCCCTAAAGCCCACGGGTTGCTACCCGTGGGCTTGGAACTCGACCATGCGATTCAAAGGGTTGTTGAGGATTACCGTAGTCGTCCTCTTGGCCTGTCACGCCCGCGGGGCTTGGGGCTGCTACGCCGTCGTCGTAGGGCGCAGCGCATCGGCCGACGGCTCGGTCTTGGTGGGCCACCTGGAGCAGAACTACGGGCGACGGGTGCTGAACTTCCGCCGCGTCGAGCGGCAGCAGTTCCTCGAAGGCTCCGTGGTGCGGCTGAGGCGGGGCGCAGCGCTGCCCCAGGCTGCCGAAACCGCGGCCGTCCTCTGGATGCAAAACCCCGGGCTCGAATTCAGCGACACGTATCTGAACGAACACGGCGTGGCCATCGTCAGCGACGGCTGCCCCACGCGAGAAGATGACTACCCGACGCTGGTCCGCCGCGGTGAGATCCGCGACGGCGGGATCGGCTTCATGCTGCGGCGCCTGATCGCCCAGCGGGCACGATCGGCGCGGCAGGGGGTCGAGACCGCGGGTCATTTGCTGGAGCGGTTTGGGTACGTCGATTCCGGTCGGACTTACGTGATTGCCGATCCGCAGGAGGCATGGCTCTTGGCCGTGGTCCGCGGCCGCCAGTGGGTGGCCTGCCGGGTGCCCGACGACGCCCTGGTGCTCTTGCCCAACGTCCACGTTATCGGGGACGTGAAGTTGGAGGATCGGGCCAACTGCCTGGCATCGCCTCGCTTGATCGACTACGCGGTGAGCCGGGGGTGGTTCGACCCTAAGGCCGGCAAGCCGTTCCATTTTGCCAAGGCGTATTCGGCGGTGCGCGACGAGGCGCCCGACCCGCGGCAATGGCGGGGGCAACTGTTGGCGACCGGGCGTCGCGAGCCTTGGCCGCCGACCCGGCCGCTCCCTTTCTCCATCCAGCCGGCGCGCAAGATGACTGTTGCCGTGGTGATGGCCATCCTCCGCGATACCCAGGGGCCCGTGCCGCTTAGCACGCCGCAGACGCAGGAAGGGGCCGTCTTTCAGCTCCGTGGCGACATGCCGCCCGGGATCGGTTGCATCTACTGGCGGGCCACGGCCGAGCCGGCCACGAGCGTACTGACGCCGTGGTACCTGGGCATCACTGCCACGCCAAGCGACTACTGTTGCCCGGTGGACATCAACACGCAATTGAGCCTGGAGTACCACTTCCAGCCGCCGCCCGGCACATTCGATCGCGACCCGAAGCTGGCCTGGTGGGTCTTCAAGGACCTGCAAGACGTGATGCACCAAGACTATTCCGCACGGATCCAACGGGTGCGCCGGGCGTGGGCGGAAATGGAGCGGCGGATCCTGGCCGATCAGGACGCAGTGGAGAAAAAGGCAGTCGCGCTTTGGAAGACCGATCCCGCGGCGGCGCGGACGTTTCTCACGCAGTATTGCGCCGACTTGGCGGCAGCCGCGCGCCAGGAGGCCGGGAGGCTAATCGCGGTCTTCGGCGGCCCCAGGTAGTACGCACGACACGCGGCACGGCCATTCTACCCGTGGTCTTGCGGTGGGAATCGCGGGCAGAACTCAACGGCAAGCGGCAGCCGCTACCGGGGACCTTAGGGCTCGGGCGGATGGTGGCGCGCGATCAAGAGGTCGTAGACCCAGCCGCCCAGAACGCCGCCCAACAACGGCCCGACGATCGGCACCCACCACCAGCCATGGCCGGCGCGGAAGACCTCGCTTCCCCAGCCGGCCAAGAAGGTGAAAAGCCGTGGCCCCAAGTCGCGGGCCGGGTTGATCGCGTAACCGGAGTTGTAGCCGAAGGTCATGCCGATCACCAGCACCACCATTCCGATCAAGAGCGGCGCCAGGTTGGCGGCGGGGGCGCGGTTGCGGGTGTCGGTCAGGGCGAAGATGCAGAGCAGCAATAGCGCCGTGCCGACGACCTGGTCGATCAGGCCCCCGGGCAGCGGCGAAAGGAAAGGCTGGGGGTAGGTCGCCCAGATGTGGGCGGTGCCATGCGACCCGAGGACTTGCCGCGTGCCGCCGTCGAAGCTCTTGAGGGCGTCGAAGTAGGTGACGTAGACGACCGCCGAGGCCGCAAAGGCCCCGGCCAGTTGCGCCAGGCTGTAGGGCGCCACCTTCGGCCAGGGGAAGCGGCGAAGCGCGGCCAGGGCAACCGTCACCGCCGGATTGAGGTGCGCCCCGGAGACCCCGCCGGCCACGTAAACGCCCATCGTCACGCCGAGGGCCCAGCCGAGGTTGATCGACAGGTACTCGCCGCTCGTATGGCCGCTGAGCGTGACCTGCGCGACGGAGGCGCAGCCGAAGACGATCAGCACGAAGGTGCCCAAGAACTCCGCCGCCATTTCCCTCGCCGCCGGCCGCAGCATGATCTCGCCTCGCTCTTGAGTGCTCGTGCCCACCCAGGTGAAGACGATTGTGGCGCACCGGGCGGTAAGGATCAAGGAGCGGCCGCGTGGCGAAAGACCATGAGGCAGACTACCGCTTGTCTACCTTGTCCCAGTCGGTGGGCTGGTTGTCGTCTTTCATGATCAGCAGTCGCAGGATGTCCTGGGGCATATCGCTGCGGAAGGACCGCACCGACGCATCGCACAAGGCGGCGAGGAAAGTACCCGTGGAGAACCCGCCCAACTGCGGAACCGGCTTATCGGGATCGAAGGGGATGTCCTCCGGCTTGGTCCAGGGGATGTCGCGCTTTGCCTCGACGAGCATGATCGTGTTGCTCGTGCCATCGATGATTTCGCTGAACGATGTGCCTTCTTTGGATCCGAAGACGCTTCGCGGCCCGACCAGGGCGAAGTACGCCGCGCTGGTCGAGTTGGCCGGCTCCGTCGGCGAGCGGAACATCGCCGGGATCTTGTCCAACAGCTTGCCGTTGTTCGGTCCGTCCCACGGCTCGTCGAAGCGGTATTGGTCGTAAAGGTCCTTCCGCTCGAGGTAGGGGAGCAGGGCCACGCGCCAGCTATAGGGCGTCTTGCCGTCCGGGCCGTAGAGCACTGCCGGCGGGAAGTGCTTGTACGAGTCGGCGTAGTTGTGCATCGCTATGGCGAGCTGCTTGAGGTTGTTCATCGACTGAGCCCGCATGGCCGCCGCGCGGGCCGCAATGATCGACTGCACGAAAGTGTCCAGCAGTTCCTTGCGCACCTCGACAGAAGTCTCCAACCGCACCCCGTCCCCCTCCTGGTGAATCTTCAGGTTGGCCAGAAGCCGGTCGGCGGCGTCAAGCGCTGTGAGGGCCGCCGGACGCTCCCGCTCCGGCATCGCTTGGACCTGCGTGCGGGTGTTCTTGGCGGTGTTTTGGGCGAGGGTCTTCATTGCCTCGAGCGTCCCATGCACCCTCACGGCCGCGTCGGCGTCCTTGGCGCCGAGCGAGGCGTGAACGGCGAGCCGGTCGTCGAGCCGCGCCCCGCCGGCCAACCAAGCGGTCTCTTCCCAAAGCGGAGAAAACGGCGCGAGCGTCATCATTGGCCCGGCGCGCTCTGGAATCCACTTCATCTCGCGCCGCATCGTCGCCGCGTCGGCCGCCACGACGAAGTGATCGCCCCGGAACGAGTCCCACGCCTTGGCGGGCAGCCACTTGGGGAGAACTCCACGCTTACCGGACATGTAGCCGACCAGTGACGCTTCCGAGCCCGCGGTCACCAGGGTGCGATCATCATACGCCAGGGCAACACTGGTTTGGGGAGGGCGAGGCAGGTACATTTTCCTCCCCTCGTAGTCCTTGACTGTCGCATTGGCAAACTCTTCCTGCATGAACTTCGCGGGCAGAGGCTTGAGGCAATGAAACACCACCACCTCCCGCGGCCCGATTGGGACAGCAGGCTCGGGCAAGATCATGGTAATCTGGCGCAGATCGGTTAGGCGGGTCCCTTTGGGAACCACGTTGTTTGGGGAATCCTCCAACAGCTTCGCCAATTCGGCCAGTTCCGGCCGGGCACAGGCTGCCGCCGGCCGCATGATTATGAAGGATGCGGCGTTCTCGATCAGGAACGTCGTGTCGATCGTGTCGACGGCCGCGGTGTCGGCGGACGTGAAGCTCGGTTTCGTTGGATCGTCGGCCAGAGCGGGTCCGGGGCCGGCCGGTCCGCGCAGACCGGCCACCAACAGCCCGCAGGCCGCCACCGCGGCGACGATGCCGATTCTCAGCGGCCGCGAGAGCCGCTCGAAACGCAGCCTGGAATCCCGCAACATGGCAATCCTCCTCAGAAAAGTGGTTCTCGTAGGCAGAAAGGTCCGCGCCGGCCAGGCCAGCGCCCGGTCTTGTTGGCGGAGGGCAAGTTCCGCAATCGTGACAAGATATCTCCGCTGGCCGCCGGAGACGTCGGCGGCCGCTGCGTCGGCGGCCAGCTCCTGCTCCAGCCGCAGCCGGCCCATCAGCCAGTGCAGCAGCGGGTGATAGAAGTGGAGCACCACGCCGAGCTGCCCGCCGAGGACCGCCAGGAAATCGTTGCGGCGCACGTGGGCCATCTCGTGGGCCAGCACCGCCCGGCGCTGGTCCGAGGTCCAGGTCACCCACTCTGGCGGCAAGAGGATGCTCGGGCGCCGCCAGCCGATCGTGGCCGCCGTGACCAGATCGTCCGACTGGCGGAGCTCGACCCGCCGCCGGCAGCCCAACTCTGCCCGCAGCTCGTTGACCAGCGCCACCAGGCCGGCATCGTCCACCGGCCGGCTTCGGGCCCGATGCCACCGGACGGCCAGGATGCCGAGCACGAGCCAGACGATCCCGCCGGCCATTGCGGTCAGGACGAGGACGGCAATCACGGCCGGCCACCTCCACGCACTGGTCTCCGAGGCCGGCTGCGTCTGGGACAGCTCCTCCAGCAGCCCGCGCCAGAACAGGGCGGCGGTAGAGAGGCTGGAATCCTGCTTGCCCTGCGGCCGGTCTTGCAACGACCGACCGTCCGCGAGCGCGATCGGGTCATTCTGCCCACTCGAAGCCGACGCCCCATCGGGCACCGCTCTTGCCGACGCCGAAGGCGCCCCCGCGTCCAGCGACCACCGCGGCCAAGGGCTCAATGCCAAGGCCGAGAGGACCACGACCGCCAGCAGGCCGCTCAGGGCAACCGGGGCTCCCGCGGTGGGGCGGACCTTTCGCACGATCAGGTACAAGGCTCCCGACAGCACGCCCATGACCGTGACTTGGACGATGCACCACACCAAGGCAATCCCGATGGCGTTCATCGCTGTTTCTCCCGGAGGATCGACTCCAGCATGGCCCGCTCCTTGGCCGAGAGTCTCCGCTCTTCCAGCAAGCGGAGCAGCAACTGCTCCCGCGAGCCGCGAAAAACCCGTTGGACCATGTCGCCCAGCAGATTGCGGGAGACGTCTTCAAACGATCGCACCGGGCGGTACTGGAACGGCCGCTCGCTGTTGGTTTGTTCCAGAAAGTCCTTCTCCGCGAGGATGCGGACCAGGGTGGCCACGGTGGTGTAGGCCAGGTCGCGGCCGGACTCGGCCAACTGGTCGCGGACCTCGGCCACGGTCGACCGGCCGCGGCTCCAGAAGACGTGCATGAGTTCCAGCTCGCGCTCGGTGAGTTCTTTGGCGGGGGGGCGTGCCATAGCGTAGGGTCTCCCTGGGTCGGCGGCGCACGGCGACCGCCTCCGCCCGCCAGTCACACCCCACGCAGTCCGCGTCCCGGGCTGCCGGCCAGGGGCGGGAGGGAAGGCGGAGAGACCGATCCGCGCCGACTTCTGGTTTCTTAGATTTGGTTTTATAGTAGCAGACTGGCGGCGCGTGTCAAGGGCCTGTTTCAAAGAATCCTGGTTCGTCCGGAGCAGCGGTGCGCCGGGTTCGAGACGTGGCGACAAGTCACCCATTTTGGGGAAGCACGGGTGCCTCTTCTCTGTTCCTCGAACCGCCGAATCGGCTTGGATGACTGGACCTACGACAATGGCTCGATGGCACGCACTGCCGCAGAAACAGAGAAGAGGAACCCGTACTCCCCTGAACCACCCAGCCGTGCACCCTTCCCTCGACCGTGATCGAGCCGGCCGCTCACTGCCCCGGCCGCACTTCTTCCTTGCCCGGCCAGGGGTAGGTGTGAGCCTTGACGCGTTGGTAGTTGTCGTCAAGTGCCGGTTCGAGCAGGATGATCCCCGCCAGGCGGCGGACCATGTTCATTACCTCGCGGGCCTCTTCCACGCGGAGCGGGCGGCCCAGGAGTTCGTGCTCGCGGTAACTGAGCCACTTCTTGATGACCTGATACCCGCCGATATAGTATTCCCAGACGTTGACGGGAACGTTCTTCCAGTACGCCTTTTCGTTCAGATACACGTCGCACGTGGTCGGGCCGAGCAGCGAAAGGACCCGTTTGACGGAAAGCCCCCGGGTCTGGGCGGCCTCGGCAATCGCTTCGCGTTCGGCCTGCTGATAGGGTCTCTGGACGATCCGGCCCTTGGCGGGCATGGTCACGCCGCCCTTGCCCGCGTGCCCCCAGCCGGCAGTCACGGCAAAGTCATCGGTATTGGGGTCGAGATCGCCGCCGCCTACCCTGGCGAGTCCGCCGACAATCCGAAAGAACCGCTCGACCTTCCCGGCCGTCACCCTGGATACTTCGCTTTCGGTGTCCAGCAAAGCGGCAACCTGCCGCCCCCAAGCCGCCGACTCTTCCAGGGCCTTTCGATTGTCCGGCAAGGGTATCCGCGGCCAGTCGCGCCGAATCCCGTCGGCGTTTTCCGCCAGGTACGCCGGGCTATAGCCCACCGCCAGGGCGTGCATCCAGACCAGCCCCGCCAGTTCCGGGTGGCCGTCGGGATCCTTGACTCTCAAAGCGGCCAGGTACGCTAGGGTAGGGCGCGAGAGGTTTGGCAGCGGTGCGGGGGACAACAAGGAGTTCTGCGCGTTGGCGGCGTTGCCCTTGCCTTTGGCGGCTTGGGCCAGCAGTATCGGGAAATGCCGTGCGTGGCCGGAAATGCAGTCGTAGTCGCACACGCGCGGGGAGAAATAGAAGGGCGGGCCTTCGGGCACCTTGTCAGCGGTGTCGCGCGTGATGAAAAAGGCGTTTCCGCCCATGCGATGCGACAGCAGGTCGGGGCTGGGTTCACTGAACAAGGGGCGCAGGTTATCCAGGTAGCACCATCGCACGTCGAACACCTTGAACGGGTACTTGACGATTTTGCCCACGTCGAAAGTGTGTTCACCCAGTATCTTTTCTCGCGCGTCAGGGCCGATAATGCGGTTCCCGGTCATCATCAGCGAAGCGTAGATGGCCTTGACTTCTTCGTTGCCTACGTCTGCGTCAAAGTACGCTGCAATGCGCCGTTCCAAAGGCTCGCGGTCTATGGAGATCAGCGCACCGGCGCGCCGCTCCACAGGGCCGTTGTAGTGGGATACCGAGAGTTCCGGCACCTTGGGCCATGCGTTGTACTCGGGCGACACATCTTCCGGCCGGAAGGAAAAGCGGTTCTCCCTACTGGGAGTGGCGTGGGTGTACGCAGCGCCAAAACGCTTTCTCGCAAGGCTGGCCAGGAGGTCCCGCCGCTTGGTCACTCCCCAGAAGTGTCGGAAGCGGACGACCGGCCTCTTCTCTCGCTTCTGTTTCCGGACGATCACGCACACGCCCGTGCCCACGCGGATGCCCTCGCGGTTGTACTCGGTCGAGAAAACCGAGGGGTCGGGCTGGCCATCCGGGGTGAGCTTGCCGGTCTCCCGGCTGTCGCCGTTCATGCAGTCAAACCACAGCCGGTCGAACTCGCTCAAGAATCGCTGCCGCATCACGACGAAAGAGGGGTCGCCCAAGTACGAGAAGTTGGAGATGAACGACACCACACCCTTGCCGGTCATTTCGGCAATACGCCGCTCGGCCAGCCGGAAGAAGCGGACATAGAGGTCGTCCAGGTTGAACTTCTTGATGCCCCACCCGCCTTCGGCGACGGGCTTGTTGAGCCGCTCCTTGTAGGGCTCCACAAGCCCCTTTTCCTCTTCCGGGCTGACGCCCGCGAAGGCGTTGTACGGTGGATTGCCGAGAATCACGAGAATCCTCTCGCCACGCTTGATTTGGTTCGCTGCGTCCCGTTCGGCTGCCAGTTCGGGGAACAGGAACCTCGTCTTCGGCTCCTTGGGCGGCTCCCAGCCGGTCAGCGAGTTTGTCAGGTACACCCCGACGCGCTCCATCTCATCCTGTAGCACAGCCGCCCCCGGCTGTGCCCTTTTCCCAGCCGAGGGCGGCTGGGCCACAGTTCTCAGCGGCACGCCCAGCCGGTGAAGCAGAAGACCGAGTTGCAGGTGGGCCACCACGAACGGCGCCGGCAGAATCTCAAAGCCGAAGACCCGGGTCATCGCCGCCTTCTTCACTTCCGAGGCATCCAGGGCATCCGGGCCCTTGGCCTTGAGCGTCTCGGCAATCCGCCGCAGCACTTCCACCAGATACGCCCCCGTGCCGCAACAGGGGTCGAGCACGACCACGTTCGGATCGGCCAAGCCATCGAGCAATCCCAGCTCTTCGCGCAGGACGGTATCGACCCGGGCCACCTGATACTGGACGATCTCCGGCGGCGTGTACCAGACTCCCAGCTCCTTGCGCAACTCCGGGTCAAACGCCTCCAGAAAGGGCTCGTAGAAGTACTGAACCGCGTGCTCGTCCTGAAACCTCTGGAAAAACGCCTCCCGGTCCACTCGGCTCAAGGCACCCGCGGTCCAGTCCAGCACCTCCACCAGCCCCAGCGAGCCGAGCCGAGTGGGTGTCGCAATCTGGTCGTACAGCGCCCGGATGAACGGCACTCGCAAAGACCATTCGGCCTCATGCCAGTTGAACGCGTCGGTCCGCCCGGGCCGCTCCCGGTGCCAGAGCACCCACGCTGAGAACACGCCGTAGAAGATCGTCTGGACCAGGGTGGACCGGAAAAAGTGCTCGCCGCTCTCGCCCGTAAACTCCATGCCCAGGGCCTCTTCCAGGGCCTCGCGCACCGCGGCCAAGGCGGTCAAGTCCTTGTGCTGCTCCACCCGGGCCTTGGCGTCGCGCGCATAGGACGCCAGAAACCAGGCCACGTCTTGCGGCGACGAAAGCGGCGCGTTGGAGAGCATCACGCGATTGAGGTACTCGCAGAACCGCTCGCCATGCTCCTTGGCGGTCTTCTGCGGGTGCGCGGCGGCCGTCCAAAACCCCCTCTCATCGTCGGCCAGCGTGTACGCCTCCATCGGGAGCGATTTGCCCTGGGGATCGCGGCCCAAGAGCAGAAAGGCTCGCAAGTTGGTAACGAGCACCAACCCATACTCGGCACAGTACCGCTCGACCTGCTTGGTGCGGGCGACCTTCTGCACGTCTTCCGACGGGGGCTTCGCTTCCAGGGCGCCACGGGACGGCGGCTGACCCTTGCGCGGTTCCATGTCGGCCGCCTTCTGGAACTGGTCCGGGGTAAAGAATCCGCCGTCCGGCATCCCCGCGCCGCGGTTAGCCAGGTTCATCACACAACGGACTTTGGGCTTGAGCGACCTGCCGATCTCGTTCAGCAGGCCGGAGAGAGCGGGATAGTAGGAAATCTCCTCCACCCCGGCACCGATCGCGTGAACTTCGCGGATTTCCTTCAGGTAGGTTTCCAGGGGGTCCATGCTTAGGTTCTACCGAAAGTGGGTGGCCCAGGCAAGTCAGCCCTCAGCCACCTTGACTTCCAGCGACGTGAAGGTACCCTGAAAATCGTTCCCCGTACGCATGGTAGCCCTCTCTTCGGGAAACCCGTTTCGGCCACCATGCGCATTACGATCTCAACAAGGAGGGGAACGGGCAAAGGAGTGGTGACGTCGATGAAGAGCCGCCGTACTTGGCTGATCCTCGTGTGCGTCGCGCCCCTCTTGTCCCTCTTGGCACGGGCATCTCTTGCTCAAACCATCGAGAAAGCAGACCCGGCGGTAGAGAGGCCGGTCGCCGCAAGTCGCGGGTCGGTCCCGGTGCCGACCGGAGGTGGTAGTCAGTGGTGGGCTGACGAACTGCTCTTCCACGAATGGCGGGTCCAGCGGAACGTGTTGACCGGCAAGTGCCGTCTCTTGGACGGGAACAATCTCCGCCACGCCTCGGGCAAACATCGCGAGTGTGTAGAGGTGCTGGAGCAAATCAAACGCGAGCGCAAGATACCTCCCATGGAGGGGAAGGCTGTGGTCGTGTTGCACGGGCTGGGCGACTCCCGGAAGTCGATGAGCACTCTGTGCAAGCACCTGGAGCGCGAAGGGGGCTTCAAGGTCTTCAACGTGGGCTATCCGAGTACGCGGCGGAGCATGGCGAAACACGCGGGGGCCCTAGCGGGGATCGTCGAGCACCTTGAGGGGATCGAGGAGATCCATTTCGTCGGCTACAGTCTGGGGGCGATCATCGTCCGCCGCTACCTGGCCGACCAGTCGGACCCGGCGCGAGGCAAGCGGCTCGATCCCCGGATCAAGCGATTCGTGATGCTGGGCCCGCCCAATCATGGCGCCGAACTGGCGACCGAATTGGGGGACGTCAAAGGCGTGACGCTCGTGCTGGGCAAGCCGGTGCGAGAGCTCGGCGAACTGTGGCCCTGGGAGGAAACCCGCCTGGGCACGCCGCCCTGCGAGTTCGGAATCGTCGCGGGCGGCTTGGGAAACCGCCCCGGCTTCAATCCGTTCCTGCCCGGCGACGACGACGGGATCGTCACCGTGGACAGTGCCCGGTTGGCCGGGGCGAGCGATTTTCTCGTGGTGCCGGTCGTCCACAGCTTGATCCCAAAGAGTTCCAAGGTGGCGGAGTACACGCTGCGATTCTTGCAGCAGGGATACTTCGTCTCCGCGGAGAAACGGCAGCCGATCGAAGCGGACGACCAAGGCCTGAAGCCGAAAGCGGAGAGCCGAAAGCGGAAACCGGAATAGTCGTGGCACTGAATACCGAGTATCGAGTACTGAGGTCTGAGGACTGAGTATTCTGTGCTCGGTACACGTGCGAGTCTCTGGGCATCGAGTGCGGTTGATGACTGCGGAAACTCCCCCGGGCCGGGTGGCGGGGATTGACTACGGGACAGTCCGGATCGGGATTGCGATCAGCGATCCCGCGCGGACCATGGCCAGTCCGCACGAGAACTACACTCGCAGCGGGCCCGATCCGGACGCAAGGCACTTCCTGCGGCTGGCGGCGGAGGAAGGCGTGAGCCTCTTCGTGGTCGGGCTGCCGGTACACTTGGACGGCCGGGAGAGCGCGAAATCGGCGGAGGCCCGCCGGTTCGGACAGTGGCTTGCGGAAGTCACCGGGGTGGCGGTCGAATTCTTCGACGAGCGATTCACCACGAGCGAGGCGGACGAGTTGCTACTCGAGGCCGGGCTGACCAGCAAGCGTCGGCGCCGCCGGCGCGACATGCTGGCCGCGCAAATCATGCTCAGCGCCTACCTGGAGTCGCGCGCGAAAGGGACCGCCTCGCCCGGCCCGCTGGACGATCCGCCATGAGCAAGCTGGTCGTGGGGTGCGGCTACTTGGGCGGCCGGGTCGCACGCCGCTGGCACCAGGCGGGGCAGGAGGTCTTCGTCCTGACGCGGTCCGCCGAACGCGCCGAGCAGTTCCGCCGCGAGGGTCTGTTGCCCTTCGTGGCCGACGTGACCCAGCCGGAGGCGTTGGCCGGCTTGCCGGCGGCCGAAACGGTGCTCTGGTCGGTCGGCTTCGATCGCCGCAGCGGCAGCACGCGACGGGCGGTATACGTCGAGGGGCTGCGGGCCGTGTTGGACGCCCTGCCCGCCGGGACCCGGCGAGTCGTTTTCATCAGTTCCACCGGCGTGTACGGAGAGTCGGGCGGGGGTTGGGTGGACGAGGAGTCCCCGTGCCGACCAACCCGGGAGGCCGGCCGCGTGCTCTTGGCCGCCGAGCGGATGCTGGCGGGGCATCGGCTGGGCGGCGGGGTGATCGTTCTCCGGCTCGCGGGGTTCTACGGCCCGGGCCGGATTCCGAAGCTTGCCGACCTGTTGGCCGAGAAGTCGATTCCGGCAGCGGCCGGGGGCTACATCAACCTGATCCACGCGACCGATGCCGTATCGGTCATCCTGGCTGCCGAGGAGCAGGCCAAGCCGCCGAGGACCTACAATGTCGCCGGGGGTCATCCCACCTTGCGAAGGGATTTCTACACCTATCTGGCCGGCCTGCTGGGATTACCCCGCCCGATGTTCGTCGATCCCTCGACCGACGATCCGGACGAGCAGCGGGGGCACGGCAGCAAGCGCATCAGCAATGCCCGGATGCTCGCCGAACTCAAAGTCACCCTGGTCTACCCGTCTTATCGCGAGGGTCTTGCGGCGATTGTGCCGGAACATCGGTCGTGAGATACCGGGCTTCACGGTCGGCCGGTTGTGCCGCCTGTGTTGCCTGTGCGGGATATTCTCTGAATGCCCGTGGTAGCAAGTGCCGATGGTGATACTGAATAGACGGCCTGCAACGTCGGCGTGTGATCGCGCAGGACGGGCAGCCTGGCCCGGGCTGTGCATCGCCCAGACACGCTTTCGACTCAGAAGGGGGGAATGTACATGATCCGCCGGACGATCTTCGTCTTGTTGGCAGCAACCGCTCTAGTGGCCCTCGGGTCGGCCCGCGAGGCCAGGGCCCAACAGGCATTCGGTCGCCAGTGGGGCCACACCTACTCGACCCAGGATTGGAACCGCTTCTACCACTACCCGTACGTCTACTACCCGCAGAACTTCTGGGGCACGGACTACTACCGGAGCTCCGAAGACCTCTACTTCCGCTATCCGCCGGAGATGCGGATTCCGGTGTACAACAACCGGTGGCAGAACTTCTACCCGCAGCCGCGCAAGTACCATACCGGGCACCACTTCATTCTGGACGTCTTCTGAGCGCCACGGCGGGCGAGAAGCCGTCAGCGATCGGCTTTCAGCAGTCGGCTGTCGTCTCTTGTGGCGGACGGCTGACGGCTGAAAGCCGATAGCCCGCTCTATGCCTTTCCCGCCGTAACGGCGAAGCGGTAGAAGATCTCGGCGGCCTTACGGACCTGGTCCAGGTCGATCCACTCGTCCCCCGTGTGGGCTTGGGCGATCGAGCCAGGCCCGAAGACCACCGCCGGAACCCCCACGGCAGCGTACGCCGCGGCATCGGTCGCGTAGGGGACGCCGATTTGCCGGCAGTCTCCTGCCACTTGCCGGACCGCGGCCGCCAGCCGGTCGGCCAGCGGGCCGTTGGAGTCACCCGATAGGGGCAGCCCGCGCATGAACGGCGGGTCGTGCTCCAGCCACGGGGCCTCGCCCAACTCCTCCTTGAGGTGCTCGATCAGGTGTTTCCGGGCGGCCTCGGGCGTTTCACCACATGCCAGGCGGCGGTCGATCTCGATCACGCAGCGGTCGGGCACGGTGTTGACGCTCACGCCGCCGGAGATCGTGCCGACGCTCACGGTGGCCGGCCCGCAAAGGGGATGGGAGCCCAGGGTCTGGACCACGTCCCGTTGGTACCGCTCGATCACCATCAGCGCCCGCGCCATGCGGTAGATGGCGTTCTCGCCTGCGGTGGGTTCGGCGCTGTGAGCGGCGCGGCCCCGGGCACGGCATCGCCAGCGGACGACGCCCTTGTGCGCAACGACGACTTGAAGCGAGGTCGGCTCGGCGACGATGGCCGCGTCGGGCTTTCGCACGAAGACCCCGTCGGTTTGCCCGGTCCAGAGTTGGGTCAGGGCGCTGGCGCCGGTGAAGCCGTATTCCTCGTTCACGGTACACCCTAAGACGATCGTGGGCAGTGCTTTGGGCCGGTGTTCGAGGATTCGGGAGAGGGCGACAAGCATGGCCGCCATGCCGCCCTTGACGTCGCACGCCCCGCGCCCGTAGAGGCGGTCTTCGCGGACCTGGGGCGTCCAGGGCGGAATGGTCATTCCCGTGGCGGGCACCGTATCTTGATGGACGCTCCAGAGCAGCAGCTTCCCTCCTGCTTCCGGTGAAACGGCCCCATCCAGCCGGGCGAGGATGTTGTCGCGGCCCGGCTCGACCCGTTGGCGCCGACTGGGAAGACCGAGCCGGCAGAAGAGGGTTTCCAGGAAGTCGGTCAAACGCGCCTCCCCCGAGTGGCCCGCGAGTTCCGGCAAACCCATGGGGTTGACGCTGGGGATCGCAACGAGTTGGCCGAGGATTTCGACGGGATCGAGCATGGCAAAGGCTTCTGTTCGGCGTGGGCAGCCGGGGGTAGAATGTATGGGCGGCAAGGTTTCGCCATTGTGCCAACCCGCGATTCTACCACCCCGGGGAAGAGCGGCAACGCGGCGGCAGACGGGATCGGCGTGGTTTCGAGGGGCTCTGCGGGGCCGCCAAGAAATCTTTGCGTTTCCCTTGAAGGTGGGGTTGAGGTTCGGTAGTCGAGAGACGATAATTTCAGAAGTGAGGGGTTCGCCCCTCAACCTTTCGCCCTTCGTAGGTCCCTGCCCCGCCTACGGAGGGCTGTTTTTTTGCGCCCGCGAAGCCGCCCCGGGCGTAATTGACCCTGCTCTTGCCCGCCTATAGAATGGCCGAATCTGTACCTCCAGCGGGTGACGTTTGGAGAACCGTCGACTCGCCCACGCTGGCCCAGCAACCCGGAGGTATGTGGTGCAGACTGCGGTGCTTCCCATTCTCTTGTTCGTCGGAGCCGCGACCGGACTGGCGGTGTTGCTGCTGGCCCTGGGATTGGCGTTCAACCCGGCGCGGCCCGGCCGGGTCAAACGAATGCCCTATGAAAGCGGCATGGACCCGATCCACGACACGCGGCGACGCTTCGACGTGCGGTTCCACCTGCTGGCGATTGCATTCCTGGTTTTCGACGTGGAACTGCTGTTTCTCTACCCGTGGGCGGTGGCCGTGCGTCGTTTGCCCGGCGAGCCGGCTCCGGCCGTCCAACCGCTCGATGCACCGGCGGCGGCCGTCCTTGCGAAGGCAACGGCGGAACCCGCGGCGAGGGGCGCCGTGCGGCCAATGTTCGTCGGAGGGATGGTTTTCCTTGCCCTGTTGACCCTCGGTTTCGTGTACGACTGGCGCAAAGGGGTCTTCCGGTGGCGGTAGAGCTGCCCGACAACGTGATCGTCACCAAGCTCGACAAGCTGGTGAGCTGGTGCCGCAAGAACAGCCTGTGGCCGATGCCCTATGCCACCGCCTGCTGCGGGATCGAGCTGATGGCCACCGGGGCCAGCCGCCACGACATGGCCCGCTTTGGGGCCGAGGTGTTCCGCTTCAGCCCCCGGCAGTGCGACCTGCTGATCGTTGCCGGTCGGGTGGTGATGAAGATGCTCCCCGTGCTGCAGCGGATCTGGCTCCAGATGCACGAGCCGAAGTGGTGCATCTCGATGGGGGCCTGCGCATCCACCGGCGGCGTGTTCGACACCTACGCGGTGGTGCAGGGGATCGATCGGTTCATCCCGGTCGACATGTACGCCCCCGGCTGTCCACCGCGGCCGGAACAACTGCTCCAGGCGATCATCGACTTGCAGGAGAAGATCCAGCGCGGGGGGACGATGTTCGGACGGGAGTTCGTGACGCCCGAGCGGCAGCGACCGCCGCGGGCACTGCGGGAATCAGCAGGGACGTTGAGGGAGTTGAACGGAGGAAGCCGATGAAATGCCGTCACCGGCAGACGCTCTTCGTGGTGGACGCGCCGTCCGGTCGGCCTCCCAACGGAACAACCGCAACGTGCGAGCGGCTTGCGAGGTTGGACGTTTGTCCGGAATTGAGGGACCGGCTGTTGCCTCTGTGTCGGCTGCGCCGTGGGGAGGTCTGGCAGGATCCGGTTCGCGGACACCGCGTGGGGGCTCTCGACGCCTCCTGCGGCGCCGACATGGAACGCCTCACGGACGGCGAGAAGGCCTCGTTGGCGATTCACGACCCACCCTACAACGTTGTGGTCGGGAACAAGAAGTCGGAATCGCTTTCCAAGAAGGCGTTGACCTCGTACTTGGAGTTCTCCAGACAATGGGTGCGCAACGCGATCGCCGCTTTGCGGGCGGATGCCCACTTCTACGTATGGATGGGAGCGGATTACAGAGACGGCTTCGAGCCGCTGCCCGACTTCATGGTGATGATGAGGGAGTTCCCGGAGTTGCAGGCCCGCAATTTCATAACCATGAGGAACCAGCGGGGGTACGGGACCCAGAAGAACTGGATGTGGATTCGCCAAGAATTGCTGTACTACGTCAAGGGCACCCCCCCATTCCGTGTGGTGTACACTGAGATTCCCAAGATTCTCCGGGGGTACTACAAGGAAGTCAACGGCAAGATCACGGAGAACCTCCAGCGCAGCAAGTCGCAGACGCTTCGACCGGGCAACGTCTGGGTGGACATTCAGCAGGTTTTCTATCGCATGGAAGAGAACGTGCCGGGATGCTACGCACAGAAGCCGCTCCGCGCGATCGAGCGGATCTTCCTGTCGAGCAGCGAGGAGGAGGACCTCGTGGTGGACTTCTTTGCCCATTCCGGCACGACGCTGCTCGCCGGCGAGAGGCTGAACCGCCGGGTGTACACGTGCGATCTTGACCCGATCTTCGCCGAACTGGCGATCCGAAGGCTGGAGCGCTATCGGAGCACGGGAAAAAGCGGCTGGCAATGGCAAAACCCGTTCCTCGAATTGTCCGCCCATAGAACGGAGCGCGTCTGATGGATCTTGCGGAGCTGCGCCGCCATTTGGACGGTCTGGCGGAGTCGCTGGAGAGCGAAGATCGGACGCTGCTTGCCGCGCGGCTGGGAGGATTGACCTCCGTCTTCCCGTTCGACGAGTATGAGTACCTCATCAGCTTCCTCCTTGATCGCCAGCGGATTTCATTCGCTGAGTACGAGTCGCTCCGCACCAAGTACGTCTCGACCAATCGGTACCTGGACCTTTACGGACTCTCGCCTCGGGTGTTTGGACAGGTTTGGGGGGAGAAGCACCTGATGGACTTGGACGGGCGGTTTCGGAAGCCCGACCGTTCTCTCGACCCGAGCTACAGCGGGGAATACGATCTCTGGCTGGAGGGCGTCCGCGTTGAGGCTAAGGCATCCAGAGCCGTCAACAAGGAGAAACGCGGGAATCTCGCGACCAAGGCGCTACTCTACGGTGCCGAGGAGCCGCTCTGGATGAACTTCCAGCAGTTGAAGCTCGATGTCTGCGACGTTTTCGTCTTCATCGGCGTCTGGGTGGACAGGCTTCTCTATTGGGTCATGTCCAATGAGGAAGTCAAGGCAAACCGTTACTTCAGCCACCAACATCGAGGCGGTGTCGAGTACCAGATCGGAATCACGGATAAGAACCTGTTGGACTTCGCGGCCTATCAGTGCGAACCGGCGTCCCTCGCGGCCGTAGTGATCGGGAAGGGCCATTAGCGGGGCAGGGAGTTGGCAGTCATGACGGAACAAACGACAATCAGCGGGTTGAAGGCCGCGTTCCCCGACGTTTCTTTCAGCGAGTTCCGCGGCCAAGCGCGCGTCGTCGTTCCGCGGGCCGCGATCTATCGGGTGCTCGAAACGCTCAAGAGCCAGCGCGGCTTCGACCTCCTGGTGGACTTGACTTGCGTGGATTACCTCCATTACCGAGACGCCAAGGACCGCTTCGGGCTGGTCTACCTGCTGGCCAACACGCGGACCAACGAGCGGCTCACGGTGCGGACGTTCGTCAACGACCCGGAGCCGAGCGTCCCTTCCGTCGTCGGCCTGTGGGAAGGGGCGAACTGGCTGGAGCGGGAGGTGTGGGACCTGTTTGGGATCCACTTCGAGGGCCATCCGGACCTGCGGCGGATCGTCCTGCCGGAGGAGTTCGCGGCCCACCCGCTCCGCAAGGACTACCCACTCCAAGGCCGCGGCGAGCGGCACAACTTCCCGGTGATTACAAGAGCCGAGAGCTGAATGAAGAATGACGTCGGAATTCGGAAGCCGGAAGTGCGAATTCGGAGAACCAGTGGCAATGGCTCCCAACGCGCCTTCGACTTCCCCCTTCCGATTTCCGATTTCCCACGTGATTGACCGATGCCCCTGACGCCCGTTTCCTCAACCCGCGACCTCACCCACGACGAGCCGCAGCCGTACCTGTGGACGATGAACTTCGGGCCGCAGCACCCGGCCACGCACACGACCATCCACCTGGTGCTGAAGCTGGACGGCGAGCGGGTCGTCGACGCCATGCCCGACATCGGCTACCTCCACTCGGGCTTCGAGAAGCTCGGCGAGCACCTGGACTTCAACCAGTACGTCACCGTGACCGACCGGATGAACTACTGCTCGCCCATGGCCAACAACGTGGCCTGGCACCTGGCGGTCGAGAAGCTCCTGGGGATCGAGGTGCCGCCGCGGTGCCAGTACCTGCGGGTGATCGTCAGCGAGCTGGCCCGGATCGCCGACCACCTGGTGTGCAACGCGGCCGTGGGGCTCGATACGGGGGCGTTCACCTTCTTCGTCTACGCCTTCAACCCGCGGGAGCCGATCTACGACATCTTCGAGGCGCTTTGCGGGGCCCGCTTCACCAATAGCTACACCCGCGTGGGCGGCCTGATGTGCGATGCCTCGCCGCAGGCGATCCGGATGATCCAGGACTTCCTTCGCGGTCTCCCCAAGGTGATCTCCGACCTGCGCAAGCTCCTGGACCGCAACCGGATCTTCATGGACCGCACGCGGGGAATCGGGGTCCTGACCGAGGAGGAGGCGATCAACCGCAGCATCACCGGGCCTCTGGCGCGGGCCAGCGGCGTGACACGCGACCTCCACAAGGACGAGCCCTACCTGGCCTACCGCGATTTCGACTTCCAGGTCTGCTGCGCCGAGGAGGGCGACTGCTACGCCCGCTACCTGGTCCGCATGGCGGAGATCGAAGAGAGCATGAAGATCGTTCATCAGGCGATCGAGAACCTGCCGCCGGGCCCGGTCAGCGTGGGGATCGACCACCGGATCGCGTTGCCGGCCAAGGAGCAGGTCTACAGCACGATTGAGGGGCTGATCTCGCACTTCGAGCTGTCGATGAGCAACCGGGGCTTTGTGGTGCCGTGCGAGGAGGTGTATTCGGCGGTGGAAGCGCCGAACGGCGAGCTGGGGTTCTACCTCGTCGGCGACGGGACGAACAGGGCCTATCGGGCCCGCTGCCGCCCGCCGTCGCTGTTGAACCTGGCGCTTTTCCCGCACCTGGTCCGCGGCCACGCGATCAGCGACGTGGTGGCGGTGATGAGCAGCCTGAACATCATCGCGGCGGAACTGGATCGGTAGACGGAAGGATGAAGGATGAGGGCTGAAGGATGAATGGGGCCGCGGCGGGTAAGAGAGTCCTGAGTGAGGAGATCGTTGGAACGATCCGGGAGTGCTTTCCGCGCTACCCCACGCGGCGGGCGGTGCTCTTGCCGGCGCTCCACGCGGTCAACGAGCGCTTGGGCTACGTGCCGCCGGAAGCCGTGGTGGAAATCGCCGAGCTCCTGGAGTTGGCGCCGGCCGAGGTGCAGGATACGCTCTCGTTCTACGGGTTCTTTCCGCAGGACCGGCCGCAGGGAAGGGTGCGGGTGTGGGTCTGCCGGTCGCTGAGTTGTGCCGCCCGGGGGAGCGAGGAGCTGCTGGAGTACCTCTGCCGGAGGCTGGGGATACAACCCGGCCAGACGACGCCGGACGGCCGCGTGACGCTCCAGTACGCCGAGTGTCTGGGGGCCTGCGACTTCGCGCCGGCGATGCTGGCGGGCGACGTGCTGCTGAAGGACCTGACGCGGGAGAAGATCGATCAGTTTGTTAGTGGGGCGGGTTGGTAACCCGCCGTGCCGGACGACCGGGCCGACACGGCCCGGCTCTGAACCCTGAACCCTGGCCCCTGAACCCTGAACCCTGCCGTGGACGAACCGGTACTCCTGGCCAATATCCGCAAAGAAGAGAGCCACACGCTGGCCGTCTACCAGGCGGGCGGGGGGTATCGTACGCTGCGGCGCGTGTTGAAAGAGATGTCGCCGGCGGACGTCGTTGCCGCCGTGCAGTCGAGCAATCTCCGCGGTCGCGGCGGCGCGGGCTTTCCCACCGGGCTGAAGTGGTCCTTCCTCCCCAAGGATCATCCCGGCCCGATCTACCTGTGCGTCAATGCCGACGAGAGCGAGCCGGGCACGTTTTCCAACCGGGTGCTCATGGAGCTCGACCCGCACCAGGTCCTGGAGGGGATCATCCTCAGTTGCTACGCCACCCGGGCGAGCACGGCGTACATCTACCTGCGGTACGAGTATCCGCTTTGCTTTCACCGGCTCCAGCAGGCGATTGCCGACTGCTACGAGGCCGGGTTGCTCGGCAAGCGGATTCTGGGGAGCGGTCTCTCCCTGGACGTGTACGTCCATCGCGGGGCGGCGGCGTACGTGTGCGGCGAGGAGACCGGCCTGATCGAAAGTCTCGAAGGCAACCGGGCCTGGCCGCGGATCAAGCCGCCGTTTCCGGCCGTCGAAGGGCTCTTCCGCAAGCCGACCGTGGTCAACAACGTCGAGACGCTGGCCTGCGTCACCCACATCCTCGACCGCGGCGTGGACTGGTTCCGCTCGATGGGCACCCCGCCGGACCCGCACGACCCCCGCGACCCCGGCAGCTTCGGGCCGAAGTTGTATTGCGTGAGCGGCCACGTGAATCGGCCGGGCTGCTACGAGGGACCGCTGGGGCTAGAGTGCCGCGAGGTGGTCGAAGAGTTCGCCGGCGGCGTGTGGAAAGGGCGGAAGGCGAAGGCGGTGGTTCCCGGCGGCCTGAGCACGGGCCTGCTCAGCGAAGAGGAGCTCGACACGCGACTGGACTTCAGCGGTCCGATCGAGGCCGGCTGTCTGGGTCTCGGGACTGCCGGCGTGATCGTGCTCGACGAGACGTTCTCGATGATCGACTTCCTGCACAACAGTTGCCGCTTTTTCGCCCACGAGAGCTGCGGCCAGTGTACGCCCTGCCGCGAAGGGGCCCAGTGGGCGCTGGAGCTGGTGGAGCGGATCAAGGCCGGCCGCGGGCGCCTGCGGGACTTGGACCTGCTGCTGGAGATTGCCGATTCGATCGGGATCATCCCCGGCACGACGATCTGCGGCCTGGCCGACGGGGCCGCCTGGCCGATCAAGAACGCGATCCGCAAGTTTCGCGACGAGTTCGAGGAGCACATCCGGCGCACCAATCCGGCGGGTTACTGCGTGACCGAGCCGGTGCCGGCGTTGGCACCCGTTTAACCGCCGCGGTTGCGCGGCGCGGTAGCGGTCAGTCAGCGTCCCACGGGGACAAGCCCCGTGGGGACGGGGAAAGGGCGTTTAGCCGCCGCGGTTGCGCGGCGCGTGAACTGGCATGGCGCAAACATGGGCATCGTTCTGATCGACGGACAAGAGTTGGAAATCCGCGACGGCGAGCGGCTCAACGGGATTCAGGCCGCCGCCCGGTTGGGGATCGAGATCCCGCACTACTGTTGGCACCCGGCGTTGTCGGTGGTGGGCAGTTGCCGGATGTGCCTGGTGGAAATGGGGATGCGCAACCCGAAGACCGGCGAGATCTCGATGCTGCCGAAGCTCGCGCCGGCCTGCAATACGCCGATGCGCGACGGCACCGTGCTGGTGACCGACAGCGAGAAGGTCCAACGGGCCCGGGCGATGGTGGAAGAGGCGCTCCTGCTGCGGCACCCGATCGACTGCCCGATCTGCGACAAGGCGGGGGAGTGCCGGCTGCAGGATTACCACTTCGAGTACGGCCAGGGCGAGCGGCGGGCCGACGTCCGCCCGTTCACCAGCCGCCGGCGGGACGTGGGCGATCGCGTCACGCTGTTTGTGGACCGCTGCATCCTGTGCAGCCGCTGCGTGCGGTTCGCGCGGGAGATCAGCGGCACGAGCGAGCTGATGGTGATCCGCCGCGGGACCCACGAGGAAATCGACGCCGTGCCCGGTTTCCCCCTGGCCAACAAGCTCTCCGGCAACGGGGTCGATCTCTGCCCGGTCGGGGCCCTGGGCGACAAGGATTTCCTGTATCGGCAGCGGGTGTGGTTCTTGCGGCAGCACGCCGGGGTCTGCACGGGTTGCGCGTCGGGATGCTCCACGTGGATCGAGGAGAACCAGGACCGCGTCTACCGCGTCAAGCCGCGGGAGAACCCGCAGGTGAACCAGTGGTGGATCTGCAACGACGGCCGCTACGACTACCCGCACGTCCACAGCGACCGGCGGCTTTTGCGTCCGGTCCGCCGCGAGGGCCGGTCGCCGGTGGAGCTGGATTGGACCCCTTTGCCGCGGGAATTGGACGAGCGGCTCCGCGAGGCACGCAAGTTGGCCGCGGTGTTGTCGCCCTTCCTGACGGTGGAGGAGGCGTATCTGCTGGCGAAGTACGTCCGGCGGATCGATCCCGAGGCGCGGCTGGCCCTGGGGCCGATTCCGGTCGTCGGGGGCGATGAGCGGTTCCCCGGCGGGTTCGCGATCGCGGCGGAAAAGTGCCCCAACCGCCGCGGCGTGGAAGAGGTGCTCGCCCATTTCACCGGCGGCGCGACCGCGTTCGACGAGTTGGTTGCCGAGGTGGAACGGGTGGCAATCCGCGGCCTGTGGGTCTCGGGCGGATACAAGAAGGAATGGATCGACGAGGCAACCGCCGCGCGGCTGGCTCGCGTGGACTTGCTGGTGGTGCAGGACCTGTTTCCCTCGCCGCTTGCCGACCGGGCAACCTATGTGCTGCCGGCGGCGGCCTTCCCGGAGCGGGACGGTTCTTACGTGAACCGGCGCGATCACCTGCAATCGGTCCGCTGGGCGATCCGGCCGCCCGTGGGCGTGCGGCCCGAAGGAAGCTTGTTGTGGGAACTATCGGGAAGAGAAGGACTGTACGACGCCCGCACGGTGCTGAGCGAAGTGGCGGAGGAGATCCTGTACTTCCACGTGGCCCGCGGGCCGATCCCCGAGGCCGGCGTGAACTTGAAGGTCAACTTGTTGGCCGAGACCGCGGCCGGACGGAAGGCGGGCGTCGTTTGAAGGAAGAAGCAGCTTTCAGCGATCAGCTTTCAGCTATCATCTCTTGAGCCTCGGTAGCTGACTGCTGATAGCCGACTGCTGAAAGCTGATAGCTGACTGCTGATAGCTAATAGCTCAACATGACACCGATCATAATCGAAGCCCTGGTCAAGATCGTGCTGGTGATCGGCGGGCTGGTGATGGCCGCCGCGTACCTGGTGCTCGTGGAGCGCTGGATGGCGGCGTGGATCCAGGATCGCCTCGGCCCGAACCGGGTCGGCATCCCGCTGACCAAGATCCGCCTTTGGGGTCTTGGGCAGCCGATCGCCGACGGGGTGAAATTCATCTTCAAGGAGGAGTTCACGCCGGGGCACGTCGACAAGTTCCTCTATTGGCTTGCCCCGGTCCTGATTTTCGTTGCGGCGATGGCGGTCTTCGTCGTCATCCCGTTCGGGAGCGTGCTGCCGCCCGACTTCCTCGGGTTAGACAGGGAGATTCCGCTTGTCATCGCCCCCGGCGTGGACGTGGGGATGATCTACGTCTTCGCCATGGGCAGCCTTGCGGTCTACGGCGTGCTGCTGGGAAGCTGGGCAAGCAACAACAAGTACAGCTTTTTCGGCGGCCTGCGGGGCGGGGCCCAACTGGTGTCCTACGAAATCCCGCTTGGCCTGGGGCTTTTGGGGGTGGTGCTCATGACGGGCTCGCTCCGCCTGGACAAGATCATCCTGGAGCAGGCCGCCTCGGGCGTATGGAACGCACTGGTTCAGCCGCTGGGGTTTGTGGTCTTCTTCGTGGCGGCATTTGCCGAGACGGGACGGCTCCCCTTCGACCTGCCCGAGGCCGAGCAGGAGCTGGTCGGCGGCTACCACACCGAGTACTCCGGCATGAAACTGATGATGTACCTGGTGGCCGAGTTCCTGCACATGATTGCGGCCTCGGTCCTGATCGTAATCCTCTTTCTCGGCGGCTGGCATTTCTGGGGCCTGACCGGCTCGGGCGAGAACGTCACCTGGCCGATCGCCATCCTCCGGGTGGTGGTGTTGTTTGCGAAGGTGATGGGCATGATCTTGTTCTTCATGCTCGCGCGATGGAGCTGGCCGCGGTTCCGTTTCGATCAGTTGATGAACATCGCCTGGAAGGTGGTGCTTCCCTTGGGAGTGGTGAATGTGGCGGTCGTGGCGATGTGGGTCGAATACGGGGACCGGTGGGCCGCGGCCGGCAGTTTGTCAAACAGGTTGCTCATGGCGGCCGTGGGCGCGGGGGTCTTGATCGTTTCGTGGCTGGTGACGACCCTGGCCGATCCGACCACGACCGACAACCGGCCGATCGCCCGGGAGTAATGACCAATGACCAAGGTTCAACGACCAAGCTCCGATGAACGTTGACGACAGGCAAATCCGGTGGGTCAAGCCACCCGACATGGGGCTGACGGGGAGATCGTATCTGCCCCTCTTCGTTGAGGGGCTGACGACCACCTTGAGGCACCTGTTCAGTCGCAAGAAGACGGTGCAATTCCCCGAGGAACGGCACGAGATTCCCGACCCCCTCATCTACCGCGGGGTCCACCGGCTGAACCGGGACGAGCAGGGGCGCGTGAAGTGCGTGGCCTGCTTCCTCTGCGCCACGGCATGCCCGGCGCATTGCATCGACATCGTGGCGGCCGAAAGCCCCTGGCCCGACCGGGAAAAGTACCCGGAGAGCTTCACAATCGACGAGCTTCGGTGTATTTTCTGCGGCATGTGCGAAGAGGCCTGCCCCGTGGAGGCCATTGAGCTGACCGCCTTCTACGACCTCTCGGGCAAGAGCCGCGAAGAAATGATCTTCGACAAGCAGAAGCTCCTGAGCATTTACGACCAGACCAACAAGAGCGAGCCGATGCGGTCTGCCCGGGCGACGGGGCCGGGGGGGAAGGAACCGCCGCGGCCAGGGGAAGCGGGGGGAACCGAGTGAACGACCCGCGGTGGATCATTTTGCTGGCGACCTTCGTGGGTGGGGCGGGGATATGGCTTTTGTTGCCCCGCGGGACTGGCCGCGGTCGCGGGTTCGGGGTCGTGCTGGCTGCCGCGGGCCTTGGGCTCCTGGGCTCGCAGGTGCCGCCGCTTAGGGAGTGGATGTCGCAGTCGATCTTCGCGATGCTGGCCGCCGTGACGGTGGTCTCCGCCGGGGCCGCAATGACGCTCCGCAACCCCGTCTACTGCGCGATCTGGTTCGGCCTCTCGCTGATGGGGACGGCGGGGCTCTTTTTGATTCAGGGGGCGCAGTTCTTGGCCGTGGCCACGATCGTCGTGTACGCCGGGGCGATCCTCGTCACGTTCCTGTTCCTCCTGATGCTGGCCGAGCCGAGCGGCCGGGCCCGCTACGACCGGACAAGCTGGGAAGGGATGCTCTCGGCCTTCAGCGGGGCCGTGCTGGTGGGCCTGTTGACGATGACCGTCACCGGCGTGCTCGGCCGCGACCGGGGTCCCCTGCCGCCGACCCGGGTCACCGGTCAAGAGCGGCAGCAAGGGGTCCTCGCCGAGGAGCACGTGCGCCGCATCGGCGAGGAGCTTTTCGGCCGCGAGGCCCTCTTCGGGCGCTATCTGGTCGCCGTGGAGGCCGCCGGGGCGCTCCTCCTGGCGGCGCTGGTGGGGGCGGCGGTGATCGTCGGCCGCGCACGGGGCCCCTTGGCCGCTTCCGAGGCCGCTCCCCTGCCCCGCCCCGACTCCGGAGAGGATGCCCATGGTCGTGGATGAACGGGCACTTCTGGCCAATTACCTGGTCGTCGGGGCGATCCTGTTCGCCCTTGGGATGGTCGGCTTCGTGAGCCGGCGGAACCTGATCGTGATGTTCCTGGCGGCGGAGATGATGCTCCAGGGAGTGTCGATCAGCCTCGTTGCCTGGGGCCGGTACCACAACGATCTCGGCGGGCAGGTGCTGGTGTTGTTCATCATCGCCGTGGCCGCCTGCGAGGCCGCCATCGCGCTGGGGATGATCCTCATGCTGTTTCGGCGCCGCGGGAGCCTGGACGTCGCCTTGTGGCACGAGCTCCGCGAGGCCAATCAGCCGCCGCCGGCGGACCGCGCGGAGGAGCTTCCGCCGGAAAAGCCGCCCGACTGGCCGAGACTCTCGCCCGCCGGGCGCCAGCCCGAAATCCCGCGGGAAAAGACCGATTACCGCCCGCGCGTTTGAGAATCAAACCGCGGAGCACGCAGAGAACGCAGAGGAAAAGGGAGGATGACTGAATCCCAATGACCAATGACCAATAACGCTTGGTCCTTGGTTAAGGGATTTGACGCAAGTCTTGGTCATTGGTGCTTGGTCATTGGTCATTGACCTGTAACGTCGTGTTGCCGTCATGCTGGATGTTGTCACCATACTCCTGGTTCTCATCCCCGCGATGCCCTTGGCGGCCACGCTGGTGACCGCGGCGTTGGGCAATCGGGTCCTGCGCGAGCGGAGCCACTGGCCGTTGGTGACCGGGCTGTCGGTCGCTTTTCTGGCGAGCCTGTTTCTGCTGGCTCAAGTGGGCCGCGAGTGCGGCCGGGCCGCCGCGGAGGGCAAGCAGGCCGGCTACGAGAAGACCGTCACGCTTTGGACCTGGGCCACGGTGCCGAAGGCGTATCAGCCCTCCGGGCAGACAGGCCCGCGGGCCCCGGCCTTGCCCCCGCCGGCGACCGGGGATTTCTGCATTAGAGTGATGCTGCGGGCCGACCCGCTCACCGCCGTGATGCTGGTCACGGTGACGCTCGTCTCGCTCCTGGTGGCCGTCTATTCGGTCGGCTACATGCACGGCGACCCCGGCTACTGGCGGTTCTACAGCTACATCTCCCTGTTCGTCTTCTCGATGACGATGCTGGTCTCGGTGAGCAACTTCGTGCTGCTCTACGTGTTCTGGGAGGCGGTGGGGCTTTGCAGCTACCTGTTGATCGGCTTCTGGTTTCAGAAGCCGGAGGCCGCGGCCGCGGGCAAGAAGGCGTTTCTTGTCAACCGCGTCGGCGATTTCGGCTTTGCCCTGGGCGTATTTCTGATTTGGACCACCTTCGGCACGCTCGATTTCGGCGGCGTGTTTGGCCAGGCGCGTGTGATGGACCCGAGCGTCGCTACGGCGATCTGCTTGTTGCTCTTGCTAGGGGCCTGCGGCAAGAGCGCCCAGGTCCCGCTGCACGTCTGGCTCCCGGACGCGATGGAGGGCCCGACGCCGGTGAGCGCCTTGATCCACGCGGCGACGATGGTGACCGCCGGGATCTACATGGTGGCCCGCTGCGCGCCGCTCTTCGCCGCCTCGCCGCAGGCCC